>NZ_JBSFGB010000019.1:0-197581 GCF_053596375.1 Streptomyces sp. NPDC001709 | reverse complement strand
CCAACAGACCGCCACCCTCGACGACGCCATTCGAGCGTGAACACCGACAACGCCACACACCTCGACGTGCTACGGCCAACCATGCACGAGGTCGTTAGCGGGGCATACGGAGAGTCCTCTCCAGTACCTCGGATGAATCTTGGAGCGACCCTTGTGTGCTCCTGGGAGTTCACTTAACCTCACAGAAACATCGAAGCGCTTCGACTGTAAAACACGTCGTAGTAACGGGATGTCGACTTTCAGCTCAGCCAGTTGCCAGTCACGACACCGCAGCCGACGGCCCACCGCCGGGTGTCCAGGTGCGCCATGAAGGGTTGACGCAATGACGCCGAACGCCGCCTGCACCTCCTCAGGGCCCAGCCGGAGAAGCTTCCTCGCCTCCACGGCAGTCGCCACCGCAGCGGTGGCCGGTGGGATGCCGCTGCTCACCGCCTGCGGCGGTTCGGACAGCGGGTCGCGAGAGGGTGCCACGTCGGGCAAGGCCGCCGACAAGCTGATCCCGACATACATACCCAGCACGGTCGCCAAGCCGGACCTTCCGTCGAAGAACGGTTCGTCGGCCGGCTACACCCGCAAGGTCGACCTCACGGCCCTCACCACCTCGGTCCCGCACAAGCTCGGCACCGGCGCTCCCTTCACGATCATGTCCCCGCTCTGGGGCACACCGCCGAAGACCGGGTGCGCGTACTACAAGGCGGTCGACGCGGCGGCGGGCACCAAGGTCACCTGGCAGAACCAGGACGGCATCACCTACGCCCAGAAGCTCGGCGCCGTCCTCGCCTCCAGCTCCATACCCGACATGGTGGTCGTGCCCAGCTGGGTGCTGGTCGGCAAGATCCCGAACGCGGTGGCCGCGAAGTTCATGGACCTCGGCCCCTACCTGGCGGGCGACAAGGTCAAGAAGTACCCGAACCTCGCCGCGATCCCCTCCGACTCCTGGCGCATGTCCATCTTCGGCGGGGCGCTGCGCGGTATCCCGATGCCCGCCGCCGCCGCGTCGTCCATCGTGCCCTACTACCGCAAGGACATCTTCGACAAGAAGGGCTACACCGTACCCAAGTCGCCCGAGGAGTTCCTCAGTTGGGCCAAGGACGTCACCAGCGCCAAGGCCAAGGTGTACGCCTGCGGGGACATGACCTGGGTATCGGCGGGCATCTTCGGCGTCCGCCCCTCCGGGACGCTCGGCTGGAACACCGGGGACGACGGCAAGCTGACCTACCGCATCGAGCAGCCCGAGTACCTCGAGGCCCTGGAGTGGACTCGCAAGCTGTTCGACGCCGGCGTGGTCCATCCCGACGACAAGGCGCGCACCGGCGACACGGGCCAGCGGTTCACCGCCGGACAGATCCTGGCCATGGCCAGCGACGCCTCGGCCTGGTACGTCAAGACCGCCGAACAGGCGAAGTCCAATCCGGACTTCGAGATCGAGGGCATGGACTACTTCGGCGCCGGCGGCGGCACCCCGAAGCTGTGGGCGTCCTCGCCCGCCGGCATCTGGTCGCTGATCCGCAAGGGCGCCTCCAAGGAGACCGTGGAGAACGCGCTGGCCGCGGCCAACTTCGCGGCAGCGCCCTACGGCACCAGGGAGCGCATGCTCGTCGACTACGGCGTCGAGGGCACCCACTACACGGTCAAGGACGGCGTCCCGGTCAAGAACGACCAGGGCAACTCCGAGGTGATCAACGCCTGGGTGATGCTGGCCGCACCGGCTCCCTACTTCGCCCACCCCGACTTTCCCGATGTCGCCCGCAAGCAGGCCGAGTGGCAGCAGCGGATGGGTGCCTTCATGAAGAAGACGTCCACCTACGGCATGAACATCGTCGAACCGACCCGCTACGCGAACCTCGCCAGCCAGTTCGAGCAGCTGGAGATCGACTTCGTGCGCGGCCACAAGAAGCTGTCCGATGTGCAGCAGGCCATCTCCACCTGGAAGTCCTCGGGTGGCGACAAGCTGCGCGACTGGTACAAGCAGCTCCTCGACAAGAACGGCAGCGGCAACTGATGTCCATGACGGCCGGTAGCAGGCCCGACGGGACCCGTCCCTCCGTGGCCGTCGAGGAACCGACGGCAGCGGTCGCCGGCCCGGCGGCGAAGGACCGGGTGCCACGCAGGACGAGCAAGGCCGCAAAGGCGGGCAAGGTCCCGTGGCGGATCCGGCTGCGGCGCGACCGCGCGCTCATCCTGATGACCTTGCCGGTCATCGTCCTGCTCCTCCTCTTCAACTACGTCCCCCTGCTCGGCAACGTCGTCGCCTTCCAGGACTACGACCCCTACGCCTCCAGCAACGGCATCACGGCGATCTTCCACAGCCCCTGGGTGGGCGTGGAGCAGTTCTCGCGGATGCTCGACGACCCGCTGTTCTGGAGCGCGGTGAAGAACACCATCACCCTGTTCGTGCTCCAACTGGTGCTGTTCTTCCCGGTACCGATCGTCCTCGCGCTGGTCATCAACAGCGTGATCCGGCCCCGGGTGCGGGCCGTGGCGCAGGCGATCATGTATCTGCCGCACTTCTTCTCGTGGGTCCTCGTGGTGACCGTGTTCCAGCAGATCCTCGGTGGCGCGGGCATCATCGCGCAGACCCTGGAGAAGCACGGGTGGAGCGGCTTCGACCTGATGACCAACGCGGACGTCTTCAAGTACCTGGTCATCGGGCAGGCCGTGTGGAAGGACGCCGGCTGGGGGATCATCGTCTTCCTCGCCGCGCTGGCCGCCGTCAGCACCGACCTGTACGAGGCCGCCGCCATGGACGGCGCGGGGCGCTGGCGCCGCATGTGGCACGTCACGCTGCCCGCACTGCGCCCGGTGATCGCGCTGCTGCTGGTCCTGCGGGTGGGCGACGCGCTGAGCGTCGGATTCGAGCAGTTCCTGGTCCAGCGGGACGCGGTCGGCACAAGGGCCGCAGAGGTCCTCGACACCTATGTGTGGAGCGTGGGTATCAAGTACGGCGACTTCAGCTACGCGGCCGCGGTCGGCCTCGTCAAGGGAGCCATCGGAGTGTGTCTCGTCCTGGGCGCGAACAAGGTCGCGCACCTGCTCGGCGAGCAGGGGGTGTACAAGAAATGAGCCTCAACACGCAGCTCATTCGCAGCCTCAAGGCTCCCGCCCGCCCCGTATGGGAGGAGCCGCCGAGCAAGGCAGGACTCACCGCCAAGAGCGGCTTCCTGCTGCTCTGCTGCCTGGGGGTGCTCGGTCCGCTGTGGATCGTGATCGTCACCAGCCTCTCTCCCAAACCCGTGATCGACCGGGCCGGCGGCCTCGTCGTGATCCCCCAGGGCATCACCTTCGTCAACTACACCGAACTGCTCGGCGGCGGCCAGGTCAGCCGCGCGATCATGGTCT
This sequence comes from Streptomyces sp. NPDC001709, assembly GCF_053596375.1. Taxonomy (NCBI): domain Bacteria; kingdom Bacillati; phylum Actinomycetota; class Actinomycetes; order Kitasatosporales; family Streptomycetaceae; genus Streptomyces; species Streptomyces sp. NPDC001709. The sequence continues at coordinate 194,242 of NZ_JBSFGB010000019.1, read as the reverse complement.
CGATCGGCGTCACGCTCTTCGGCACGCTGTTCTCGATGGCGGTGTCGGTGCTGGCGGCCTATGGACTGTCGCGGCCGGGGAGTCTGGGCCACCGGTTCTTCCTGATGGCCATGATGGCGACGATGTTCTTCGGGGCCGGACTCATACCGACGTACCTTCTGGTGCAGACGCTGGGCCTCACCGACACCTATCTGTCACTGGTGCTGCCGAGCGCGGTCAGTGTCTTCAACATCCTCGTCCTGCGGGCCTTCTTCATGGGGATCTCACCCGAACTCACCGAGTCCGCCCGCATCGACGGGGCCAGTGACCTGCGCATCCTGCTGACCATCATCATGCCGCTGTCGCGCGCGGTGCTGGCCGTCATCTCGCTGTTCTACGCGGTCGGCTACTGGAGTGCCTGGTTCAACGCCTCCATCTACCTCTCCGACCAGAACATGATGCCGTTACAGAACGTGCTCATCCAACTGGTCCAGAAGAACACCGAGGCGCCGACCGGCCTCCAGCAGCAGGTCCGCACCGGACAACTCTCCTCGCTGGGGCTGCAGATGGCCGTCATGGTCCTCGCGCTGATCCCCGTCGCGGTCGCCTCCCCCTTCGTCCAGCGGCACTTCAAGAAGGGGATGCTCACCGGAGCCATCAAGGGCTGAGGCCCCGGCGACCCCGGCCGGTGACCGGCGAGGTGCCCGGCACCCACCAGGACGGACCACGTCCTCAGCAAGGGGCGTGGCAAGTACCCCCACATCTCCCCCCACCCATGGAAGGGACACCATGGTGAAAAGCAGAACAGGCAAGATAACCATGGCGGTGCTCGCGCCGGCGATGGCGCTCGGAGCCACCGTCGGCCTCGCCTCCGCCCCCGCTTCGGCCGCAGTCTGGAACTCCTGCGACCAGTGGGCCAGCACCAGTCTGGACGGCTACAGGCTTTACAACAACATCTGGGGTTCCGGTGCGGGCGGCCAGTGCATCTGGGCCAACTCCGGGACCGGTTGGGGTGTCTGGGCCGACCACCCCAACACCGGCGGTATCAAGTCCTACGCCAACTCGACGAAGTCGATCAACAAGTCGATCGACACCCTCAGCTGGCTCACCAGCAACTACAACGTCAGCGTCCCGTCGTCCGGCGCGTACAACACGTCGTACGACATCTGGGACAACGCCCACCAGTACGAGATCATGCTCTGGGTCAACCACACCGGAGCCGTCGGCCCGATCGGCAGCTGGCAGGCCAACGTCACGCTCGGCGGCCACAACTGGGACGTCTACAAGGGCACCAACGGGTCGAACCAGGTGTTCTCGTTCCTGCGGACGTCCAAATCCGACTCCGGCACCGTGGACGTCAAGCAGGTCCTCAACTGGATCGCCTACACCAAGGGCTGGATGCCCGGCAACGAGGTCATCGGCGACGTGCAGTTCGGCTATGAGATCACCTCGTCGTCCGGCGGACTCAACTTCAACACCAACAACCTGACAGTAAGCGGTGGCTGATTCATCATCAGGGCCGCCTTCGAGGTGTCCGCCGGGCAGTCGGTGCCCCGGAACTGGCAGTTGGTCCTGCATCCCCGGAGCGAGAACATCGCCGCCACTCCGAGGATTCCGTTCGAACAGCTCGACATGGGCGGCGACCGCAGCGTACGGGCTGCCCTCGACAAACGTCCCTGGGACCTCGCCGAGGGCGACTGGGACGTGCTGGTGCTCAGAACGCCGATACGGTGCTGGGCCGACCGTAGAACGGCGACGGCCAGAGGGCGACCAGCCGCCACTGCTGGTTGGTTCCGTCGCCGACAGGCCACTGGATCACCTTGGCGCCGTTGTCCGCCGATCCGCCCTCGACGTCCGCGCACAAGCTGTTGCGGACGTGGACGAGCCGGACGTGTCCACCGCCCGCGTCGACGACCTTGCCGCTGTGGCGGGCGACGAGGCGGAAGGAGCCGTCGGCGTAGGGCTGGAGCCGCCGCTGCTGGTTCTCGCTGCCGGACCAGCCCCGTTGGATGAGGCCGGTGCCGTCGGCGGTGCTGCCGCTGGTGACGTCGAGTACCTTGCCGCTGCGCCGGTTTTCGAGCCGGAAGAAGCCGCTGAGCAGGGAGACGGTGATGTCGGTGCGCTGCCCGGCGGTCAGGGAGACCTTCCTGGCGTGGGTGCCGAGGGAGGAGGCCGCGACGGTCGCGGTCGTGGCCACGGAGGTCATGCCGCGGCGGCTGATCAGCGTGACGTCCTGGTTGACGTCGGAGGTGACGGACAGGGGGGCCGGGTGTTCAGGTCCCAGGCGAAGCTGTGGATCCGGATCCGGATCCGGCCGCGGGCCCGGACCTCGGTGATCGTGCCCTTCGCCAACCGGTCGGGCAGCGCGGGGAGGATCTCCAGCACTCCGGGCCGGCTGTAGATCAGGGCCTCGGCCAGCACGCCGGGGCCGCGGTGCGGAGCCGGGAGGGGCGGCGGCGTGACGGCGGCTGCGGCGGCGCACGAGGCGTACGCCGCCGCAGCCGGTCCTACGGCCCGAGGATCAGACGGCCGTGAAGGACCACAGCAGGTTGGTGCTGCTGCCGTACGCCCACTGCTTGGTGACGGAGCCCGAGTCGACATTGCCACCGCCGTCGAGGACCAGGCCGGTGGTGCGGTTGGCGATCGAGTAGGCGTCGCCACCCCGGGGAGTGATCCTCCACTGCTGGTTGGTACCGCCGTTCCAGGGAGCCTGTCGGGCCGGAGAGCCGTTGTCGGTGGCGCCCCAGCCGTCGGCGACCATGCCGTTCGTCCGGTTGACCAGTCGGTAGTAGCCGCCGCCGACCGCCTCCGCTTGCCACTGCAGATTGGAGCTGCCGTTCCACGTCCACTGCTTGAGGTCGGACCCGGAGGCCACTCCGCCGCCGCTGTCCAGGGCGAGTCCGTCGGTGGCGTTGGTGATCCGGAAGTACGCCGCCGGGTTGAACTGGACCCTCAGCGAGGTGATCTGGTCGTTGTTGCCGGTGACTCGCAGGTCGGGGTTCTCGTCGGTGAAGGTCCAGGAGGTGCCGGTGAAGTTGTCTCCGGAGTAGCCGATCACCTGGTAGCCAGGAGCCGGTCGGAGGGAGGAGAGAGTGCGCGCGCCGAGTCCGGCTGCGGTCAGGTCGGCCGCGGAGTAGTCACCGACGGTGAACACGCCCGCGTTGCCGGCGTAGTTGACGTCCGCGAAGGCGACGGCCCCGGCGAGCGGCCGCAGGCCCGGGATCGTGCCGGAGAAGGCGAGCTTCAGGACGTAGGCGCCCGCGCTGTACGGGGCCGAGGAGGGCAGGGTGACCGTGAGGCCGGAGGAGTTCTGGGCCGGCGTGGGCAGGTCGATGTAGGTGCCTGCGGTGGTGCCGAGGAGCTTCACCGAGGTCAGCGACGAGAGGTTGATCCGGTCCGAGCTGAGAGTCTTGATCGTCAGTGAACTGCCGGGCCAGCCCAACACAGTGGCGTACAGGACGTTGTCGGCCTTGTCGCGGGTGAAGCGGATGTCCTGCGGCGTGCCGGCGTGCGGGGTGGTGAACGCGCCGCCGCCCATCTTCGTCGGGCCCTCGCCGTACGCCGTCCAGGCGCGGGTCGAGTAGATCGACTCGCCGAAGCGCTTCAGGTGGTCCCCGATGCCGAGCAGGATGTCCTTCTGCGCCTGGGGGATGGTGCCGTCGGCCATCGGCGCGATGTTCAGCAGCATGTTGCCGTTCTTGCTGACCCGGTCGATGAACGAGTGCAGCATCTGCTGGACGGTGTAGTAGCCGATGCCCTGGGTGTAGCACCAGCTGCTACTGGAGATGCTGTCGTCGGTCAGCCAGTACGGGGTGGTGATGTCGGCCGGGCCGCCGCGCTCGTAGTCGAAGACCTCGCCCTTGTTGTCCAGACCGTCCTTGTAGGTGGCGACCACCTCACGGCCCCAGCTGTTGGCCTGGTTGTAGTAGTACGACAGGAAGTTCAGGCGCTGGGTCTCGTCGATGGCGTCCAGCTTGAAGTCCTGCCACAGGATGTCGGGCTGGGCGCGGTCGATGACCTCCTTGAGCTTGTCGTACCAGAGCTGGTTCTCCGCGGCCGAGCCCAGCTGCCCGTAGAGCTTCTTGAGACCGGGGTCCGTCTGGGCGGGGACGAACTCGTAGAAGCCGTTGAAGTGGTACGCGTGGTGCATGGCCACCAGCAGCTTGAGGCCCTTGGCGCGGATGGCCGTGGAGAAGAGCCGCAGCAGGTCGAGCCCCGGGCCCTTCTTCACCGAGTTCCACTCGTTGACCTGGCTGTCCCACATGGAGAAGCCGTCATGGTGCTCGGCGACCGGGCCGGCGAACCTGGCGCCGGCGTCGACGAACAGCTGCACCCACTCGTCGGGGTCGAACTTCCCGCCAGCCGACTTCAGTCTCGGCGCGAACTTCACGAAGTTGCCCGCCAGGTCCTGTGCCCCGTTGATGAAGTTGTGGTACGGCCATGCCGATGGCCGGCCGTAGGTCGCGATGTGGTGTTGGTTGGCGTTGCTGCCCGCCTGGTACATGTTGCGCGGGTACCACTCGTTGTCGTAGGCCGGGACGCTGAAGACGCCCCAGTGGAAGTAGATCCCGAACTTCGCGTCCCGGAACCACTCCGGGGCCGGCGGGTGCTGGTCGACCGAGTTCCAGTCGGGCGTATACGTGCTGGGTGCGGCCCGGGCGGTTCCGGCATCGAACACACCTCCGGCAACGGCCGCCGCGGCGACGCAGGTGGCACCGGCCAGGAAGTGGCGTCTGTTGATCGAACTCGACATGGAGACATCCCTGGTGCAGAAGGGGGAGGGGAATACAGGGCGCCGCTTGTTACGCATGAAGGTCGGCCATGTCTCCCTGGGATGTCAACCGGTGTGCAGGGATGAAAAGCGCCGAGTGGTAAGGGAGTTGGCTGTACTTGAGGCCGATCTGATGCGATTTGCGACTGTCCAGACATGGAATGTCTGGCAGGAGCTTCATGGCTCATTTAGATCAGCCAAACACGAGGATTGATGGGATGGATCTGGGCTTCTGGATGCCGGTCCGAATCCCGAATGGGTCATGAGCTGGTGTCTTGATGCTTATTCGACCGCGGGGTAGACAGGGCGGCGGGGGCGCGCCTATAAACATCCCATCTCTTCCGCACGGCGATACACAGATGTCGTCGACGTGAAACATCTCCCGCTACGGGACCGGCGCGAGGAAGCACCGATGAGAGTCAGAACCGCCCTCTGTTCAGCCGTCTCCGTCCTGTCCGCCCTGACGTTGCTCAGCGCCTGCAGCAGCAGCTCCGGCACCGGGTCCGGCGGCGCGCCGCTCGTCGGCGTCGACTACCCGCGTTCCGACACCGACTTCTGGAACTCCTACATCAAGTACACGCCCCAGTACGGCAAGCAGCAGGGCTTGGATCTGAAGACGACCAACTCGCAGAACGACGTCGCCAAACTCACCGCCAACGCACAGACGTTCATCAGCCAGGGCGTCAAGGGGCTCGTGATGGCCCCGCAGGACACCGCCGCCATCGCGCCCACCCTCGCGCAGCTGGAGGCGAAGAAGATCCCCGTCGTCACCGTCGACACCCGCCCCGACACCGGCAAGGTCTACATGGTCGTACGCGCCGACAACCGCGCCTATGGTGAGAAGGCCTGCCAGTACCTCGGCGCGAAGCTCGGCGGCAAGGGCAAGGTCGTCATGCTCGAGGGCGACCTCTCCTCCATCAACGGCCGCGACCGCACCGAGGCGTTCAACGACTGCATGAAGAAGAACTACCCGGACGTCAAGGTGTTCGGGGAGGCCACCAACTGGGACGGCGCGGTCGCCGCGCAGAAGCTGCAGACCGACCTGACGGCCAACCCGGACATCAAGGGCGTCTACATGGAGGCCAGTTTCGCGCTGTCCGGCACGCTCCAAGTCCTGAAGCAGAAGGGCCTGTTGGTGGGTCCGAAGGACAAGAAGCACGTGTTCGTCGTGTCCAACGACGGCATCCCCGAGGAGCTCAAGTCCATCGCCGAGGGCAAGATCGACGCCACGGTCTCGCAGCCGGCCGACCTCTACGCCAAGTACGCCCTGTACTACGTCAAGGCCGCGATCGACGGGAAGACGTTCAAGCCCGGCAAGACCGACCACGACAGCACCATCATCCAGGTCCGCGACGGCGTGCTCGAGGACCAGCTCTCCGCCCCGCTCGTCACCGCCGACGGCGGCACCTACGGCGGCGTGCCCAGCGTCAAGAGCGACGACAAGGCGCTGTGGGGCAACAACCTCGGCTGATTCCTCCGATCTCTCAACGGGACGCAACGGTGATTCCACATCAGGAACCCAACGGCGAACGAGGACAAGGAGGTTGAGATGAGCGACGGGGAGCGAGCGGCAACCCCCACGCCCGCCCCGGCGGACTCGGGCCCGCCCGTCGTCGAGGCGACGGGCATAGTCAAACGATTCGGTCCGACGGTGGCCCTGAACGGCGCCCGGATCACCATTCGGCCCGGCGAGACCCACGCGCTGGTCGGCCGCAACGGAGCCGGCAAGTCGACCCTGGTGTCGGTCCTCACCGGCCTCCAGGCCCCCGACGAGGGAACGGTGACCTTCGGCGGCGAGCCGGCCCCCCGGCCCAGTGACCGTGACGCCTGGCGGCAACGCGTGGCCTGCGTCTACCAGAAGTCGACGATCATCCCCGCACTGACCGTCGCCGAGAACCTCTTCCTGAACCGGCACGACCACGGACAGAGCCGGCTCATCAGCTGGCAGGCCACCCGCCGTCGCGCACAGGACCTGCTGTCGACCTGGTCGGTGGACGTCGACCCGCGGACCCCGGCCGGTGATCTGAGCGTCGAGCAGCGGCAGTTCGTCGAGATCGCCCGCGCGCTGTCCTTCGGGGCCCGGTTCATCATCCTCGACGAGCCGACCGCCCAACTCGACGGGGCGGCGATCAACCGCCTCTTCGACCGCATCCGCGACCTGCAACGCCAGGGCGTGACCTTTCTGTTCATCAGCCACCATCTCCAGGAGATCTACGAGATCTGCGACATGGTGACGGTGTTCCGCGACGCCCGGCACATCGTGACCGCACCGGTCGCGGACCTTCCCCGCGCCGACCTCGTCGCCGCCATGACCGGCGAGGCGGCGGCCGACCGGCGCGAGGAACGCGCGAGAGCCCTCGACCCCGGTGCCACGGCCGCACTGAGCGTTCGCGCTCTGCGGGGCGATGCGTACGACGACGTCAGCTTCCGGATCGCGCCCGGCGAGATCGTCGGCCTCGCGGGGGCTGCCGGCAGCGGTCGTACCGAGGTCGCCGAGACCGTCGTAGGACTCCGGGCGGCAGCGGCGGGCGAGGTGGAGATCGCCGGGAGGCGGCCCCGGCCGGGCAGCGTGCCCGCCGCGCTCACCGCAGGTGCCGGGTTCGTCCCCCAGGACCGGCACCACCAGGGCTTCGTTCCCGACATGTCGATCGCGGACAACGCCACCCTGTCCGTTCCCCGCAGGCTCGGCCCCCACGGGTTCCTCAGCCGCAGCCGCCGGGACCGGCTCGCCGAGGGCCTGATCGAGAACCTCGCGATCAAGACCCCCGGTCCCGAACTGCCCGTCTCCGCACTGTCCGGAGGCAACCAGCAGAAGGTCGTCATGGCCCGCGCCCTCGCCGACGACCCCCGGCTGCTTGTTCTGATCAACCCGACCGCGGGCGTGGACGTGCGCTCCAAGGAGTTCCTCCTCGGCAAGGTCGAGGAGACCGCGGCCACCGGCACCGGAGTGCTCATCGCCTCCGACGAACTCGACGACCTGCGCATGTGCGACCGGGTCCTGGTGATGTTCCAGGGCCGTGTGACCTCGGAGATCGCCCGCGGCTGGCACGACCACGACCTCGTGGCCGCGATGGAAGGAGTGGACCTGCATGCCTGAACTGATGCCTGAAACCGCCCTCGCGGACACCGCCGCCGCCAAGGGACCGGACCCGGCACCCAGACGGACCGTGCTGCTCGGCGGCCGGATACCCCTGGCCCGGCTGCGGGACCTCGCGCTCGTCCCGGCCATCGTGGTCATCGCGATCGTCGGCCAGATCGTCAACCCAGTCTTCCTGCAGGCCGACAACCTCCTCAACGTCCTGCAGACCATGTCCGAGATGGCCCTGCTGGTCCTCGCCCAGACGATGATCCTGATCGTCAAGAAGATGGACCTGTCGCTCGAGTCCACCATGGGCCTCGCGCCCGGCGTCGCGGCCTGGCTGGTCGTGCCGGTCGGCGCGGGCCACGGACTCGGACTGCTCCCCGGCGCGTGGTCCGTTCCCGTCACCCTGGCCGTGGGCGCGCTCGTCGGCGTGATCAACGCCCTGCTGATCATCCGCTTCGGCCTCAACGGCTTCATCGTCACCCTCGGCATGCTGATCGTCCTGCGCGGCGTCCTCACCGGCATCTCCGGCGGCCAGACCTTCTTCCAGCTGCCGGAGTCGATGCTCTACCTGGGCACCGCCGAATGGTTCGGGATGCCCGCGTCCATCTGGGTCTGCCTGGTGCTGTTCGCCATCGCGATCGTGGTGCTGGGCTGGACCGGCTTCGGCCGCTCGCTGTACGCCATCGGCGGCAACGTCGACGCCGCGAAGGCGGCCGGCATCCGCACCGACCGGGTGCTGTGGATCGTCATCGTCACCGGCAGTGTCCTCGCCGCCCTCGCCGGACTGATGCTCTCCGGACGCCTCGCCTCGGTCGCCTCGGCGCAGGGCAACGGCTACATCTTCACCGTCTTCGCCGCCGCCGTCATCGGCGGGATCAGCCTGAACGGCGGCAAGGGCACCATGTTCGGGGCGTTCAGCGGCATCCTGCTGCTCTTCATGATCCAGAACGTGCTCACGCTGGCCGGTGTCCCCGCCCAGTGGATCGGTGCCCTCAACGGCCTGATCATCCTGGTCGCCCTGACCATCTCGCGCATCACCGGCGGCAAGGTCCAGGAGTGAACCCGGAGGCCGTCCAGGCCGCCCGGCACCCTCCGCCGCACCCCCATCTCGCCGCAAGGGGCCGTACCGCCCCCGCACCTCACAGGAGTTGCCGCCATGTCATCCGCCCAGTCCGCTTCCGCGGCCCCTGCCCGTATCACCGCCCTGGACGTGCTGGACGTGCGGTTCCCGACGTCCGAGCACCTGGACGGGTCGGACGCGATGAACCCCGAACCGGACTACTCCGCCGCCTACGTCGTCCTGCGCACCGACGCCGGCGACGGCCTGGAGGGCCACGCCCTGGCCTTCACCACCGGCCGCGGCAACGACGTGCAGGCCACCGCCATCGCCGCTCTCGCCCCGCACGTGGTGGGCCTGTCGGTCGACGACGTCTGCGCCGACCTCGGCGCGTTCTCCCGCTCCCTCGTCCACGACCCGCAACTGCGCTGGCTGGGCCCGGAGAAGGGCGCCATCCACATGGCCACCGGCGCGGTCGTCAACGCCGCCTGGGACCTGGCCGCCAAGCGGGCCGGCAAGCCCGTGTGGCGCTTCCTCGGCGAGATGTCACCCGAGGACCTGGTCGCGCAGGTCGACTTCCGCTGGCTGTCCGACGCCCTCACCCCCGATGAGGCACTCCAGATCCTGCGCCGCGCCGAGCCCGGCCGCGCACAGCGCATCGGCCGCCTGCTCGACCAGGGCTACCCCGCCTACACCACCACCCCCGGCTGGCTCGGCTACGCCGACGAGAAGCTGGCCCGCCTGGCCCGCGAGGCCGTCGCCGACGGCTTCACCCAGATCAAACTGAAGGTCGGCGCGTCCCTGGAGGACGACGTACGGCGCATGCGCACCGCCCGCGAGACGGTCGGCGACGGCATCCGCATCGCGGTGGACGCCAACCAGCGATGGGACGTCCAGGCCGCGATCGACTGGATGCGCGCCCTGGCCCCCTACCAGCCGTACTGGATCGAGGAGCCCACCTCACCGGACGACATCCTCGGCCACGCCGCCGTGCGCAAGGCCGTCAGCCCCATCAAGGTCGCCACCGGCGAGCACATCGCCAACCGCGTCGTCTTCAAGCAACTCCTCCAGGCCGGCGCGGTGGACATCGTGCAGATCGACTCCGCACGGGTCGGCGGCGTCAACGAGAACATCGCGATCCTGCTGCTCGCCGCGAAGTTCGGCGTCCCGGTCTGCCCGCACGCGGGTGGCGTGGGCCTGTGCGAGATGGTGCAGCACCTGTCGATGTTCGACTACGTCGCGGTCTCCGGCACCACCGAGGACCGCGTCATCGAGTACGTCGACCACCTGCACGAGCACTTCGTCGACCCGGTGCGCATCGTCGACGGCCACTACCTGGCGCCGACCCTGCCCGGGCTGAGCGCGCAGATGCACCCGGAGTCCCTCAAGGAGTACGCCTACCCCGACGGCCCCGTCTGGACCGCTCGTGTCTGAGGCCCAGGCCCTCGTCGACGCCCACCACCACGTCTGGGACCTGGACGTCCGGCCGCAGCCCTGGCTGGACGAGCCCGCGCACGAGCCGATCCGCCGCAGTTTCGGCTCGCACGCCTTGCGATCGTCCGCGACCCGGCCGATCGCCGGACGACGACTGACGAGCACGGTGGTCGTCCAGTGCGTCGCGTCCGTGCCCGAGACCCGCGACCTCCTCGCCCTGGCCGACAGCGACCCGCTGATCGGTGCCGTGGTCGGCTGGGCGGACCTGACGTCCCCCGCGATCGGCGACGTACTCGACGACCTGCGGACCGGGTACGGGGGCCGGTACCTGCGGGCCCTACGCCACGGCGTGCAGGGCGAGTCCGATCCACACTGGCTCCAACGGCCGTACGTGGAAAGGGGGTTGGCTGCGGTCGCGAGGCGCGGGCTCGGATACGACGTGCTGATCCGCAGCCACCAGCTCCCGCAGGCGATCCGTCTCGCGGAACGCCTCCCCGAGCTGCCGCTCGTCCTGGACCACGCCGGCAAGCCGCCGCTCGCCAGGCGGGACCTCACCGACTGGACCCGGCTGGTGCGCGCGCTCGCCAGGCATCCCCAGGTCCGCTGCAAGGTGTCGGGCCTGATCACAGAGGCCGGCCACGAGAAGTGGACCATCGAGGACATCCGCCCCGTGTGGGACGTCCTGCTCTCCGCCTTCGGTCCCCACCGGCTGATGTTCGGCTCCGACTGGCCGGTCTGCCTCCTCGCCGCCGGATGGAACCGCTGGGCCGCCACCGTCGAGGAACTCCTGGACGGCTGCTCCGGCACCGAGATCCACGCGGTGCTCGCCGGCACCGCGACCGCCTTCTACCACCCGACCCCCGCCCCCACGAAGGAGGGGACACCGTGCTCCTGACGGAACTGCTGCACCCAGGGATCCTCGAATCCCTGGCCGGAGCCGGGCACGGATCGCGTGTCCTGCTCGCGGACGGCCATTACCCCGCGAGCACCGCCACCGGCGAGCGCGCCCGGACCGTCCACCTCAACCTGGCCCCCGGCCTGCTCGACGTCACCACCGTGCTCGACGTCCTGCTGCGTGCCCTGCCCGTCGAGGCGGCCCACGTGATGGTGCCGCCCGAGGGCGAACCGGAGCCGCCCGCCATCGCCGAGTACCGCTCGATGCTGGAGTCCGTCCCGGTCGAGACGCTCGGCCGCTTCGAGTTCTACGACGCCGCCCGCTCGCCCGACCTGGCGCTGGCGATCGTCACCGCCGACACCCGTACCTACGCCAACCTGCTGCTGACCATCGGCGTCCGCGCTGAAGGGACCCTGACGACACGATGACTCTCGCCGTCCGTTACACCTCCGCCCGCACCCTGGACACGGCTCCCGCGATCGGTGCGCCACCCGGTCCGGGAGAGGTGGAGCTGGCGCCCGCCTACGTCGGTATCTGCGGCACCGATCTGCACATCTTCCACGGCGACATGGACGCCCGGGTCCACACGCCCGCCGTTCTGGGGCACGAGATGTCCGGCCGGGTCGTGCGGGTCGGGCCGGGCGTGGAGGGCTGGCGGGCCGGTGACGCGGTCACCGTGATGCCGCTGCGCTGGGACGGCGACTGCCCGGCCTGCCGCGCCGGGCATCAGCACGTCTGCCAGCACCTGGACTTCATCGGCATCGACTCCCCGGGCGCGATGCAGCAGCGCTGGACGGTGCCCGCCTCCACCCTGATCCGGCTGCCGGACTCCCTCGCCCTGGACCGGGCCGCGCTCGTCGAGCCGACGGCCGTCGCCGTGCACGACGTGGGCCGGGCGAAGGTCGCCGAGGGCGAGAAGGCCGTGGTGGTCGGTGGCGGGCCGGTCGGTGTACTGATCGCGCTGGTCGCACGGGCCGCGGGAGCCGAGGTGCGGGTGGTGGAGCCGAGCGCCCACCGGCGGCTGCTGGCCGAGGAGTTGGGGCTGACCGTCTGGGACCCGGCCGCGGACGACATCGGCGCCCTGGTCGGCGAGTGGACGCGGGATGCGGGCGCGGACGTCGCCTTCGAGGTGTCCGGTGCGGCGGGCGGCGTGGACACGGCCGTCGACGTGCTGGGCGTACGCGGCCGTCTCTGCCTCGTCGCCATCCACCCTCGCCCCCGCGAGGTGAACCTGCACCGCTTCTTCTGGCGCGAACTCACCCTGGTGGGCGCCCGGTTGTACGACCGTGGCGACTTCGAGCGCGCGGTGACCCTGGTCGCGGACGGCACGATCCCGGCCGAGCGCCTCATCAGCAAGGTCGTCCCCCTCACGCAGGCGCCGGCCGCGTTCGAGGCCCTGGAGGGCGGCGGTGACGTGATGAAGATCCTCGTGGACTGCACCGACGACACCGGGGGAGTGGCCGTATGACCGCCTTCGACCTCACCGGGAGGCTCGCTGTCGTCACCGGGGCCCGGCGCGGTATCGGCAGGGCCATGGCCCGCGCGCTGGCCGGGGCCGGTGCGGACGTCATCGGGGTGAGCGCCGCGCTGGAGGAGTCCGGCAGCGCGGTGGAGAAGGACGTGCTCGCCGCGGGCCGTTCCTTCGAGGCGATCCGGACCGACTTCGCCGACCCCGCCGCCGTACGAGCCCTGGGCGCGGACCTCGCCGGACGCGAGCGCCCGGTGGACATCCTGGTCAACAACGCGGGCACGATCCGCCGTGCTCCGGCCGCCGAACACACCGACGCGGACTGGGAGTTGGTGCTGCAGGTCAACCTCAACGCACAGTTCGCGCTGACCCGGGCGGTCGGCGCGTCGATGGTGGCACGCGGCGAAGGGAAGGTCATCTTCACGGCGTCGCTGCTGAGTTTCCAGGGTGGTATCACCGTGCCCGGATACACCGCCGCCAAGCACGGCATCGCCGGTCTGACCAAGGCGCTGGCCAACGAGTGGGCGCCGCACGGGGTGAACGTCAACGCCCTCGCGCCCGGCTACATCGCCACCGACAACACCCAGGCCCTGCGGGACGACCCGGTGCGCAGCAGGGCGATCCTGGACCGGATCCCGGCCGGCCGCTGGGGCGACGCCGACGACCTGGCAGGCGCCACGGTCTTCCTCGCCTCGGACGCCGCCGCCTACGTCCACGGCGTCGTCCTGCCCGTCGACGGCGGATGGCTCGGCCGATGAGCGGCCCCGACCCGGCCACCGCACTGGCCGGGGCCCGGCTCCTGCCCGTACTGACCGTGCCGTCCACGGCCACCGCCGGCCCACTCGCCGACGCGCTCACCGCGGGCGGGGCCCGGTGCGCCGAGGTCACCTTCCGCACACCGGACGCCGAGCAGGTGCTCAAGACCATGGCCACCCATGGCGGGCTCACCGTCGGCGTCGGCACGGTCCGCACGCCCGGACAGGCGGAGCGGGCGGTGGCGGCCGGGGCCCGCTTCGTGGTGACCCCCGGCTTCGACGAGGAGGTCGTCGCCAAGTGCCGCGAGCTGGGGGTGCCCGTGGTGCCCGGGATCGCCACCGCCACCGAGCTGATGCGCGCCCTGAAGGCGGGCCTCGACACCGTCAAGCTCTTCCCCGCCGAGCCGCTCGGCGGCGTGCGGACGCTGCGGGCGCTCGCGGCGCCCTTCCCCGGCACGCGCTTCGTGCCGACCGGCGGGATCGACGCCTCCCGCCTGGCCGCCTACCTCGCCGACCCGGCGGTCCTCGCGGTCGGCGGCAGCTGGATGGCCACCGCCGCCCACCTGGAGCGAGGCGACTACGAGGAGATCCGCCGACTGACCGCCGAGGCGGTGGAGAGGAGCATGACGTGATCGACGTGGTGGCCCTCGGCGAGGTGATGCTGCGCTTCGACCCGGGCGAGGGACGGATCCGCACCGCCCGCTCCTTCCAGGTCTGGGAGGGCGGCGGCGAGTACAACGTGGTACGCGGACTGCGCCGCTGCTTCGGGCTGCGCACAGCCGTGGTGACCGCCCTCGCCGACAACGCGGTGGGCCGGCTCGTCGAGGACCTGGTCCTCCAGGGCGGCGTCGACACCTCGCTGATCCGCTGGGTGCCCGACGACGGCATCGGCCGCACCGCCCGCAACGGCCTCAACTTCGTCGAACGCGGCTACGGCATCCGCGGCGCGCTGGGCGTCAGCGACCGCGCGCACACCGCCGTCTCCCAGCTGCGGAAGGGTGACGTGGACTGGGACGCGGTGTTCTCGGCCGGCGTGCGCTGGTTCCACACCGGCGGCATCTTCGCGGGCTTGTCCGACACCACGGTGGACGTCGCCGACGAGGCCATGGCCGCGGCTCGCCGCCACGGCGTGACCGTCTCCTACGACCCCAACCACCGCCCCAGTCTCTGGGCCGGCCGGGGCGGCGCCGACGCCGCCCGCGAGGTGGACCTGCGCCTCGCCCGGCACGCCGACGTCGTGGTGGGCGCCCTGGGCCTGGCCGGGACGTACTCGGGACAGGCGCGCATCAGGGACGACGAAGTGGCGGACGCCCTCGCCGAGGTGGCCGACCTGCTGCCCGCGGCGAGAGTACTGGCGACGACCCTGCGCGGCGTACCGTCGGCCGGAGTCAACGACTGGTCCTCGGCCGCCTGGTCCGCCGAAACCGGCTTCATCCACGGCCCCCGGATGCCCGGCCTGCAGGTCCTGGACCGCATCGGCTCCGGCGACGCCTTCGCCGCCGGCCTGATCCACGGACTGCTCGACGACGCCGGCCTGGAGCGGGCCCTGGCCTACGGCACCGCCCACGGCGCGCTCACCATGACCACGCCCGGCGACGTCTCCATGGCCACGCTCGCCGAGGTCGAGGCGCTCATCGCTGGCGGGTCGCCCCACGTCAGACGCTGACCGGCGCCCCCATCGCCCGTATCCCAGGAGCACGTCTTGCACCAGCGGAAGATCCAGAACACGTCCGTCTCACTCACCGAACTCGGCTTCGGGGCATCGGTGATCGGCAACCTCTACCGCGTCACCCCGGCCGCCGACGCGACCGCCGCCGTCGACGCGGCCTGGGAGGCCGGCCTGCGGTATTTCGACACCGCACCGCACTACGGCCTCGGCCTCTCCGAACGCCGCCTGGGCGCCGCCCTGCAAGGTCGCCCGCGCGACGAGTACGTCATCTCCTCCAAGGTGGGCAGGCTGCTGGTGCCCAACGAGGAGCCACGTGGCGTCGACACCGAGGGCTTCGTCGTACGGGACGACCTTCGCCGACAGTGGGACTTCGGCCGCGACGGCGTACTCCGCTCCATCGAGGACACACTGGAGCGCACCGGCCTGGACCGGCTGGACATCGTCTACCTGCACGATCCGGACGACCACTGGCGGCAGGCGGCGGAGGAGGCCATGCCCACGCTCGCGGAGTTGCGCGACGAGGGTGTGATCGGCGCGATCGGCGCCGGCATGAACCAGTCGGCGATGCTCGCCCGCTTCCTGCGCGAGACGGCCGCCGACGTGGTGATGCTCGCCGGCCGCTATACGCTCCTGGACCAGTCGGCGCTGGACGACGTCCTGCCCGCCGCGCGGGAACTCGGCAAGAGCGTGGTGGCGGTGGGCGTGTTCAACTCGGGACTGCTCTCCCGCGACCGGCCCGCCGAGGGCATGACGTACGACTACCGGGACGCCCCGCCCGCTCTGGTCGCCCGTGCTCGGGCGATCGCCGAGGTCTGCGAGGCGCACGGGACCAGCCTGCCCGCCGCCGCGATCGCCTTCCCGTACACGCATCCCAGCATCATCAACGTCACCCTCGGCATGCGTACTGCGGAAGAGGTCGCACGAAACGCGGAACTCCATGATCGGCGCGTCCCGGACGGCCTCTGGGACGATCTGCGCGCACAGGGGCTGATCAGGTCGGACGTCCTTGCGGGGCACGGTGGGGGAGGGGTGTGCGATGTCTCTGACGGACACTCGGGCGAACCCCTCCCCCTCGGGACGACAGCGGGAAAGTGACGGGCGGGCGCCGATGCTCTCCCGGGACCGGAGCCCGGAAAGGGCCGAGGTCCCGGGAGCGGGGTCATCCGGCGGTCAGAGTGGTCCACTTCTGGTTGGAGCCGCCGTTGCAGTCCCACAGCTGGAGCTGGGTGCCGTCGGCCGTGGAGGAGTCCGGAACGTCCAGGCAGCGGCCTGAGGCGGGGTTGCGGTAGCCGCCGTTGTAGGGCTGCCAGACCTGGTTGGCGCCGCCGTGGCAGGCCCAGATCTGCACCTTGGTGCCGTTGGCGGTGCCCCCGCCGGCGGCGTCGAGGCACTTGCCCATCGAGCGCAGCGTGCCGTCGGTGTAGGCGGACCAGAGCTGGTTGGCACCGTCTCCGCAGCTCCACGTCTGGACGGCGGTCCCGTCGGCGGTGCCCGCGCCGTTGACGTCCAGGCACTTGCCCGCGATGCCGGACTGGACGCGTGCGGCGGCGGGGGCGGGGTTCCTCAGCCACCCTGCGCTGTCCGCGGCCTGGACGCCGCGGTGGAAGGCGTCGGCCATCTTCTGGTAGCCCGAGTCGTCGGGATGCAGGGTGTCGGCCAGGTCGGCCGGGGTCAGGCTGCTCATGTCGACGTATGCGACATGCCTGCCCGCGGCCTGTTCGTCCCTCACGAGCTGGGGAATGGCCTGGTTGTACGCGGCACGGTACTGCTCCTCCGAGCCGCTGGTGGACACGACCAGGGAGGCCACGAGGACGGTGGCGTCGGGGGCGGCGGCGGTGACCTGGTCGACCAGAGATCTCAGCCGGGCGGTGGCGGTGGAGACCTGGTAGCTCTCGTTGAGGTCGTTGGTACCGATGTGCAGCGTCACGACGTTGGGCCGGTAGCGGGTCAGCGAGGCGTCGGCGAGTGCGGCGATCTGGTGGATCTTGTATCCGGAGTGGCCTTCGTTGTCGGGGTCGGACATGGAACCGCCCCGCAGCGTGCCGACGAAGTCCAGCGGATGGCCGTCCGCCGCAAGCTGGTTCCACAACGGCCCCCGGTAGCCGTTGCCCGTACCGCTTCCCACACCCCAGGTTATCGAGTCGCCCAACGGCATGACCCGTAAAGGTGTGTTCGAGGCGGCGGAGGCAGGGGTCACGCCGGCCACTGTCACCCCGAGCGCGGCAGCGACGAGCGTGATCAGAGGTAAAGCCCAGGACTTTCTCATACAGCGTCCTCTTCTTCGAGTGGTGGCTGAATCAGCGGGCCTGATTGCCGTTCGTGTCGGCGGCTCAGCTCGTCACGTCCCGTCGCGGTGGTGATCGGATCGAGGCGGAGTTGGTACGCGTAGTGGCGGATGTAGCGGTCCGGGTGGCGCAGGAAGTAGCCGGGGAAGTTGACCGACTCGAAGGAGACGGTGCCGGAGCCTGCCAGGCCGGAGCCAGTCCGGCGTGGAAGGCGTTCGGATGGGTGGACGGCCACAGGACGAAGCCCTCGTGGTCCGGTTGGGGCACCCGCAGCGGGAGGAGGGGGAGGGGCTGTGGGGTGGAGGCGGCGTGGGCGGGAGCCGCCAGCGCCGGTGAGACGACTGCGGCCACCGTCAGACAGAAAGGCACGGATGGTGTGCGGTTCAGGTCCAAAGCAAGCGGGGTGAGCGGTGCGCTCGTGATGAAGTCCATGCACGCGGTGCAACAGGAACATGGGATGTATTACCGGGCATCGAACGGCTGCTGTCCAGAGATCTGACGCAACTACCCAATAAAACAGGGCCATTATACGTCGCCCGCTGGACTGTCGAACTCTTGACATGGGATGTATCTACCGGAGCGGAGTACCGATGCCCAGACGTGTTTCCCCCCACTTCTCGCCCTCGTCCTGGGCGTGTTGACACTGCTCGTCGCCGGCGCCCCGGCCCAGGCCGCCCCGGTCACCGTGACCAACGGGACGCAGTTCACCGACACCACGGGGGCCGTGGTGCACGCCCACGGCGGCGGGGTGATCAAGGTGGGCGCGTACTACTACTGGTTCGGTGAGAACCGCAATCCGGACAACACCTTCAAGGCCGTGTCCGCCTACCGCTCGACCGACCTGAAGACCTGGGAGTTCAGACGCAACGTGCTGACCCGGGCCAGCGATCCGGAGCTGGCGGTCGCCAACATCGAGCGGTCGAAGGTCATTTACAACAGCACGACCGGCAAGTTCGTGATGTGGATGCACAAACCCTTCGCTGGCCGCAGCAACGTCACCTTCCCGGGCGGCGCCTGGACCGAGGACATCAGCCACGGCGAGATGGTCCGCGCCGGCAACGACCAGAGCCTCCCCATCGACCCCTGCCATATGCAGTACGTCTACGAAGGCGTGGACCCCAACGCCGACGGTGACTACAACTCGCTGCCCTGGAGGATGGGCCTGCTCACCCAGACCAACTCCACCTGCTGACCGCCTGAACCGTCATCGGGTATCCACGTCACCCCGCCGGGCAACTCGTCGGCCGCCTGGCCCCGCCCGTGCCAGGTCGCGCGGGCGGTGGCGGGCAGGGGAAGATCAAGTGGTGAACTCATCTGTGGCGGAGGCCGTCTCCGTCGCTCTGCTGCTGGCGGTGCTGGCGTGCGCCGTCGTTCGCCCGTTCGGGTGGCCGGAGGCGGTTGTCGCCGTCCCGGCCGCAGGCGTGGTGATCGCCACCGGGGCGCTCTCGCTGGAGCACGCCCGTGAGGAGGCGGAGCGGCTCGGGCCGGTGATCGGGTTCCTCGCGGCCGTCCTGGTCCTCGCCCAGCTGTGTGACGACGAGGGACTCTTCCACGCGTGCGGGGCGTGGATGGCCCGTAGCGCGGCGGGGCGCCCGCGCCGCCTGCTGGTGCAGGTGTTCGCAGCCGCGTCGGTGATCACCGCGGTGCTCAGCCTGGACGCCACGATCGTGTTGCTGACGCCGGTGGTGTTCGCCACCGCCGCCAGGCTCGGCGCCCGGCCGAAACCGCACGTCTACGCCTGCACCCACCTGTCGAACACCGCGTCGCTGCTGCTGCCGGTCTCCAACCTCACCAACCTGCTCGCGTTCGCCGCCAGCGGGCTGAGCTTCACGCGCTTCGCCGCCCTGATGGCCTTGCCCTGGCTGGTGGCCATCGCCACCGAGTACGTGGTCTTCCGCCGGTTCTTCGCCACCGACCTGGACGCGGGAGCCCAGGCCCCGCGCACCGCCGGGCAACGCGAACTGCCGGTGTTCGCCCTGGTCACAGTGGCCTGCACGCTGGCCGGGTTCGTCCTCACCTCCATGGTGGACGTCAACCCCGCGTGGGCGGCCTTCGCCGGCGCCCTCGTGCTCGCCGGGCGGGCCCTGGCACAGCGCCGTACCACGCCCACCGCCGTCGTGCGAGCCGCCGCGGTGCCGTTCCTCGCCTTCGTCCTGGCCCTGGGACTGGTGGTCCGCGCGGTCGTCGACAACGGGCTGGCGGCGGGGCTGGGACACCTGATTCCGGGCGGTACCGGACTGGCGGCGTTGTTCGGCATCGCGGCCCTGGCCGCGGTGCTGGCCAATGTCATCAACAACCTGCCCGCCGTGCTGGTGCTGCTGCCGCTGACCGCCCCGTCCGGGCCGGGCGCGGTCCTGGCAGTCCTGCTGGGGGTGAACATCGGCCCGAACCTCACCTACGCCGGCTCCCTTGCCACGCTGCTGTGGCGGCGCATCGTCCACGAACACGACAGCGACGTCGAACTCGGCGAGTTCACCCGGCTCGGTGTGTTCACCGTGCCTACCGCCCTGGGACTGTCGGTGGTGGCACTGTGGACCTCGCTCACCCTCATCGGAGGCTGACCGTCATGAAAGTCGTCGCCTGGATCACCGAGGGCACCTGGCCCGCCGGCATCGACGCCGCCCGCGCCCACGCGCCCGACGACGCCGACATCGTGCTGCTCCACGTCACCCCGGCCGACGTCCCGGGCGCGGCGCACGGAGCCTTCGCCGGTCTGCTCGGCCGCGGCCATGGCGAACGCGACCCCGGCACACAGGTGGAGCACCTGGCCGCCGCCTCCGCCGAGACGTTCCTGGCCGAGGCCGCGCGGCGTCTGGGCCGCCCGTGCGCCCGCGTCGAGCGGACCGGCCGCGTCGAGCGGGAGGTCGTCGCCGCGGCCGAGGGCGCCGACCTGCTCATCCTCGCCCGCGACGGTGACCGCACCCATCTCGGGCCGCGCAGCCTCGGGCATGCCGGCCGTTTCATCGTCGACCACGCCCCGTGCCCTGTCCTGCTGGTGTGGCCCGAGCCCGCACCCGGCATCGACACCATCCCGGCCCCGCCACCCCACCCGCCGCACCACCGATAGCGGCACACCGGGCACCGGCATGGCTTGGCAGGGGGTCCGCAGGGAGGCCGCCCCTGGGAGCTCCTCACCCCTCCCGGTGGCGGGGCTTCGCCGGAGCACCCCGTCGACGCCCCGCTGAACCGGTGCCGGGTGACTCCGAGGAGTGCAGGTGTTCCCTCAGCCACTGCTCCGTGTTGTTGACGTGCAGGAGTGCGGCGGCCTGGCCCAGGAAGGCGTCGCGGGCGGAGAGGGCCGTGAAGATCGACTCGTGTTCGGCGAGTGTGCGTCCCGCGGCCTGGTCGTCGACCAGGCCGCGCCAGATCCGGGCACGCAGCGTACGGCCCGATATGCCTTCGAGGAGCGTGAGCAGCGAGTCGTTGCCCGTCGCGGAGATCACGGCCCGGTGGAAGGCCGCGTCGTGGGCGTTGAGCTGCTCGACGTCGTCGCGGGCCTCGCGCATGGCGTCCAGATGGCGCTTGACCTCGGCCAGTTGGTCGTCGGAGATCCGGGTGGCGGCCAGGGCGGTGGCCGCCGGCTCCAGCAGCCTGCGGACCTCCATCAGGTCCAGCAGCGCGGCCGAGTCGCTCTGGAGGAGTTCCACGGCTCCGCCGAGGCCCTCGAACAGCAGGCTGGGCTCCAGACTGGTCACGTACGTTCCGTCGCCTCGCCGGACGTCCAGCACGCGTGCGACGGCCAGCGCCTTGACGGCCTCGCGGGCGAGGTTGCGGGACAGACCCAGCTGGGCTGCGAGGTCGGCCTCCGGAGGCAGTTTCGAACCCGGAGGCAACGCGCCGCTGCGGATCAGCTCACGGATGTGCTCGATGGCCTTGTCGGTCAAAGACACCGCGCGCTCCTCCCGCGACCGGCTCGCGCCGGCACGTCCGCCCTGATCAAGCCCCGAGCGCGAAGACCGGCCCACAGACCGTCGGGAACGGGCCGATGGTGAAGCCGCACGTTTCGTTCGACCTGTTCGAGGTTTCGCATGCCCAGGGTGACGTTGATGATACTGGGCTGCGTGCCGGGGCAGACCATGGCCGCGGCGGGCAGGCTCGCCCCGTGCTCCGCGCAGGCCTGGGCGATCTCCTGGGGGCGACCCGCTCCGGCGGAGGCCCCCGGGGGATCAGTGCAGGGCGAACTGGACCCGGGTCGGCTGCACCACGTTCGGCCGTAGCGCGATCCCGCTGATGGTCAGCTGCTCTCCGTAGATGTCCGTGAGTCTGATCGCGCTGCCGCATCCGCGGCCGTCGGCGGAGACGAAGTAGTTGTAGTCCGTGCGGGGCAGCTGCCGCCAGCCGTTGCCGGTGCGGACCTCCAGCCGCGCGACCGGATTGCGGTGGCCGATCGCCTGGATACCGCACCAGTAGGGGCTGGAGCCGGTCTTGTACCGGAGGGAGATCGTGTCGGACGTGCTGGGGCTCAGCAGGCTCCAGGTGATCGGTATCCGGCCGACCTTGAGCGGGGCGAGCTTGGCGAACGCCTGCTGGCTGAGGTCGAGTTGACCAGGTGCACAGGGAGCCGGGCATTCGTTGGTGATCCGGACCGTGACGGAGGCGCCGTTGGCCGCGCGGACGCGCACGTACGCGCCGCACGCCCTGGATGTCTCGTAGTCGGTGGTGTTCATCGCGGCGATCATGAGGTCGCTGCTAGGGCCGTACAGACAGGCGCCGTTGCCGTCGCCGGCCTCGTAGGCGGTGGCGACCCCTCGGTAGAAGGCCCCGGGGCGGATCCGTCCCGTCGACGGTGCGGCGGCCTCGGTGGACGCCGTCCGCGAGGGCCGCGGGGTGACTTTGGCCGACGGTCGTGCTGCCGTGGTGCTCGCGCCGGCCGTCGGCGTCGAGGTGCCGGTCGCGGTCGGGGTCGCCGACGCGGACGGGGTGCCCTTGTCGGCCGCGTTGTCGGCTCTCACCTGGGCGGTGGCGGCGGGTGTGGCCGCGGCAGGTGCCGCATCGGCCTTGCGGCCGGGCAGCAGCCCCATGACCAGGTAGGCGAGAACGCCTGCGGCGGTCAGCCCCACTGTGGTGCCCAGCATCAGCCTCTGTCTGCGCCGGCGCTGCCGCGCGGCCTGCCTCGGTGCCTTCATGTCCGTCCGTTCGGAAGATCGAATCGATGGTGCACCGCTCAGTGGCCGCAGGCCGCGAAAAGGTTGCCGCCGATTTCCCACGGGGTGCTGCCGGTGCCCCGCGCTCAGCTCGTGCGCGAGCCGCGGCACGAAACCGGCGTCGGACCGCACGGGGCTTTCACGCGTGCACCAACGTCCCGGGACAGCACACCTGGGGCCGATGTCATGGCCGTGGTCGGCCTGGCGTCGACCGCGAGGCCGACCTGCCCTAAGACCGTTCACCCGAGGAGATCTGCCGAACGGTGGCGGCCACCGCCCTGGACCGCCTCGACGGCGACTGCTCCCGCACCATCACCGTTCCCACCCGACTGATGGTCCGCGGATCGGGCGACTACCCTGCGCGTGCGCAGCAGGAGGCGGCTGTCCAGGTGTCGGTGACCGGAGCGTCTTGGACGCGGCACTCCCGCGCCCACCCGACCGCGCTCCGGCCCCGCCGGACAGGCCGGGGCGAGGCGGCCCGAGCGGGTCAGTGCCCTCGGCAGCAGGAGTCACCCCAGCGGAGCGCGCGGACGCGCGTACGGCGCGACGGTGATCCGGTCGGTCAGCGGGGCATAGCGGGAGCGGAGCGGGACGCCGGGGAAGGTGCCGCGGTCGTAGCCGTCGGAGGAGGAGGGGCGGACCGTTACGGGGAGGGACGGGGCCGCCCCGGTCGTACGGGTTTCGAAGGGCACCTGCGCGAGCTGTTGGAGGGTCGGCTCGTTGCCGACCGCGCCGGCGAACTGCTCGGGGCCGAGCGCCGCGCCCAGGTCGAGGATCCGCTGCCAGGGCGCCTTGTCGCCGCCCCACTTCACACGGACGGAGACCGTCAAGTCGCTTGCGCCGTCCAGGGCTTCGCGGGGTAGCAGGACGTACGCGCCGCCGGAGGCGGGCGCCCCGCCGGGCAGTACCGGCATACGTCGAACCGATAGATCATCTACGCCAAACCTCGTCGAACCGGTTCGGTGAAGCTAGCACCGGGCATCCCGGCCAGCAATCCCCTCGACGTGATCCACGGCTCCGGCTCCGGCCCGAGATTGCGCGGGATTATGCGGGATTAAGGTGTCGGGGGTGTTGACAGGCCCCGCAGGCCATTCCTACCTTCACTTCATGCGAACCGGTTCGACAAGCCGGAGATCACTTCTTCACCGTTCCCAGCCTCAGGCGCCCGGAGCTATGTTCCTCCCGGAGCAGCGAACCGGTTCGAGCAAGGAGTTCCCGTGAACATCGGTGAGATCGCCAAGCGGGCCGGTGTCTCGCGGAGCACCGTGTCGTACGCGCTGAGCGGCAAGCGCCCGGTGGCGGAGGAGACGCGCCGGAAGATCCAGCAGGTCGTCGACGAGCTGGGCTACCGGCCCAGCGCCAGTGCCCGCGCGCTGGCCAACGGCCGGACCAGCACGATCGGTCTGGTCTTCCCGCCGGCCGGTAACCACTACACGGGGATGCAGCTGGACTTCATCGGCAGTGTGGTGGAGGCCGCCGCGGCCTACGACTACGACGTGCTGCTGTCCCCGAGCGGTGTGGACAGCGACCGCTCCTTCCAGCGGCTGCTGGGCGAGCGGCGGGTCGACGGCGCGATCCTGATGGAGATCAGGCTGGAGGACGACCGGGTCGATCACCTGGCCGCGCTGGACTTCCCCTCCGTCGCCATCGGCCGCACCGCCCACCCGGAGGACGGCTGGTGGGTGAGCCTGGACCACACCGCGCTGGCGGCGGCGTGCGTGCACCACCTGGCGGATCTCGGCCATCGCCGGGTCGCCTTCGTCAACCGTCCCGAGCAACTGCTGCGGGCGGGGTACGAGTCGGCGCACCGCGGCCTGGACGGCTTCACCAAGGCAGCTGCCGAGCGCGGGCTGACGGTGCGGACGTACTGCTGCGGGGACGACGCCGCGGCGGGTCAGGCATGCGTGGAGCAGATCCTGCGCGACGACCCGGCCACCACGGCCCTGATCACGCTGAACGAGGCCGCTCTTGGTGGCCTCTACCGGGGGCTCGCCCAGGCGGGCCGCCATGTGCCGCGCGACTTCTCCGTCACGGGGGTGGTGGCCGGCCGGTGGGCGGAGACGGTGACCCCGCAGCTCACCGCGGCGGACGTACCGGCGGCGGAGATGGGCCGGCGAGCCATCGACCTGCTGGTGGAGCGGCTCGGCCATCCCGACGCGCCGCCCCGGCACCATCTCCTCACGCCGCCGATCTCCCTGCGGGGCAGCACCGGGCCCGCGGGAGTCGCACCCACCGCGGACGCGGGGTCCGGTACGACACCCTGACAGCACCCACGTAACCCTCTTCGTCCCTCGTTACACCACCGGGCGCTCGAACCCCTCAACGGTGCCGTTCGCTGTGCCCGTCTCTCCTCGTCAGCCCGTGCCCTCGGCACTGTCATGCCCAGAACAAAGGAATCCTTGCAATGAAGCACTCCTCCAGACAGCGTCGTCTGACCGCAGCAGCCCTCACAGCCCTGGCCGTGGCCGTCAGCGCCACCGCCTGTTCCTCCGGTTCGGGCACCACCGATGCCAAGGGTGCCGGCAGCGGCACGTACACCATCTGGGACCCGTACCCGCAGTTCGACAAGGGCTCGGCCTGGGTGAAGCTGCTGGACCGGTGCGGCACCGAGGCCGGGGTGAAGATCAAGCGGACCGCCTTCGACACCAGCGACCTGGGCAACAAGACACTGCTGGCGGCGCAGCAGGGCAACTCGCCGGACGTCCTCATCGTGGACAACCCGGTGGTGTCGACCCTGGCGGAGGCTGGCGTGCTCACCACGACCGAGGACACCAAGCTGGACACCTCCAAGGTGGACCCCAACCTGCTCGCGGCCGGCCAGTCGGGCGGCAAGACGTACGGTACGCCGATCGGCGCCAACACCCTGGCCCTCTACTACAACAAGAAGGTGCTGAAGGAAGCCGGGGTGGACATCGCCTCGGTCAAGGACTGGACGTCGCTGACGGCGGCGCTGGCGAAGGTCAAGAAGGCGGGCAAGAAGGGCGTCACGTTCTCGGCGATCGGCACGGAGGAGGGCAGTTTCCAGTTCCTGCCGTGGTTCTGGGGCGCGGGCGCCAAGCTGACCGGGCTCGACTCCGCGCAGGCCGTGTCCGCCCTGTCGCTGTGGACGGACTGGCTGAAGCAGGGCTACGCCCCCAACTCGGTGCTCAACAACACCCAGACCACCAGCTGGCAGGAGTTCGCCGGCGGCGACTACGCCTTCGCGGAGAACGGCACCTGGCAGCTCGCCAACGCGAGGAAGGCCGGGCTCGATTACGGGGTGCTGCCCATCCCCGCGGCCACGGGAGGCAACGCTGCGGCCCCGACCGGCGGCGAGTTCGTCACCGTCCCGGTCCAGGACGACACCGCCCGCTACACCATCTCCCGGAAGCTCACCACCTGCCTGACCAGCGCCCAGAACCTCTACGACACCGACACCACCCTGTCCTACGTGGCCCCCACCAGCGAGGTCCAGAACAAGCAGGTGGCGGCGAACGCCGCGCTGAAGCCATGGGTCGACGCGGTCAAGTCGGCCAAGGGGCGCACGAGCGACGGCCTGGGCACCAAGTACCCCAAGATCTCCGAGCAGATGTGGAAGGCCGTCCAGTCCGCCCTCAGCGGATCCAAGTCGCCCAAGGACGCCCTCACTTCGGCGCAGGACGCGGTCAAGTGAGGTGGGACCGATGAAACAGACCACCCGTCCGCCGGACCGCCGGTCCGCGCGCGTCCGGGACGGGGCGGCCACCGCCGCCCCGCCCCCGGCCCGCACCAGGACACGCCGCCGTCCGACCTCCCAGCAGTGGGCCGCCTGGGGATTCCTCGCCCCGGTGACCGTCTACCTCGCCCTCTTCTACGCCTATCCGCTCTACCGCAACCTCGACCTCAGCCTGCGCCACTACACCGTCCGCTCCTTCGTACAGGGCAACGCACCCTTCACGGGCCTGAGGAACTACCAGACCGTCTTCGACGACCCGACCTTCGCCCCGGCCCTGCTCCACACGGCCGTCTTCACCGCCGTGTGCCTGGTCTTCCAGTACGCCATCGGCCTGGCCCTCGCGGTCTTCTTCAACCAGCACTTCCGGCTGTCGGCCACCCTGCGCGCCCTGTTCCTGGTGCCCTGGCGGCTGCCGCTCATCGTGTCGGCCTCCACCTGGTCGTGGATGCTCAACAGCGACTCCGGCGTCGTCAACGCCCTGGCGAGCGCCGTCGGCATCGCGCCGGTGAACTGGTTGACCTCACCGTCCTGGTCACTGATCTCGGTGATCATCGCGAACATCTGGATCGGCGTCCCGTTCAACCTGGTCGTGCTCTACAGCGGCCTGCAGTCCATCCCCGCGAGCCTGTACGAGGCCGCAGCCCTCGACGGGGCGAACGCCTGGCAGCGCTTCTGGCGCGTCACCTTCCCGCTGCTGCGCCCGGTGTCCGCGATCACCCTGCTGCTCGGGCTGGTCTACACGCTCAAGGTCTTCGACATCATCTGGATCATGACAAAGGGCGGCCCGGCGGACTCGTCCACCACCTTCGCCACCTGGTCCTACCAGCTCGGCTTCGGCAACCTCCTGCCCGCCTTCGGCCCGGGTGCGGCCGTCGGCAACCTGCTCGTGGTCGCCGCCCTGGTCTTCGGCCTGGTCTACGTCCGGGTCCAGCGGAAGCAGGCGCTGTCATGAGCCGGAGCACCAGCCGTACGTGGTGGAAGACGACCGCCGGTGTCCTGCTGACCGCGATGATGCTCTTCCCGGTGTACTGGATGCTGAACGTGTCCTTGACCCGCGACCAGGACATGCGCAAGAGCCCACCCGATCTGCTCCCTGTGCACGCCACCCTGGCCGGCTACCGCACCGTCCTCGACGAGCAGTTGCCCTACCTCGGCACCAGCCTCGTGATCGGCCTGGGCACCGTCGTCCTGACCGTCGCCCTGGCCGCCCCCGCCGGCTACGCCCTGGCCAAGCTGCGCCCGCGCGGCGGCGGCATCCTGAGCTTCGTGCTGCTGGCCGCACAGATGATCCCCGGCATCATCATGGCGATGGGCTTCTACGCCATCTACCTCCAACTGGGTCTGCTCCAGTCCGTCCCCGGGCTGATCGTCGCCGACTCCACCCTGGCCGTCCCCTTCGGCGTCTTGATCTTCACCGCGTTCATGTCCGGCATCCCCGGCGAACTGCTCCAGGCCGCGCAGATGGACGGGGCGAGGGCCCTGCGGACCTTCTGGTCCGTGGTGCTGCCGATGAGCCGCAACGCCGTCGTCACGGTCTCCCTGTTCGCCTTCCTGTGGTCCTGGTCCGACTTCGTCTTCGCCAGCACCCTCGTGGGCGGCGGCGCCCACGAGCCGATCACGCTCGGCATCTACCACTACATCGGCAACAACAACCAGCAGTGGAACGCCATCATGGCGACCGCTGTCGTGGCCTCGCTGCCGACCGCCGTGATCCTCGTCCTCGCCCAGCGCTACGTCGCCGCCGGCGTGACCGCCGGCGCCGTCAAGGACTGAGCCCCTCCCTCCCCTCACGACCGCTCCGGCTGCACGCCAGTCGGCCGGTTCCCCCTGCCCGAGAAACGAGTCCCACCACATGACCGCCGCCCCGACCGGCCCGGCCTTCTCCGTCCACGACATTCCGTTCAGCACGTACGGCTCCTGGTTCGACATCTCGCCCGTGGTGGCGGAGAAGACGTACGCCGAGGACCTGCACCTCGTCTCGCACCAGAACGGCATGCACGGCGTCCTGCGCCTGGTCCCGCTGGACCCGGTGACGGGCGAGCGGGCCGCGGCCCGCGTCGAGGCGACACCGGGCCTGCTCAGCTGGACCGGCGCGCAAGGACACGTCGACCTCGCCTACGAGTCGCCGGACACCGTGCGGCTGCGGGGGAGCGGCCTGGGCATCAGCGTCTTCGCCGCCGCGCACACCCTGACCCCGTTCAGCGGGACGTACTTCTTCCACGACCCGGCAGCGAACGGGCACGTGTTCACCTCGTACGAGACCGGACGCCGCTACCGCGTCACCGTGCTGTCCGGCACCTTCGCCGACCCGGCCGGAACCCAGGCCCTGGGCAGCGCCGACCGCGGTCTCGCCGTCACCGCCGCGGCGCACGGGTCCTGGGAGATGGCGATCGAGGAACTCGACACCTCTCGTCCGCCCTACGCGTCCTCGGCGCCCTTCGACGAGATCGTGGAGGCCGCGAAAAGAAGGTTCGGGGACTTCGTCGACGCCGTGGCGCCCTGGCGCTCGTCCGCCACCCCGGCCGCCGAGCTGGCCGCCTACGTCGTCTGGTCGGCGACCGTACGACCGACCGGCCTGGTCACCCGACCCGCCGTGCTGATGTCCAAGCACTGGATGGACAAGGTCTGGAGCTGGGACCACTGCTTCAACGCCCTTGCCCTGGCGCCCGGTTGTCCCGAACTGGCCCTGGACCAGTTCGCCCTGCCCTTCGACCACCAGGACGACAGCGGTGCCCTGCCCGACTCGGTCACCCACTCCGAGGTGCTCTACAACTTCGTCAAGCCGCCCATCCACGGCTGGGCCCTCGGCCACCTGCGCCGCCGCCTGCCGACACCTCTCGGCGAGGCCGAACTGGCAGAGATCTACGGCAGGTTGGAGCGCTGGACCGATTTCTGGCTCACCGCACGGAGAGCCCCCGGTGCCGAACTGGCCCACTACCAGCACGGCAACGACAGCGGCTGGGACAACGCCACCACCTTCGACCCCGAGCGCGTGGTCGTCACCGCCGACCTGGCCGCCTTCCTCGTCCTCCAACTGCGCGAACTCGCCGAGCTGGCGACCGAGTTGGGCAGGCGGGACGAGGCGCGCCGGTGGACCCGGGCGGCCGAGGATACCCGGACGGCACTGCTGGAGCAGCTCTGGAGCGGGGACAGATTCGTCGCCCGAGGCGTCGCCGGCGGGAGCACCTGGAGCAGCTCAAGCCTCCTCGACCTGATGCCCATCGTGCTGGGCGAGCACCTGCCCGGCGAGGTCGCCGGCGCGCTGGCCGACCACATCAAGGCCCACCTGACCCCGTACGGCCTCGCCACCGAACTGACCACCTCACCGCACTACCTCGCCGACGGCTACTGGCGCGGCCCGATCTGGGCCCCGGCCACCGTCCTCGTCGAGGACGGCCTGCGCCGCGCCGGCCACCACCGGCTGGCGGACGACATCAGCGCCCGCTTCCGCGGCCTGTGCGAGACCCACGGCTTCGCCGAGAACTTCGACGCCGTCACCGGCACGGGTCTGCGCGACCGCGCCTACACCTGGACCGCCAGCAGCTATCTCCTGCTGGCCGAAGCACACGCACACCGGGACGGCCGCTGACCGGCTGCCCCCCATAGCCCCCGGACCGTCCGGGCCCGCCACACTCACGCAGGAGCCGCACGATGAAATCGCCCCGGATACACCCCAGCCCCACCTCCCGCACCGGACGCCGAACGGGTCCGTCCGTCGCCGTCCTGCTGACCGCCCTGGCCGCGACCCTCGTGCCCGCAGCCCCGTCACAGGCCGCCGACACCGGCGTCACGGTGGACTTCGCGACAGCCGGCGGTGCGCCCACCTACCGCGCCTCCGGCATGATCTACGGGATGACGCCGAACGGGTCGCTGCCGCAGGACCACTTCTTCAAGGACATCAAGTGGCACTTCATGCGGGCCGGCGGCGCCCAGCTCAACAGCGGCGGCTACGGCACCAGCCTCGCCGACTACCAGACCCGCTGGAACGCCACGCTCGCCCAGTACAAGCGCACGGCGGCCCTCGGCGGCACCTTCGTGCTGCTCCCGCACGACCTGTGGGGCGCGGACAGCACCACCAGCCAGGGCTGGCCCGGCGACAACGGTGACTGGGCGAAGTTCGACAACTTCGTCACGCAGCTCATCAACGACGTCAAAGCCAACAACATGACCGTCGAGTGGGACCTGTGGAACGAGCCCGACGGCAGGGGCTTCTGGGCTCCCTCGCAGAGCCAGTACCTGCAGATGTGGTCGCGGTTCTACGCCCGGGTGCGGGCGGCCTTCCCGGGCCAGCTCATCGTGGGCCCCAGCATGGCGGGCCAGCCGACCTCCTCCAACACCTGGTGGACCACCTACCTCACCTACGTCAAGGCCCACAACGTCGCCCCCGACATCTACAGCTGGCACGACGAACCCGCCGATCCCGTCCCGGGCGTCGCCAGTGCCAACTCCACCCTCGCCGCGGCGGGCCTGACCAACACCCGCCCGTACCAGATCAACGAGTACGCGGCGCTCTCCCAGCAGAACCCCGGTGGCGGTGCCTGGTTCATCGGCCGGCTGGAGCGCGCCGGCGCCGACGGACTGCGCGGCAACTGGGCCTCCGGCACGAACCTGCACGACTACGAGGCCAACCTGCTCACCAAGAACAGCTCCGGCCAGTACCTGCCGCTGGGCGAGTGGTTCATGTACCGCTACTACGGTTCGCAGACCGGCAACATCGTCAACCTTACTCCGGGCGCCGGCACCGACGGCCTCGCCACCAAGGACAACACCGCCAGGAACGCCAAGATCCTGCTCGGCAGCAACGGCAACACCGGCAATGTCACCGTCAACCTCACCGGCCTGAACGCGACCTCGGTGGTGGAGAGCGGCAAGGTCCGCGCGGTCGTCCAGCGCGTCCCGTACAACGGCGGCGCCGCGGTGGCCGGGCCCGAGACGATCTCCGACACCACCCTGACCGTCGGCAACAACGCGGCTTCGGTGAGCATCCCCTGGAGCAACGCCAAGGACGGCTACACCGTCACCCTGCTCCCGCCGTCCAACACCACCGTCTCGACCGTCGCCGTCAGCGAGAACAGCGGCCAGTGCCTGGACGACACCAACCTGAGCACCGCCAACGGCACCCAGTACCAGCAGTACCACTGCGAGGGCGGCTACCAGCAGATGCTCGACCTCAAGCCGGTGGCGGGGAAGACCAACACCTACACCGTCGTCGACGAGCTGAGCGGCAAGTGCCTCGACGTCTCCGGGGCGTCCACCGCCGACGGCGCCGCCGTCATTCAGTACACCTGCAACGGCGCGGCCAACCAGCAGTTCACCCTCAACCCCGTCACGGCACTCGGCAACAGCAAGGACTACCAACTGGCCGCCGTCCACAGCGGCAAGTGCGTCGACGTCAGCAACATCTCCACCGCTCCGGGAGCCCTCGTCCACCAGTGGACCTGCGACCCGGCCGGCGCCCTCAGCACCAAGAAGAACCAGATCTGGCGACTCCCCGGCAAGTTCTGACGGCTGAAACGGGTCCGCACTGTAGTCGGTTCACGGCCGCGACGGGAACCGGGGGCTTCGGTCTGTGTGGCCGAAGGCCCCTGGTTCCACGTGTCCAGCGCCTACGATCCCAGCTCGGCGGAGAAGGGCCGGTCGTAGACCTCGAAGTTGCGTAGGGACGCCCATGCCCCGGAAGGCAACCCGGTGACCGTGACACGCACATACCGTGCCCGGGTCCGGAACATGGCGACCTGGACCTGACTGGTGCTGGTGGTGGCCGTGTTGTCGGCCAGCGTGCTCCACCTGCGGTCGTCGACGGAACCCTCGATCGTGTAACGGTAGTTGGTCCCGTCCAGTTCCCAGGCGATGCGGGTGCCGGTCAGCGACCGGGGCGAGCCGAGGTCGACCTTGAGCCAGTGGCCGGTGCCGCCGTCGTTCGCACACCACCGGGTCGCGGTGGAACCGTCCACCGCCCTCGCGGCGGTGTTGCCCTTCGAGGACTCCTCGCTGTCGGCCGTCGCCGTCCGGCCGACTGCGATGTCGGCCGGTTGGACGGACCGGTCCAGCGTGACGCCGACGACGCTGTCCTCGGGATGGGCGGTGCGGTCGATGCCGGTGATCGTCACCCGGCCGTCGCCTCCGGCCGAGTACGCCAGGCCGGCACCGGTGCGCACATCGAAGGCCCGCACGACCCTGGCGTCACCGAGCGACGGGACGGTGAACGAGGTGCCGCTGTAGCCGTGCAGCAGGTGCACGTAGAACGTGTCGTCCTTGTAAGTGAAGCCGTACTGGCCGTCGACCGGGTTCCACGGGCCGCCGCGGGTCCCGTAGACCGACCGGCCGCAGGACGCCATGAAGGTGCCGATCCGCCGCAGCAGCCCGGCCTGGGCGTCGGACACCGTGCCGTGCCGGTCCGGGCCGACATTGACCATCACGGTCATGTTCCGCACCCAGCAGTTGACGAGAATGTCCATGGCGGTGCCGTAACTCATCACGGTGCCATCGGAGTTGTAGCCCCAGGTGCTGCCGACGCTGAACACCTTCTCGACCAGGCCGGTGCGGATCGCTCCGCTCGGGACGGAAGGGCCCTCGTCGCTGGCGTAGTCGCCCGTCCAGCCCGAGCGTGAGGTGGCGATGATCCCGGGCTGGTGCTTGCGCACCATGCCCATCAGCCCGAGCGGCCTGCCGTCGTCGTCCGTCTCGCCGTAGACGGCGTCCACCGGCCACTCGTTGGCGGGGTCGCGGTACCGGCCGGGTTCCCAGAAGAACGCGCCGTCCGCGTCGCTGCCCTGCTCCGCCACCCAGCCGCCGTCCCACCACAGGTCGTCGATCGGGCCGTACCGGGTGACCAGCTCCTTGACCGACTGGTACACCTCAGTCTTCATGACCCGTGCGTTCTCCTTGTGCGCGGGATCGGTCGTGTAGTTCCAGGGGTTGGGCGCGCAGTGGGTGCCACGGACGTCGTAGTAGCCGGGATAGCGCCAGTCGATCGGCGAGTAGTACAGGCCCACCTTCAGACCCGCCGCCCGCACCGCCGCGACGTAGTCCTTGACGAAGTCGCGGCCCAGCGGCGCCTGCCCCGAGTTCCAGCTGTTGGGATGGTTCAGCGGCCACAGCGCGAAACCGTCGTGGTGGCGCGTGGTCAGCGTCACGTACCTCGCCCCGAAGTCCTTGGCCAGCCGCGCCCAGGCCTCCGGGTCGTAGGCGTCCGCGGTGAACTGCTCGTCGGTGGCGTCGGTGACGTACTTCCGGTAGTCCGCCGGCGTGACCGGGGCGCTGTGCATCCACCACTCGCCCTTGGCCGGGCCCGCGTACACGCCCCAGTGGATGAACATGCCCAGCTTGGCGTCCTGGAGCCACTGGATCGTGGCATCCGGCTGCTGCTCGACCCCCATGTCGGTCCTCGGGATCCGCAGGGCAGGCAGCGGCAGCGGCTGGGGTGCGGTGGGCGCGGCGTACGCGGGTGCCGCCACCGTGGCGGAACCGACCGCGGTGGCCACCGTCATGGCCGCCATGGCGGCGAGTACCGATCTGCGTGACGTGGATTCCGGCAACGTGGATCCTCCTGTTCGATCGTTCTCCGAGACATTGGCTGAATGGGGCGGAGAGCCGGTCGGTCAGGACGCCGTGCCGGTCACCGAGCCTCCGGACTTCGTCACGTGGTACGTGACGATGGCGCCGCTCCAGAAGTGGAACTTCAGCGTCACCGGCGCGTCGTTGTGCAGCGCCTTCAGGAAGTCGGACGTCAGGGTGATCCCGCCGCCCGCGTAGTCGGGTGAGAAGGACTGGTTGAACTGCTGGTACGGGGTCCAGTCGGCCGGGCCGGCGTTGCTGCCGTCGGCGTACGTGGCCTCCATGGTCGCCAGCACGTCACCGCGGTACTGCGTGGGAAGGGCGAACGAGCCGCTCGTGCCCGTGGCGTTCGACAGCACCGGGGTGTCGTAGGTGATGACGTCGATCTTCCAGGGCAGCCCGCGGGAGAACCGGGCCTGGAGCGTCGTGTTCACCCCGTACGCGCGGTTGCCGGTCAGCCGGGTCAGCGCGGTGGCCGTGAGGGTGAGCCGGTCGCCGGACACGGTGTAGTCCCGTCCCGCGACCAGCTTCTTGCTGCCCTGCCACAGGCCCCGGAAGGTGGTGCCGTTGGGGTTCAGGGTGAGTGTCTGTGCCGTGATCGGGGTCGACTTCGCCACGAAGACCTGGTCGGAGGAGGCGGTGCCCGAGCGGGTGGTCCAGCTCGACTTGATCCAGGCGAACAGGGCGGGGTCCCGCCACTTGAGGGTGGAGCGGTTCAGGTAGGAGAAGGGGTCCCACAGGGCGGTGGTGACCCCGGCGACCCGCGCCTGGTGGCCGAGCTGCTCCAGGTACTTCAGTCCCTCACCCCGCTCGATGGGGTCGGGATGGGTGTAGTCGGGCCAGCTGAGCGTGCCGTACTCGCCGAGGTAGACGGGGATGCCCTTGGCGACGAACGTGTCGTGCATCCGGGCGAAGGAGTCGGTCAGGTCCTTCTGGGCGGTGGCGTCGTACCGGGTGCCGCCCGCGATGTTCACGCTGAACGGGTACCAGCTGTAGTAGTGCACGGTGGCGACGAGGTTGCTGTCGTGCAGCGCCCCGATCGTGGTGGACAGGTCGTCCATGAGGTTCTGGGCGGGTGTGCAGCCCTGTGTGGGCAGGACGAGCAGGCGGTTGGTGTTCCCGCCGCCCGTGGCGCGGACGACCTTGTGGAAGGAGGTGTTCAGCTCGTTCAGGAACTGGGTCTTCTGCGCGGGCGTCGCGTTGTTGAACTGCGGCTCGTTGACGCTCTCGAAGAGCAGGGTGCGCGGCTCGTCCCGGAACGTGGTGGCGATCTGGGACCAGGAGGCGTCGAAGCGGGCGAGCACCTTGTCGTGGTTGGTCGTCATGTCAGCGATCCACTGCCACGAGTCGTGGTGGACGTTGATCACGACATAGAGGCCGTCCGCGAGCGCCCAGTCGACCACCTGCTTGACGCGGTTCATGTACGTGGCGTCGATGGTGTAGGGCGCGGTGGCGGACTGGTGGTCGGTCCAGGTCACCGGGATGCGGACGCTGCGGAAGCCCTGCGCGCGGATGGTGTCGAACAGGGCTTTGGTGGCTGGCGGGTTGCCCCAGGACGTCTCGTCCGGAATGGCGTCCAGGGTGTTGCCCAGGTTCCAGCTGGGCTGCATGGCCGCCACGGTGTCCATGGCGGAGGCCGGAACCCTGACCTGCGACCGCGCCGGGTGCGCCGTGCCGCCGGCCGCCGCCATCGTGGTGCCGCTGGACAGGCCCACGATGGCGAACAGCGTCAGGAGCAGGGTGGCCAGGCGTCCGGGGCCGCGGCTGCGGTGGTGTGCGGGGTGCCGTATGTCCTTCACCTGTCGTTCCTTTCGGCCGGTCCTGCGGATGGGGGTCGGATCGGTCGTCATGGCCTGAGGGGCTCGTAGTCGAACCAGTCGAAGCGGACGGTGCCGGACGCGGCGTACATGCCGATGACACGGCCCGTGAAGCCGCCGGCGACCTCGGTCGACAGATAACGGCCGTCGAGGGTCGCGAGCACGGTGAAGGTGCCGTCGGGCCGCTCGACGCCGAGGGAGACGACGTCGGGGCCGGTGCGGGCATCGTGTGGCGGCGGAGGGTCGGTGATCGTGAGGGCGAGGACCACCGGCCCGTCGGGTACGGGCTGTGCGGCCACGACCGTGCGCAGGGAGCCGACGCGCGCGATCACCCGCACTTCGCGGCCGGACACCTCGATCGCGTAGTGGTGCCGCTCGTCCAGCCGCACGGCCAGGCCGCCGGTCCCGTCCGAGGGGTCGACCAGGGTCCGCGCGCGGCACGACAGGTGCTGCTGGCGCCGGCCGGTGAAGACGACGTCGGGTGCGTCGAGGTCGGCGCCCCGCGCGCGGAGCGTCAGCCATCCGGGGCGCTCCTTGGTGGTGCAGAGTTCGGCCGGGCGGTCCCGCACGGAGATCCACGACGGGCGCAGTTCGCTCAGGTCGAAGTCGTCCCGCGGCTCCTCGACGGGTCCGGGGACCAGAGGCCACGGGAGTTCCGGCAGGTCCAGGGCGACCTCGCCGACCACCGGCCAGCCGTCCACCCAGGTCACGGGCGCCAGGAAGGTCTCCCGGCCGAGTACGTGCCAGCCAGGCGTGCCGCCGCCCGGCCGTACCCCGAGCAGCACCATCCACCACGAGCCGTCGGGCGCCTGGACCAGATCGGCGTGCCCGGTGTTCTGCACGGGGTGGTCGGTGCTGCGGTGGGTGAGGATCGGGTTGGCCGGGCACGGCTCGAACGGGCCGCTCGGCGTGAGACCGCGGGCGATCGCCACGCCGTGGCCGCGCTCGGTGCCGCCCACGGCGATGAGCAGGTACCAGTAGTCGCCTATCCGGTACAGGTGTGGCGCCTCCGGAGCTTTGTCGCCGGGCGCGCCGGACCACAACTTCCGCGGTGGCCCGTACGTCTCGCCGGTGTGCGGGTCGATGCGTACCTGCGCGACCCCGGCGACCGTGCACCAGCAGGTGCCGTCCTCGCCCCAGGCCAGGTCGGGATCGATGCCGGGCACATCGGGGAGGCGGACGGGATCCGACCATGGTCCGGCCGGGTCAGTGGCGGTGGCGACCAGGTTGCCGCCGCCCGCGCTCACGTTGGTGACGATCAGCCAGAAGCGTCCGTCGTGGTGGCGCAGGGTGGGGGCGTAGATCCCGGCGGAGGACGGCATGTCGGCCGGCAGCCGCAACTGGCTCGGCCGGTCCAGGGCGTTGCCGATCTGCGTCCAGTGCACCAGGTCGCGGCTGTGGAAGAGGGGTACGCCGGGGAAGTACTCGAAGCTGGAGCAGGCGAGGTAGTAGTCGTCGCCGACCCGGCAGATGCTGGGGTCGGGGTGGAAACCGGGGATCACGGGGTTGGCGGGGCCGGTGTCTGACAAGCCACCAGGTCCTTTCGGTATACGGGATGTACGTGGCTCAGCCGGATGTTCCGTCCGGAGAGGGCGCGTTGAGGCGGCTGAGCCGGAGCAGCACGGCGGAGGGCGCGGTGGGCAGGGTCACGGTGAGGTGACCGGCGTCCGGGCGCCAGCCGGTGGTGGCCTGACTGGTGGACGGGTAGAGCAGGCCCACGCGGACGTGCGCGCCGCGCAGGTGCGGAAGGCGGAGAGTCGCGGAGGCCTCGGTGCCGGGGCGGCGCCAGGCCGTGAGGTAGGTGGTGTCGCCGGTGCGCAGGGCCAGTGCGATCCAGGGGTCGTCCCAGGCGGGAAGGCCGAGGGGCCAACAAGGCACGGCCTGTGCCAGGTCGGCGCGGACGGCCTTGTACACCGTCACCGCCTCGTGGACGAGGGCGCGTGCCTCGGGCGGCAGTTCGGGCAGCCGGCCGGAGAGGTGGATACGGCCCAGGAGAGCGCTGGCCATCGTGAACGCGACCTCGTCGAGGGAGTCCTCCGGCTGCGGGTAGGCCCAGACGGCGCCTTGTTCGGGGGTGACGGCGGTGGGTGCCGAGGCCGCGATGGGCGCGTAGAGCCGGAGGTTCTGCTGGTCGCTGGTGGACTGCACTTGCATCCGGGACAGCAGGGCGTGGTCCCACCGCATGCCGCCGGAGGAGCAGTTCTCCAGCACCAAGTGGGGGTGCCGGTCGAGGACGCCGTCGAGCCAGTCGAGGTGCGCGCGGTTGTGGCCGAGCAGCCCGGCGCCCGGTGACTCGCCGGGACGGCTGCTGGTCCCGGAACCGGGGTCGATGTTGTGGTCGAGCTTGAGATATCCGACGCCCCACTCGCCGGCCAGGCGGTCCACCACCCGGTCCAGGTGGGCACGTGCGGCGGGGTGACGGAGGTCCAGGTGGTACCGGCCGCCCTCCACGACACGAACCCCGTCGCGGCGGAAGAACGCCTCGTCGGGCAGCATCCCGGCCACGGGGCTGTGCACACCGACCACTTCCGGCTCCAGCCACAGCCCCGGGACCATGCCGCGTGCGCGGATCCGGGCCAGCGCCTCGTGGATCCCGTTCTCGCCGGGGAAGCGCGAGGCGGCCGGTTCCCAGGCGCCGACGGTGGTCCACCAGCCGCCGTCGCCGTCGTCGTACCAGCCGGCGTCGATGACGAAGTACTCGGCGCCGGCCTCGGCCGCCGCGTCGATCAACGGCAGGAGTTTCTCGGTGGTGGGGTCTCCCATCAGGCAGTTCATGTAGTCGTTGAAGATGACGGGCAGCCGCCTGTGGTCGGGGTGCGGACGGCGCAGGGCGCGCCGGTAGCGGGTCAGCGCGGCGAACGCGGCGTCCGGTCCGCCGTCGGCGCTGAACGCCACAGCGGCGGGTACGGCGCTGAAGGCCGCCCCGGGTGCCAGGGCGTGCCGCCAGCCGTGGTGCGTGTCGGTCGGCCCGAACAGTGCCGTGTACGCCGCGCCGTGGCGTTCGCCGCACTCCCAGCGCCAGCCACCGTTGTGCTCGATCTGCCACACCCAGGTGCGGCCGGAGTGGCGGTCGGTCAGTCCTCCCATGGGCAGATGTCCGCAGCTGGACCAACTGCCCTGCCCGGTCAGGGCGAAGGCTCCCCTGCCGTTGCCGAAGTGCACGCGTCCGCTCAGGACGGGCGAGGTCAGGCGCATCGGACGGCACTGCCACCGGCATTCGGCGAGCCAGTCGTTGTCCGCCCACAGCAGGTCCGAGGCGTCGATGGCCGCCGGAACTTCCGCGGTCAGGCGGCTCACGACGAGAGAGCTGACCGACTCCAGGAACAGCGTCTCCCGGCCTTCGTTGCGCAGGGTCACCTCGCCGCGCACGACGGGCACACCGTCGAGCGAACGGTACGTCACCTCTGCGGCCAACCCGGTCTCTGGATCGTGGAGTTGGACGGTCAGTGTGTGCCAGTCGCCCTCGCGGGCCGTGTGGTGGGACCGGTGGCGCAGCCGCCCGCCGATCGTGGTGTCGACGAGGCGGTTGCCAGACCAGCCGCGGCCGTGCCCCGCGGCCGTCACCTCCACCAGGGGCAAGGAGGCACGGGGGTTCGCGTCACCGCCGGCGGGCGGCCCGAGGCACGTCAGGAGGGGGCTGCCGTTCTCATCGAGGGTGATCTGGAGCCGAAGGGCGTCGTGACCCCAGCGGATCGTGTGCTGTTCCTCGGTCATGGTGGCCTCTCGGAGTCAGGTCCTGCGCAGCACCGCGCAACCACCGGGGGTCAGCTCGTGGACCGTGGCGCCGGTGAGCAGGTCGTGAGCGGGATCCGGCAGCGGCACGGTCTCCGCGCGGTGGTTGAGCAGGAACTGCCAGCGACGGCCGTCGGACGCGTGCCGGGTGACGGCTTCGACACCGTCCGACAGACCCGGCAACTCCGGCTCGACACCCGCCTCCTGCAGCAGTCGGCCGACCAACGCGCCGTAGTCGGCGTCGTCGAGGCGAGTGGAGACGTACCAGCCCTGTCCGGCTCCGAAGCGGTGCCGGGTCAGCGCCGGGCCGCCGGTGAGCATGCCGTGGGTGTAGGCGGCGAGCGTCTCGGCGCCCTCGCTGCGCAGGGACTCGCTCCAGACCGAGCCGTACGAGCCGTCCGACA
The DNA here is from genome assembly GCF_053596375.1 of Streptomyces sp. NPDC001709. Classification (NCBI taxonomy): domain Bacteria; kingdom Bacillati; phylum Actinomycetota; class Actinomycetes; order Kitasatosporales; family Streptomycetaceae; genus Streptomyces; species Streptomyces sp. NPDC001709. The sequence continues at coordinate 154,496 of NZ_JBSFGB010000019.1, read as the reverse complement.
GAGCGATCCGCTCATCCGCCCGCAGCGGGCGGTGCTCCTCGACACGGATGCCCAGGGCCTCGCGCAGCGGCTCGGCGGGATAGCCGCCGAGACGGGCGTGCATGCGGTCGTCGACGCATCCGTTCGCGTGCTGGACGAGGAGGATCCCGCCGTCGGCGACGTAGCGGCGGAGGTTCTCGGCGCCCGCGTCGGACAGGAGGAACAGGGCAGGCGCGACGACGAGCGCGTAGCGGCTCAACTCGTGCTCGGGATGGGCGAAGTCGACCGTGACGCCGGCGTCCCACAACGCCCGGTGCGCCCGGCTCAGCTCCCCGTGGTAACCGAGTCCGGCGGAGGGCAGGCCGTCGACGCTCAGGGCCCACCAGGCGTCCGCGTCGTGCAGGACGGCCACGGACGCGTCGACCCTCGAACCCGCCAGCTCGCCGAGCCGGGAGACCGCCTGCCCGACCTGCGTGACCTCGCGGAAGATACGGCTGTCGGGGCCCGCGTGCGGGACCATCGCCGAGTGCCAGGTCTCGGCACCGGCCCGGGACTGCCGCCACTGGAAGAAGAGGGCGCCCTCCGAACCGCGCGCGATGTGACCGAGGGTGTGGCGCAGGATCTCCCCGGGCTCCTTGCCCAGCACCCGGTCGCTGTCGTAGACGGTGTTGGTGCCCTGCTCCATCAGCAGCCAGGGGCCACCGCCGCTCAGGGAGCGGACGCGGTCGGCGTGGAAGGCGGCGTCGGCGGCGGCGTCCAGACCAGGCGACCCCGGGTAGTGATCGGAGGTGACCACGTCGAGTTCGCGGGCCAGGGCCCACAGGTCCACGTTCTGGTAGGCGGGCAGCATCAGGTTGGTCGTCACCGGCCGGTCGCTGTGCGCGCGGATCGCGTCGCGCTGCTCGCGGTAGGCGGCGACGGTGTCGTCGGACCAGAAACGGCGGAAGTCCAGGCTCTGGCCCGGGTTCTTGTGCCACTGCGTCGCGCGTGGCGGCAGCACCTGTTCCCAAGACATGTAGCGCTGACTCCAGAAGGCCGTTCCCCAGGCCTCGTTGAGGGCGTCCAGCGAGCCGTGGCGGGCGCGCAGCCACACCCGGAAGGCCGCCGCCGCGTGCTCGCAGTGGCAGAGGGTGGCGTACTCGTTGTGCACGTGCCACAGCGCGAGGGCCGGGTGGTCGCCGTACCGTTCGGCGAGGGCCGAGGCGATCCTGCGGGCCGCGTTCCGGTAGGCGGGTGCGGCCAGGCAGTAGGTGTCGCGGCTGCCGTGGGTGAGACGGGTGCCGTCGGGTGTGACCGGCAGGGCGTCGGGGTGGGCGAGGGTGAACCAGGGCGGCGGGGAGGCCGTCGGTGTGGCGAGGTCGACGGCCACGCCGTTCGCGTGCAGGCGCTCCAGGTGGGCGTCGAGCCAGGCGAAGTCGTAGCGCCCCTCCTCCGGTTCGAGCAGGGCCCAGGAGAAGACGCCCACGGTGACCAGGTTGACCCCGGACCGGCGCATGAGCGCGTCGTCCTCCTTCCAGACGGGCTCGTCCCACTGCTCCGGGTTGTAGTCCCCACCGAAGGCGAGCCCGCCCAGGCGGCCAGTGATGCTGCGGGTGGTCACGGCTGTTCCTCCGGTACGGGAGTCGGGTGCAGCGTGTGGCATGGTGACGGCTCCTTCCCCTGTGTCGAAGCGCTTCACCTGCCTCGCGAAGTTAACGGACATGTTTCATGCGTAACAAGAGTGCGGACCTAAAGAGAGGTACTTCTTGCAGGTCCATTGACACTCCGTCATGACGATGAAAGCGTCGATGCGCTTCGACATTCTGTTTTCAGTCCGACATCCACTCCCGCTTGTTGAGGGTGACTCGTGGGTTCTCCCTCCCCTTCCGCTCGGTGCCCGGTGAACACCCCGCCCTTCCCGGTCCTGCCCGCCGGATTCCGCTTCGGCGCGGCCACGTCCGCCTACCAGATCGAGGGCGGCCACGACGAGGACGGCCGCGGCGCCTCCATCTGGGACACCTTCAGCCACACACCCGGTCGGACGCACGCGGGCGCCACCCTCTACCACTGGGACCTCCCGCAGGCCCTGGAAGACCGTGGGGGCTGGCCCGTACGGGAGATCGCCGAGGCGTTCGCGGCGTACGCGGCGCTTGCCGCCGACCGCTACGGCGACCGGGTGGAACGCTGGATCACCCTCAACGAGCCCTACTGTTCCGCCTTCGTCGGTCATGCCGAGGGCCGACACGCCCCCGGCACACAGGAGGGACGGGGCGCCCTGGCCGCCGCCCACCATCTGCTCATCGGCCACGGACTCGCCGTACAGGCCCTGCGCGCCGCGGGCGTCGTCGGGGAGATCGGCATCACCCTCAACCTGGACCGCATCCACGCCGCGTCCGACCGGCCCGAGGACATCGCCGCCCGCCGTCGCGCCGAGACCCTGTACAACGACATCTGGACGGAACCGCTCTTCGCCGGACGCTACCCCGCGCACGAGGCCGAGACCTGGGCCGGGCGCGCCGACGGCCCCTGGCGGTCGCCGGGGGACCGGGACCTGATCGGCACGCCGCTGGACTTCCTCGGCGTCAACTTCTACCGGCTCCTCACCGTGGCCGAACTGGACCCGTACGGCACCCGGCACACCACCATGGGCTGGCCGGTCGTCCCGTCCGCGCTCACCGAGCTGCTCTGTGAACTGCGTGTCCGCTACCCGCAGTCGACGCCGACCGCATCGGCTACCTCGCCGAGCACCTCGCCGCCGTGGCCGACGCCATGGCCGCCGGTGTGGACGTACGCGGTTACCACGCCTGGTCGCTGCTGGACAACTTCGAGTGGGCACGTGGCTACGACCAGCGCTTCGGACCGGTCCACGTCGACTACGACACCCTGACCCGCACCCCAAGGACAGCTACCACTGGTACCGGGGCCTGATCAGCGCGCACCGAGCGCGCACGGAGGAACCTGCCCGATGAAGTTCACGGACGGCTACTGGCTGATGCGCCCCGGCTGCACGGCCCGCTATGCCACCGAGGTCGCCGACGTCCGCGCCGACGACAACCGGCTGACCCTGTACGCGCCCGTGAAACACGTGAGCCGGCGCGGTGACACCCTGAACAGCCCGCTGCTGACCGTGGAGTGCTGGTCCCCGGCCGAGGGGGTCATCGGCGTGCGCACGACCCACCATGCCGGATCGGCGCGCCGGGGACCGGAGTTCGCGTTGCCCGGCGCCGGTGCGGACGCCGGCAAGGTGCGCCGGGACGGGGCGGTGCTGGAACTGGTCTCCGGCGAACTGACGCTACGCGTGGACACGGAACAGCCATGGCGGCTGGAGTTCATCGCCGACGGCCACGTGCTGACCTCCGCGGGCGAGCGCGGCAACGGGTTCGTCACCGATGCCGAAGGCCGCCATCACATGCTCGCCCAGCTGTCGTTGGGGGTCGGAGAGGCTTGTCTACGGCCTGGGGGAGCGATTCACGCCTCTGGTAAAGAACGGGCAGACGGTGGACATCTGGCAGGCCGACGGCGGCACCAGCAGCGAACAGGCCTACAAGAACATCCCGTTCCACCTGACCAACCGCGGATACGGCGTCTTCGTGAACCATCCCGGCAGGGTCGGCTACGAGGTCGGCTCGGAAGCCGTCGGCCAGGTCCAGTTCAGCGTCGAGGACCAGTCGCTGGAGTACTTCGTCGTCCACGGTCCGACCCCGAAGCAGGCCCTGGAGCGCTACACCGCGCTCACCGGCCGCCCGGCCCTGCCGCCGGCCTGGGCGCTGGGCCTGTGGCTGACCACGTCCTTCACCACCGAATACGACGAGGCCACGGTCTGCCGTTTGCGTCGGATGTACTCCGACAGCGGCATCCCCGCCAGTGACGAGAGCAGCCGCCGGAAGTGGTACTCCGACGGGACCGTGATCCGGGCCAGCGCGGATACCTCGATGTGCTGGTCGAGGCGACACCAAGCCTGCCGCACCCGACATCCTGTGCCCGCTGCGGTCGGGTACGGCGGCCTTACCGAGCCGGGCAAGAGGGCACAGCGGAACAGGCATCGAGCATGGTGCTCGATGCCGGTTCCGCGGGTGGGCGTTTCGCCAGGACGTGGTGAGGGCCGGGCTACGAAGCCCAGATGTCGTAGATCGGGATGGCGTTCTGGTCGTTCGAGGTCATATGCGTCAGACCGAGCGCATCCTCGACCGTCCGGGTCACGTCGTAGTGGTTGTAGTAGGTGTTCGACGTCGACCCGCCCGGCTTCATCAGGCCCGGGGATCCGACGATGATCGTGGGAATGGGGTTGGCGGACGTCCAGTACCTGTCCTCGTCCCAGGTGATGATCAGCAGCGACTTCTCTTTCGTGAACGCGTTGGAGTTGAGGAGCTTCGGCAGGTTGTTCTTCATCCAGTTGTCGCCCGCGGTCACGCACGTGGAGATGCTGGGGCTGCAGTTGTTGTGCATCGTGTTGTCGCTGTTGGGCACGAACCACACGTAGTTGGGCATGCTCGTCGTGGTGCTCGCGAGGTCCGTCCAGAACTGCGAGATCGACTTCAGATGGTTCTGGCAGTACGTGCTGTCGTCCCCCACTCCCTTGAAGTAGAGGAACGGCAGGTCATCGGGGTCGTACGGGGCCTTGGCCGTGAGGTCGCAGCTGCTGCTCGTGCCCTCGATGTAGCCCCTCCACGTCTTGCCCGCTGCCTCCGTGATCGAGCCCAGGTGCGGCGTGTTGATGCCGCCGACGCTGTTCAGGTAGGAGAAGTTGTTGCCCTGGATGCCCACCTGGGCGGCGGCCAGCGCGACGTAGTTGGGGTCGCTCGGGTGCATCAGGCCGTGCGAGTTCGTGAGTGTGATGTTGTCGCAGGCGAGCTTGGAGAGGTAGGGGGCGGGCGCCGTGCTGGGAGAGGCGCAGTTGGGCTTGTTGTCGCTCGTGCCGAAGATGTCGCTGGGCGCCTTGTTCTCCATCATGACCATGAAGACGTGGTCGAGGGCCGGAACCTTGCCCGCCGTCGAGGGGGGCGAACCGACATAGAAGTGCACCGGGACGCTGTACAGATCGCCGAGTTTGGGGTCGGTGGCCAGGTCGGTGCTGTATCCGTCCTTGTACAGGTAGTAGGCCACATAGCCGCCGGACGCCAGGCCGCTCGTCGAGAGGGTCGCCGTCCCTGAGGCGCCCGGCGCGTAGGCCCACTTGACGTAGTGCGAGCTGTCAACGGGGTCGGTGTCTCGGTAGATGCCGATCCAGTTGTTCGACAGACCCCACTGGTCCGGCACGCTGTACTTGGCTGTGATGGTTTCCCCGGCCGTGTAGCTGGACTTGTCGAGGCTCAGCGTGGGCCCAACCCAGAAGTGGCGGCTCGCCAGTTGTGCGTAGCCGTTGTTCTGCAGGAGGTAGGCCACATACTCCCCCGGGATCAGGGTGGTGCCTGCTGCCTGGTTGCTGTCCCCCTCGGTCTTGCCCGGGGCACCGCTGACGGCGAAGGTCAGCGACCCCGAGGAACTCTGGGCGTACGCCCACTTGATCGCGTTCACCGATCCGGGCGTGTCACCCGCCTTGTAGATGCCAACCCAGTTGTTGTTATTGGCTGTGGTGGTGTAGGCGACGTTGATCGTGTTCCCTTGCATGTACGTCGTCTTGTCAAGGGTGAGCGTGTCCGCAGTGGCCGAGGCGGGTACTGCGCTGAACGCCATGAGCAGCGCTATCGGCGTGAACAACCAGCACAGAAGCCTGAACCGTCTGTGTCTACGGGAGCCGGCCATGTCTCCACTCCTCACGTGGGGCGCATGCATGACAACAAGGTCGGTTGCGGCCCCAGCTTGGTTGGCTCACCAGGGGACCTTGGGGACGCGGCCGGCCCGCGATTCGGGGCGCGTCGCGCATCTGCACCAGCGCGAGACGGTAGCCAGGTCGGGGAGGGGTGCTGGGGACGTCGAGGTGGACCACGCTCATTCGGCGGTCCCACCGGAACGCCACTGCCGACCCGGCCACCGGTCGGCCGCACCTTACTCTGCGGCACCCGATTATTTCAATAGATGCACTCGAACTCGCATAGCGCAACGACAGGGCAGAAGTCATGCGCTCCACTGAGCGCGACGGCAGCCGCCCTGCCGAGAACGGGGCGAGTGCGCTGGGTGGCGACCACAAGTCAGGTCGGACAGCGCCCGGTCGTCGGACGGATCGGGGCCCAGGACCGGGGCGTGCCTCAGGATCCGCCGGCTCGCTCCACGCGTCGGAACCTGCCGGTCTTCTGATTCCAGGGGGTCGACACAGCGGTTCCCTCACGTCACCCTGATTGCCCCACGGACGGCTCACGCCAGGAGGTGAAGCCGTTGTACCTCGCCGACAGTCGGAGCACTCCTCCCTCGCCCACCCCCGCCGGCCATGGCCGGCGGTCTGCCGTGCCCGGCACCGTGCTGGCGCTCGGCACCGTCAGCCTGGTCACCGACGTGTCGTCGGAGATGGTCACCGCCGTCATGCCGCTGTACCTGGTAGCCGGGCTCGGCCTGTCCCCGCTCGGCTTCGGCTTCCTGGACGGCATCTACAACGGCGTCGGCGCGCTGGTACGGCTGCTCGGCGGATACCTCGGTGACCAGGGCGGAAACCGCCACAAGGCCGTGGCCGCCGCGGGATACGGGCTGTCCGCCCTGTGCAAGCCGCTGCTCCTGCTCGTCCATACCGCGCCGCTCATCGGTGCCGTGCTGGCGGTGGACCGCACCGGCAAGGGGCTGCGCACCGCTCCCCGGGACGCCATGATCTCACTGGCCACCGAGCCGGCCCAGCGAGGCCGGGCCTTCGGTGTGCACAGGACCATGGACACCACCGGGGCACTGCTGGGACCCTTGGCCGCCTTCGCCGTGCTGCGCCTGGCAGTTGACGGCTACGACGCCGTGTTCGCGGTGAGCGGGTGCATTGCCGCGCTCGGTGTACTGATCCTGCTGCTCTTCGTACCCGGGCACCGGCGGACGACACCCGCTGCTGCCCGACCGTCCGGGCCCCAGCGCGGATGGCGGGCCGCCTTGGGGCTGTTGAGGTTGCCTGGGCTGAGGCGCCTCACCGCCTGCGCGGTACTGCTGGGGCTGACCACGATCAGCGACTCCTTCCTGTACTTGCTAATCCAGCGTCGACTCGCTCTGCCCGGGCAGCTGCTCCCCCTGCTCCCGCTGGGCACTGCCGCGGTATTCCTGGTGCTCGCCATGCCGCTGGGCGTGGCCGCCGACCGGATCGGCGGACGCCGGCTCTTCGCCATGGGGCATCTGCTGCTGCTCGTCGGGTACGGATTGCTGCTGGCGCCGCTCTCCGACGGCTGGGCGGGGGTCCTGCCGGTGCTCGTGTTGCACGGGGCGTTCTATGCCGCCACCGACGGGGTGCTGGCCGCGGCCGCGGCCGACACCCTCCTCCCGGCCCAGCGCGGAGCGGGACTCGCCCTGGTCGGCACGGGCCAGGCGCTGGCCCGCTTCACTGGCTCACTCGCCTTCGGTGCCCTCTGGTCCGCCTGGGGCACCGGCATCGCACTGGCCGCGGCCACGGGCGGGCTCGCTCTGTGCACAGCGGCCGCGATGGTCGTACTGCGCCTCACCGACAGCCAAGTGACAGCAGAGAGCGTGTCGTGATGCCGTTGCCCAACCGCCCTGGCTCCAGCCGCACCGCCTACCGCTGGCTGAGCCGACCCTGCGCACGCCCGACGCGACCTCACCGGAAAGGCAGTGCCTGATGACCCGCAAGGGCCGCCTTCTCACCTTGTTCACGGCCGTTCTCGTACTGGGTCTGGTCGCCGCCTTCGCCGTGCACCATGCCGCCGAACGCGCCGGCGGCCGCGGTCGTGCGCAGCCGGGCACACCGGCAGTCGCCGACGGCCGGGTATGGCTGGCCGCGCCCCCGGGCGCGGGGCGGCGCATGATCTTCCGCAATACGGCCTACGGCCCACACCACGACGAGCTCGTCTCGGTGCCCGCCGAACGGCCGGGCGCACAGCGCACTGCGTCGGGGATGAAATGCGTGCGCTTCTCGGCCGCGGGCGGCACCGGGATCTGCCTGCAGAGCGCACAAGGGACGCTGCGGAACGGCTACCGAGCGGTGGTCCTCGACGAACGGCTGACCGAGCGGCGCAGCTACCCACTGGCCGGGATCCCCAGCCGGGCCCGGGTCTCGCCGTCGGGGCACCTGGTCGCCTGGACGGTCTTCGTCACCGGGGACTCCTACGGCGCCACAGCCTTCTCCACGCGTACATCCATCCTGGACACCCGCACCTGGAAGCTGCAGGACAACCTGGAGGAGTACGACCTGAAGGTGGACGGCAGTTGGTACCGCTCCCTCGATGTGAACGTCTGGGGCGTGACCTTCGCCGACGACGGCCACTTCTACGCCACGGTGTACACCCGCGGGCAGACCTACCTGGCGGCAGGCGACATCGCGGCGCACACGCTGACCACTGTGCACAGCAATGTGGAATGCCCCTCGCTCTCCCCGGACGGCACCCGGATCGCCTACAAGAAGCGGGTGCCCGGCCTGCCGGCCGACTCGCCCTGGCGGCTGTATGTGCTGGACCTGCGGACCAAGACGGAGACTGCAACGGCCGAACACAGCAGCATTGACGATCAGGCGGTGTGGGCGACGGACACCACCCTCGTCTATGCCAGGCCCGGGAAATTCGGGACGGACCTGTGGGCCGTGCCGGCCGATGGCAGCGGGAGACCACAGCGGCTGGCGAGCGCGGCGTCGACGCCGGCTTTCATCGGTTGAGCAGGGGCAACGCTCGGCGGTCCATCAACGACCCGGACACAGCGCGGGACGGGCGTGCGCCCGTCCCGCGTGGTGTAGCTGTACGTCAGCGGATGTCCTCCGGCTTGACGACGAGCCAGTTCTTGTCGGCTGTCACCGGCTGGCCGAGCTCCTGCTGCCGGGCCGCGTTGGTCTTCTGCATGTCCTGGATCTGCGCGAAGTACTTGTCCTTGCGGTTGACCCAGATCCGGGTACCGTCGTGTTCCACATCAGTGGAGTGGAAGAGCATCGGGCCGTCGCTCACCGGGGTGTCGCCCGCGACCAGGATCGGCTTGCGCCACTGGTCGATATACGTGTTGATGGCGGCGGGCTTGCCCTCGTACCAGGTCAGCGGGGCCCACAGGGCCGGCGTCAGCTTGTCGTTCCTCAGCTTGCGCGGGTCGTAGCGGCCCTCGGCGATCTCCTTGCGGGCTGTGGTCAGGTTCCCGGTGGCGGGGTCCTTGAGCAGCATGGAGACACCGATGACGTTCTGCGGCTTGACGTTGTAGCCGTACCGGGGGTCGGAGAGCACGTCCCGGACCAGTTCCTCGCCGGCGGCGCTGACGACGTAGACCTCGATGCCGTTCTTCCGCAGGGCGCGGTACAGCTCCTGCATGCCGCGGTAGAACTGCGGCGGCTGGACCTGAGTCTTCGTCAGCTGGTCACCGTCGTAGTACTCGGCCGGGATGGGCTTGCCGTACGCGAGCAGGTCGTCGACGTAACCCTTGAGCTGCTTCAGCGTGAAGCCGGAGAAGATCTGCGCGGCCCAGGGGTAGCACACCTGGTCGTCGATCTCGCAGAGCCGGTTGTAGTAGCTGTAGAGGCTCTCCTTGTGGACCGCTGTGTCCTTGAAGGGGATGAGCTTCAGGGACGGATCCATCGTCGAGCGCTTGAGCTTCCCCTTCATCTCCAAGTAGGGAAGCAGGGACTCCTCGAGGTCGTACCGGTAGGTGGTGTTGTCGGCGTCGAAGACCGCGTACGCGCCCTGGTGGGCATGCTCTTCGATGACCTTGCCGAGCCTCTCGGCGACGGGAGCCGGCCAGTGGCGCAGCTCGGCCGCCACGGCCCGCCCGTCCGCGCCCGCGGCCGTCGCGTCCTGGCGGGGCCACAGCCCGACGGCGCCCGCGATCAGCAGCGCCGTCAGCACGCTGAGCACTGCCAGCAGGGTCAGCGGTCTTCCCCCACGGTGTGTCATATCGCCTCCATTTTCAAGACAGTGGAACATCGGGCAATTGCTCCGCCCTTCGGAGTAAGGCGGAGCGGTAACGAGGCTGGGTTACCACAGCAAGTGCGGGAAATTACGGCTCACGCTTCTTGCATGCAGGTGAAAACAGACACCGCACTGGGAATTCGAGCCATCCAGCACGGCAGCGCCAGACTTACCGGAAACGAGATGAAACCGCACCACCCGCAGAGATCGGCCGGACAGGTCCTGGCTGGAACCGGTTGAGCCGAGCAGACCGGTCATGGGTACGACGGCCCCGCCGCCACCACGAGGAGGTGGGCCAGTCGGCATGTTCGCTCCCTTGACGAGGGTGCCGAGATATGGTCTGGCCGAGGGAGAGGGTGCCGGCGCCAGCCGATGCTGATGCGGCCGGGATCAGCATGAGCAGCGTCAGCAGGGCGACCTGCCATGCCCGAGGTCTCAGTCGTCGGTGTCTGCGTGAAGCGGCCATGTTCCGACTCCTCGTAGTGGCCGTCCGTCGAATTGCAGGAACGTTGCGGGCGCAAGGGATTTCGCAGGGGGCCGCCTGGGGCGCGACAGCTGCCAGTGCGGACTCGCCGTGCGCCGAGGGATGTCGGCAAGGCATGGCCGCTGACCTTGAATCACCTGACGGAGACCTTACGATCCGATGACTGCAGTTTCAATACACGCACCCTGATTTGTATGACGCAACACTCGGACCGTGGCGGCATCAGGAGGAGTACGGGGCCCCTTCTGTCAGGCTTCGGTGATCTCCGCTGAGGGAAGGCAGACGTGCCCATCACCCTCCGGCGAGTCCCGGCGCCATGGTGTGTCCCAGCATAATGATCAGTGCGGATGCTGTCGCAAACGGCAGTGTAATAACGGGGAGTTGGCATGCAGAACACGAACGGCGGGGGTCTCGTCATAGCCCTGGTGGTCGTCGGCCTGGTGGTGCGACAGCAGCTGCGCACGCGTCCGGTGCGACGCAACGGCTCGCTCATCGCCCCGGTGATCCTCGGCGTCCTGGGTACCGCCCTGATCGCCTTGGGTATCGCCTCGGTCGTCAAGGACCACTCGCTGACCACGCTGCCCGTCGTCCTCCTGGTGGCCAGCCTGGCCGTCGCGGCGGTGTTCGGCGCGGTGAGGGCCCGGACCGTACGGGTCTGGCGTGAGCCCCAGGGCGAGGTGCTGCGCAAGGGGACCGTGGCGACGACCGGACTGTGGCTCGCCTCGGTCGCCGTGCACACCGGGCTTGCGGTGTGGATCGACCAAGCGGCCGGGACCGGATTCCTGGGGACCGCGTCGCTGTACGCGTACCTGGCGATGGGCCTGGGGACCCAAAACCTCCTGGTGCGTAGGCGCGCCACCGCGCTGTGACCCCGCAGTCGGCGCTCACTTCCGCGGACTTGGACCTTGATCCCATCGCCGCAGCAGTTGACGTTCGTGCACGTCGCGGAAGCGGTGCGGCTGCGGCGCGCCTCACAGCTCGCGGCAGCCGCTCCATCACGACCTTGATCAGTTCGGCATCGCCCACACCTGGTTGGCCTGCAGGTGGCCGCAGGTCCAGGTGTCGAGCCTCGTCAGGTCGGCGGTGCCACCGCCTTCGACGTCGAGGCAGAGCGACGCGGCCGCGTTGACGAGGGTACCGTCCGGCCTTGCCGTCCAGACCTGGGTGGGGGCGCCGGAGCAAGTGGAAAGGACGACGGGGCTGCCGGCGGAGGTACCGGCGGCGGTCATGCACTTGCCGAGCGAACGCAACGTACGGTCGCCACCGGCTGTCCAGCGCTGATTGGGGTTGCCGGTGCAGGTGTAGAGGATCACCGGGGTGCCGTCGGCGGTTCCGCTGCCGGTCACGTCCGCGCACTTGGCGCCGTTGCCGGTGAGTTGCCCGGTGGGCACCGCAGCGCCGCAGTCGCGGCCCGGGGTCAGCCGCCAGATCGCGGTGCCGTGCGCGGGGACGGTCGCGGTCAGGGCGCTGCCGACGGTCGAACTCGTCCCGGTCCACAGATCCTTGGCGGTCACGGAACATCCCGGCAGTCCGATCTCGGCGAGCGGGGTAGTGATCGTGCGGGCGGAGGAGCCACGGTTGAGGACGGCCACGGCCCGGTCGCCGCCCGCCAGCGGTCGGGCCAGCACGTCGGTGCTGCCGTCGGTGGAGACCACGCCCGCCTGCCGCCCGAACGGGTCCTGGTCCAGCGTGATCAGGTCGGTGTTGCCGAGTGCCGACCGCGCGGCAGGAGTGAGGCGGTTGACGTCCGAGGAGAGGATCAGCGGGGCGGCCATCATCGACCACAGGGCGACCTGGCTGCGCGACTCGTCGTCGGTGAGCCCGCCGGCGCCCGCGATCAGGAAGTCAGGGTCGTTCCAGTTCCCCGGTGAGGCGTAGCGGCCGATCCACCGGTTGTAGCCGTAGTTCCCGAGCACGCTGGACCACCGGCTGGTGTTCGGCCGCGCGGGGTCGTACGTGGCGATGTCCGTGCCTTCCCGCCACAACTGGCCGTCGGAACCGACCCACGACAGCACGTCGAACCAGGTGGGGTTGCCCCACTCGCCGCTTTGGAAGTATGCGGGCGCCGACTCGGAGAACACGATGTCCCGGCCGGAGGCCCGCAGCGCCGCCGCCTGGTCGTCGTAGGCCTGCTTGTACGCCTGCTCCTGCGTCTGGCCCGGCGCCACGTACACGTTGCAGCCGTCCAGCTTGAGGTAGTCCACACCCCAGGCGGCGAACGCGGCTGCGTCCTTGGCGAAGTGGTCGGGGCCGCCGCCCTGGGACCGACCGCTGCCGGGGTAGCCGCCGCAGGTCGACGATCCGGCGTCCTCGTAGATACCGAACTTGAGTCCGCGCGCGTGCAGATACGAGCCGAGCCAGGCCATGCCGTGCGGGAACTTCACCGGATCGGCCACCAAGTCACCATTCGCATCCCGGGACCTGGCCATCCAGCAGTCGTCCACGGTCACCGTGTCGTAGCCCTTGGCGGCGAGGCCTGTGGCCACCAGGGCGTCGGCGTTGGCGGTGACGATCTGCTCGGTGACACCGCACTGATAGTGGGCCCAGTCGTTCCACCCCATGGGTGGGGTGAGCGCCAGCGGTCTGCCGTCGCCGGACGTGGCGGTGGGAGAGGCATGCGCGGCCGTGACGGTGGTCAGCGGCAGACATATCAGCGCCGCCGCCAGGGCGGTCAGCATGGTGTGGGGACGGGCGAACCGGCGCCGTGCGAGGCGGGGGACGTCGCGGTGACGGCGCGGTTGTCGGACGCGTGGTGGCTGGAGCACGGGAACTCCTCCGCATCGAGAATGAGACGTGCTGGGATGTGTGCAGCATGTGCGTCTGAGCGGGTGTTGCTCCTGTGCCTTGGCCGCGTGGCGCTGATCAGGCGCGGCCTGCCGGCACGGGGATTGTGTCCGTCGAGCCGAGGGCTCCGATGAACCTGGCGACCGCCGCCGCCATGGCCTCGCGGCCGTCGGCGAGCCAGTCACGTGGACCGGCGCCCGCGTCGGAGAGGAGACGGTTTCGTACCGCCTCCGTCATCGCGCGGTCGAGTGCGGCGCCGGCTGCGATCTTGACGATGCCGCAGTGCGCTGCGTTCCTCAACTCCTCGTCGGACAGCCCAGCCGAGTCGCGCAACACGAGCGGTATACCGAGGACGGCCCGCAGCTCGTCGAGCAGTTCATGGTCGAGGCGTCCGGCCGCGGCTGATCGGCCGTGGGTGCCCACCTGATGGGAACTTCTCGCATGCGGCGCGGGCAAGACCACTGCCAGCGCGTCCACTCCGGTGGCCGCTGTGAAAACCTGGGCCGCCTCCGGTGCAGTGGCGCGGCCACGGCCCAATTCCGCCTCCACGTGCAGTCCTTGCTCGTGCGCCCAGGTCACGACATCGCGGGTGACGGCGACCTGCTCGGGATATGGCAGCCGGGCCGCGTCATACGTGATCGAGCCGAAACCGCAGTGCGCTGCCTGGGCGAGCAGCGTGGTTCGCCGTACCTGGTCCAGGTGGAGCGCCACCGGCACCGCAGCGCTGCGCGCCGCATCCGCGGCGGCCCGCGCCAGCGGCGGCAGCTGGCCCCCGTGGTGTTCCACGACGGCCTCACTGATCTGCACGATCACCGGGGACCCCATCGCCTCGGCGCCCGCGACGACAGCCTGGACGTGTTCGAGGGTGACGACATCGAACGCCGCGACGGCGCTCCGCTCCGCGGCCGCCGCGGTGAGAAGGGGGCCGATGGCTGCGAGAGGCATGGATCCTCCGAGGTCAGGGTGCCAAGGGGCCGGCATGGGCGGGGTACTGAACGCAGCGCAGTAAGGTGAAGTCGATGATTGTTTGTGCATCATATCCGCGGCTTTGAAGCAACTTCAAGCAAAGAGGCCGGACGCGCTGGCCCCTACCACCGCGTCCGGGACGGTCGAGGTGAAGGCACCGGCGGTGAACGACAAGCGCTTGACGAGGCCACGGGGCGAGCGCAAGCGGTTCTCCTCGGCGAGCCTGCCGCCGCGGTGCAGCGAGGAGGCCAAGACCTGCGTCCTGGCGCTCATCGGGGTCCGTGCCGAGGGCTTCAAGGAACTTGGTCCCGGCCAAAGACGCCTCCCGCGAATCGGGCGAGTCGTGGGCCTACCGCCGGCGTTCTACGACGTCTCGGCCGGGCACTGGATCCACCTGCGGACCCGAACCCCATCGAGTCGACCTTCTCCACCGTCCGGCTGCGCACCAAGGTCACCAGTGCCGCCGGCTCCCCCACCGCAGCCCTGGCGATGATCTCCAAGCTCGTCGAGTCCGCCCAGCAGCGGTCGCGGGCCGTGAACGCATCCCACCTCGTCGCCCTCGTCCGCGCCGGGGCGCGCTCCGAAGGCGGCCTGCTGATCGAACGGCCCACGGAGCGAGCGGCATGACGGCCATCGGCCTGCGGCCGGCCACCTCCGCGGACAGCGAGTACTGCTTCCAGTTACACAAAGCCGCCATGGGCACCTACGTCACGGCCGTCTGGGGCTGGGACGAACAGATTCAACGCGACTTCCACGCCCGCGCGTTCATCCCCGGCCGATGGCAGATCATCACCGCCGACGGCGCCGATGCAGGCATGCTCCACGTCGAGCACCGGCCCACCGAGATCTACCTGGCACGGATCGAGCTCCACCCCGACCACCAGGGACGAGGCATGGGCAGCCAGCTCATCCGCAGCCTCCTGTACCAGGCCCGCCAGCAGGGCCAGGACCTGGCCTTGGACGTCCTCGTCGTCAACCAAGCCGCCTCAGCCCGGCCCGATCCACAGATCTTGACAATGACTCATAAACCCTCCGTCCGCTGTGCGGCAACCGTGCAGGTCGCAGCCATCAACGAGCGGCTGTAACCGGCAGGTGACCACCTCTCAAGCCCATACCGCCTTGACCACGGCGTGGCCTGCTGCAGCCGCCCGCCCGTAGAACCCTTGGAGGTCTCTGTGGTGGTCGAGGAACTCCTGCCTGGCCTGCGGCTCGTCGCTGCCGCAGCCGACGAGCTTGATGCTGGCGACGTTCCACAACTCGTCGAAAGAGACACGCGCGAGGAAGTCTGCGGCCCGTGACACCCCAGGCGGCTCCAGAATCATCAGAGGCGGGTTGGAGGGGTCGGCGTCGGCGCTGTGTGCCACCGGTCGGCCGCCGTAAATCGGCAGCGTCCAGGGCTTCTCGGCGTCTGCTTCGAGGACATCGGCTGCGGCGTAGAGGTCATTGACGGAGTTCCAGACCTTGTCGATCGAGTCGGCGATACCCACTGCGTACTCGTCGGGGTGGTTGTCCCAAGCCTTGGACATGAACGCCGCAAGCCACGTGTGATCGTCCCGGATCTCGGACTCCGCGACGGCGCGAAGGTGTAGGTGGATGCTCACGGCGACGAGTCCTCCAGTTCGGCGGCCCACCCCTCGGGCCGAACGACAGAACCTATTCGACGGCACTGACAGCGAGACGCCCCGTCTCTTGGAGGTCGTTTCATCCCGGTGTTTTATCCCGGAATCCGGTGTTTGGTCTGTGGTGTCGGGTCGCGCAAGGAGATGGTGTTCTCGCTGGTCAGGCGGCGGGCCATGAGGTCGGTCATGGCAAGGTGAATCATGGCTTCGGAGCGGGCGGACAGAGGCTCGTAGTCGCGGGCGAGACGCCGGTGCAGCATCAGCCAGCCGTAGGTCCGCTCGACCGCCCACCGCTTCGGGATCGGGGGGGCTCCACGCGACGACCACACAGCTTGGCCCTGCCCTGACTACCTGTCAGTAAAGTCAGCATTGGGTCAGCATTCGTCCGGCCAAAGCGGCCTTCAGGTGCCCACACGTTGGCGTGAGATGCCCTCGGAGGTGTCCGTGCGGCAGCATCCGATGGCCTAGCCGCCACAGATACTCTTTGCGAGGCGGGCGGCGAGATCGTCTCCGACCTACCTGACCGGAAGACCGGATACGCCCAGGTCAGCGCGCCCTTCCGCGTGGTTTCAACGGCACCGGCGGCAGCTCCGGCGCAGGCAGCCGAGCCCCGTCGTACCCCTTCACCTCCCCAAATCTCGACCCGCTCATCCAGTCCTCCCGGGCCTGTTGGATATCGTCGTGGGTGCGTCCGACGAAGTTCCACCACATGATCAGCTCCTCCGCGAACGGCTCGCCGCCCATCAGCATGATCCCGGCGTCCGACTCGGCGCGCAGCGGCAGTTCGGAGCGGCCGCAGCCGAGGTAGAGCAGGGAGCCGGGCAGCACCGGCACGCCGTCCACGTGTACCTCGCCGGACATGGCCAGTACGCCGTACTCGAAGTCGGGCTCCAGCGGCAGGCGTACGTCGGTGCCCCGGGTGAGGGCGAGGTCGGCGCCGACGATCGGGGTGTACGTCGTACCGGGTGAGGCCGAGCCGTCGAGGTGGCCGAGGATCACCGTGGCGGTCAGGCCGGGCGCGGTGACCGTGGGCAGGTCCGGGTGGTACTCGAACTTCGGCTCGGTGTGCCGGTGTTCGTCGGGCAGCGCGACCCACAGCTGGGCGCCGTGCAGGAACCGGGCGTGCGGACGCGGGCTCTCCTCGGAGTGGCTGATCGCGCGGCCCGACGTCATCAGACCCAGCTCTCTGGGCCGGATCGTCTGCAGGCCGCCCGTCGAGTCGCGGTGCAGCACCTCGCCCTCGTGCAGCCAGCTGACCGTCTGCAGCCCGATGTGCGGATGCGGCGGGACCTGCATACCGGGCTCGTCGGCGATGTCGTCCGGGCCGTAGTGGTCGACGAAGGCCCACGCGCCGATCATGCGACGGCCGAGGTTCGGCAGCAGCCGGCGCACCTCGGTCGACTCGCCCAGCTTCATATGACGGGGGCTCAGCAGTTCGCGGACGGGCTCGGCGACGACGAATCCACGGCCACCGCAGACACTGGGCACGGGCGCGCGGTCTAGGTTGCTCATGCCGCCCAACTTAGCGGTGTGCAAGGCGGACCGGTGAGCACGGAAACCCGCATTTTTCCTTTGTTAAGTCAAGCATCTGACTTACATTCGGGGGTCCTCGTCGCCTCCGTCGCGGAGCGCGTGGCGCGAGTAAGCCGGACGCGCAGTCGGCCCATGCGACTGCCTCGGTTGAGTGACAAGGAGTACGGCTCCACGAGGATGTTCTCGATGTGGCGAGTTGATTTCTCTTAACTTCATTTGAGATGCGGATATGTCGAGCAGCAGGCGGTCGCCTGCGTCCGCCGCCCGTGGAGGTCATCGAATGAGTCTTCGTCCCTGGGTTGCAGCGCCGCTGGCGGGTGCGGCTATCGCCCTCGTGTCCCCGACGGCCGGTGTCGCCGCGCAGGCGTCCGCACTGCACGCCCCCGGCTCCCTGCGGCTCCATGAAGGGGACGGTGACCGCGATGACCACGGTCACCACGATCCCTGGCGTGACTGCTACAGCCGACGCCGTGTCGTGCTCATCGAGAAGGGCCTGAGGGCGATTCTGACCAATGGCCGGCGTGGGCCCGAGGCTCTCGTCCTCCAAGGGCCCTCGGAACCCTCGTCCTCGTCGCCGACAGCACCGTGGGACAGCTTTACTATCTCGACGTATTTGAACGTCACTTATCCCACGCAGACCTCCGGCCAGTACGAGTTTGCGATCCGTGACTTCTTCAGGGTGCACCCGCGCTTCGAGGTGAAGGCCTTCGACAACCACAAGCGACACTTTCCTTTCCCGGCCACCCACTGCGACAACGACGACGGTGACCGCGGGGACCGTGCTCGTGGACATGGTGGTGCAGGCGCCGATGGGAGTGACTCGTCCAGCTCCCCGTTGCCCCAGAAGGGGGGCCAGCATCAAAACGGCCAGGGTGGGCAGGAGAGTCTCGCCCCGGGGCACGCCATTCCCTCTGTTCCGAGTGATACCGCGGATGCCGGCTGGAGCGCCGGCCTTCTGAGCGCGAAGCACATCGTGATCGCGGCCGGCGGTTTGCTGATGATTCTGGGAATGCTGGCCATGGCCTGGCTTCGCCGGCGTCGTTCTGCCGAGTGATCAGTACCGGCGCAGCAGCGGCCAGAGCACGGGCCATGGCCGGTCCGGCCCTGCGCAGAGCACCACGGCCGCGTGCTGCTCCTGGTTCGCGGTGCCGTGCCCGTTGTCGACGCGCGCCACCGTGTGACAGGCGGTGAAGTGCTGCTCCAACTCGGGATGGTCCGCCGGGTGGACGAGCAGCACCGGCCCGGTGGCGATGGCCGGCGGCGGGCCCCAGGCGTGCAGGCCCATGTGGCCGGAGTACGGTGCGGGCAGGCCGAGGGCGGGCCCGTACTGTGCGATGGCCCCGGCCTCGCCGTAGTTCGCGGTCAGCAACACGACCGTGGCCCGCTGGTCGGCGGGGATCGCCTCCCAGCCGGTGGCGGTGGCGCGTGCGAGCTGTGGCCAGCCGACCTCCTCGCCGAGGTCGGGGTCAACGGCCATCGGCACGGTCAGCGCCGACGCGGGCAGCACCGGCAGGGCGGCCAGGGCGCTGGTGAGCAGGGCCGCGAGCAGTCCGCCCGCCAGCTTGACGCGGTGCTCGCGCACCCAGTGGGCGTAGGGCTCGCAGCCGGCGGCGCTGATCGCGTACAGCAGCGGAATCGCGTAGTACCCCTTGCCGCCGCCGGCCAGCACCAGCAGGCACAGCACCACCCAGGCCACCGCGACCGGCCGGGCCCAGCGCAGCTCCGGTCGGCGCAACAGCCGGCTCAGCCCGGTCAGCCACAGCGGTGCCAGCACCGGGGAGAACTGGAGCAGTTGCATCGGCAGGGCGAGCAGGCGCCCAACGATTCCGACATCGGCGCTGATCCCGTGAGCTACCGTCAGCTCGGGCCAACCGCGCACGGCCTGCCACCACAGGGTCGGGATCGCGAAGGGCAGCGCGGCGAGGAGGGCGGTCAGCGGGCCCAGCAGCGCGCGCGGACGCGGTACGAACAAGCCGCGCGGTCCGGCCGTCAGCGCGCCCAGCGCCAGGGCCGGCAACAGCCCCAGCACCAGCAGCTTGTTCAGCAGCCCGATCCCGACCAACGCTCCCAGCGAAGGCCACCAGCGGAATTCGCCCGTGCGCAGCAGTCGGAGCGTCAGCAGAATGATCGCCACCCAGACCGTCAGGTCGAAGGTCGCGGTGGACAGCAGGTGGCCGATGCCGAGCGTATAGCCCGAGCAGGCCGCGGCTGCTGCCGCGAGTACCTGTCCGCCGCGTCCGGCGCCCAGCTCTCGGGCGATCAGCGCGGTGAGCGTGATCGTGACCGCGGTGAGCAGTGCGGGCAGGATCCGCACGCCGGTCGGAGTGGAGCCGCAGAGCTCCGCGCCGAGCCTGGCGAGCAGCGGGGTGAGCGGCGGCTGGTCCGGGTAGCCCCAGGCCGGGTGCCGGCCGGCGAGCAGGAAGTACAGCTCGTCGCGGTGGAAGCCGTAGCGGCCCGACAGCGCGATCAGCAGCGTCGCCGCCGCAGCCGCGATCCCCCCGACCGGCCCGGCTGCGAACAGCGGCAGGCACGGCTGCGCATCCCCCCGAGTGTGCATGGCGGCATTCTGACAGCCCGGATGAGGCCGGAGAAGGTCCCGGAAGACGATGGGTCACTGTCTGCCTGCGTGCCCGCCGGTCAGGACCCGCTCGCCGTGGACGGCAAGTCAGCGCGCGGGCTCGCGGCACGGCCACAGTCCAGCCGCGCACGTGATGGAGGAGATGCGTTCCCCCGCAGCCGGATTCACGGCTTGGAGAAGACTCGCTGTGTAGTCTGCCCGGCTGTCAGGGTCCGGTACCGGCCGGCCGTCCGCGGTGTGGAGACCGGGGCGAGAGCCGAGCAGGGCTTCTTCCGTCGGCAGCGCCTGCGGTTCGACCGCCGCCGGTGGGCGCGCACCGCCGCTGTCACTGGTCGCCGGAGGGCTCTCGGCGGGACTGGTCGGGAGGGACTGCTGCTTCCGGTGGTGGCCGACGTGCCCGAGGGGGCTGGAAGTGGCCGTGGGCTTGGGCTTGGCGGAGCGGTGGGGCCTGGCCAAGCGGTGGGGCCTCGCTAAGCGGCTGAGTCTGGCCGAGGAACCGCCGATTTGGCCGGAGGACGCCGTTGCCGAGGGACTGGGTGAGGCCGAGGGGCTCGGGCGGGGGTCGTGGCGGCAGATCAAATTGGGGTCTTTGATGCCGTAGCTCAGGCCCCACTCCTTGTCGCAGCCGCCCCAGTATGTCGCCACCCAGCCGCAGTAGGGGCCGCCGTAGCTGTAGCAGGGGGGTACCGATGCCTGCGGGCCTGGATTCGCGAAGGGTGGCTGGGGCGACTCGGATGTGCTCCGCGAGATGCCGTGGGCGCTGACCATGCGGACCTGCGTGGCATCGGAACTCTGGGGCATCCAGTCCGTGAAGAAGAGGGGCAGGCCGATGGCTGAGGCGGAAGCCGCCACCGTTGCGGAAGCCAGAGCGCAACGAATCAGGCGCATGACTGTTCCTCTCGGCTTTGTGGTCTGTGGCAGATGTGGACGAACTCAGTGCACGGGTGCCGCCGCTGTGAGCACTGAAGCCGAACATATGCTTTGGATATCCCCCGACAATCGGCGAACCGCCAGTCGGCTGGCCTTGCTCCGGTTTTTTCACTCGAAGAGTCTCGCCTCGGCCCCGCCGGAGTCACGAGTGCGGCGAGCTCGGGGACGGCTCCGCCGTGGACGAGGCGACCGGGCTCGGAACCGGGGTCGGCGTGTCGGTCGTCGGGTGCGGGGGACGGGCCGGCTCGGTCGGCCGGGACGGGCCACCGCGCACCATGAAGAACACCAGCGCGGCCACGGCGGCCAGCGCCAGCGCGCCCACGACGGCCCGGCGCAGCAGCACCCGGCGGGGCCGTACCACGCCGGTCGGCGGGCGCAGCGGCCGCAGGTCGGCGGGGCCGACGGAGTGTGCCCGCGCGGCCAGTGCGGCCCGCAGCCGTTCCTCGACCGGGGTCTGTGCGGTGCCGGTAGCGGAGTCGTTCATCGCAGGCCCTCCAGACGTCGGCCGAGGGCGTCCAGGGCCCGGCTGGCCGTGGACTTGACGGCGCCCCGCGACAGACCGAGCGTCGCCGCGATCTGCGCCTCGCTCAGATGCGACCAGTAGCGCAGCACCAGCACCTCCCGCTGCCGCCGGGTCAGCGTGCGCAGCGCCGCCAGCACCTCCTGGTGGTCCTCGTGGAGCAGCACGTCCTCCTCCGGGGCCGGCGCGTGCTGCTCGGGTTCCGGGGTGTGAGCCCGTACGGTCCTGCGCCGGCGCAGCACCGAGCGGGCCGCGTTGACGACGCTGGTCCTCAGGTACGCCTCCGGGTCGTCGAGCGAGGCGAGCCGGTGACCGTGCCGGCGGAACAGCGCGGTGAAGGCGTCCTGGACGACGTCCTCGGCCGTGGGCAGGTCGTCCACCAGCAGCACGGCCAGCCGGACCAGGGAGAGCCGGCGGTGGTGGTACAACTCCTCGATGCCGGGCGGCTGTTCGGGCCGGAGGAGGGGGACCGCGGCGCAGCCGGTGCCCGTTCCGTGGCGTGTCGGATCGGCGGGAGTGTCCGTACGGGCGCGCGCGAGGAGGCGGGTGCGCAGCGCCCGCGTGAACCGCCGCCAGGGTGCGGGGTGGTACGCGATCCCGGGTGCCTGATCCCAGGGCAGGGCCGTCGGTGGTGTGGCTGTCGTCATGGGTCTCCCGGAGCCGGAAGCGGGGCGCCGCCGACGCGACGGCCCGCTTCCGGCCCCTGCTCAGAGGTGCTGCTCAGTGGTGCTGCGGAACCGGCGCCGGAGTGGCGATACCGCGGTGCGGACCGTGGCCGGGCCGCGCCGGAGCCGGCGCGGGGCTCGGGGTGGCGCGCGGGGGAGATGACGGTACGGGGCTGGGCGTGGCCTGCGGGGGAGTCGACGGTACGGGGCTCGGGGTTGCGTGCGGGGGAGTCGACGGTACGGGGCTGGGGGTGGCGTTCGTCGGTGCCGGCACCGGGGTCGGAGTGGCCGGCACGGGGCGCGAAGTGGTGGGTACGGGCCTCGGGGTCGCCGGGACGGGCCGAGGAGCGGCGGTGTGGAGCGGCGGCGAGGGCACCGGTGACGGGGTCGCCGTGTGCGCCGGCGACGGCACGGGGGACGGGGTCGCGTGGCTGCCGCCCTGGGCCGCCTGGGCGGTCACGGTGCCGACGACGGCCAGGGCCGCGCCTACGGCGGAGACCCCCAGGACGGCACGCAGCCTGCGGGGACGGCTGGGGCGGGATGCACGGTGTGCGGACATGGGTTCCTTCGGTCGTTCGGTCGGACATCTGGTCGAAGTGGAGGCCTCCACTCGGACAGACGTCCGACCCCGGCCGAGGTTGCAGGCGATGACCGGCGAATTTTCCGGGCCCGTCCTGCCCGGTCCCCGGTTCCGCTCCTTCAGCCCAGCTTTCTTCAGCCCAGCTTCTTCAGCCCAGCTTCTTCAGCAGTTCCTCCGCGACCGGACCCGCGGAGCCCGGGTTCTGCCCGGTGATCAGATTGCGGTCGGTCACCACGTGCGGCGCCCAAGGCTGGTCCGTCCGGATGTCCATGCCCGCCTCGGCCAGCCGGTCCTGGAGCAGCCACTTGGCCCGCCCGGCGAATCCGGCCTGCGTCTCCTCCTCGTTGGTGAAGGCCGTCGCCCGGTAGCCGGCGAAGGCGTTGGCGCCGTCGGCCCGGACCGCGGCGAGCAGCGCGGCCGGTCCATGGCAGACGACGGCCAGCGGCTTGCCCGAGTCGAGGGCCGCCACGAGCAGCCGGCCCGAGTCGGCGTCGACGGCCAGGTCCTCCATCGGACCGTGCCCGCCCGGGTAGAAGACCGCGGCGAAGTCGTCGAGGTCCACCTCCGCGAGCTTGACCGGCGCGCGCAGCTCGGTCATCTCCTCCAGAGCGCGCTTGACGCTCTCGGCGTTCTCCTGACCGCCGTTGACCTCGGGGGCGAGGCTCGCCCGGTCGACCTGGGGCACCACACCGCCCGGCGTGGCGACCACGATCTCGTGACCGGCGGCCTTGAGCGCGCGGTAGGGGACCACGGCCTCGTCGGCCCAGAAGCCGGTCGGGTGCAGGGTGCCGTCGGCGAGCGTCCAGTGGTCGGCGCCGGTCAGCACGAACAGGATCTTCGACATGGGTTTCCTCTCCCGGAGCTTGGGTTTCCGACAGAGAACGTAGGCGAGGCAACCGATAGGCAACCAATGGAACACCGAATGCCTGGTATCGGATCTCCTATGGGTGCCGGGGAATACCGGCCGGTGAATACTCGGACCGTGGAGACCGCTTCCCTTGATCTGAACCTGCTGCGCACCTTCCTCGCGGTGTACCGCTCCGGCTCCTTCACCGGCGCCTCCCGGCTGCTGGGGCTGTCCCAGCCGACGGTGACGACGCAGATGCGCGCGCTGGAACGGCAGACCGGCCGGGAACTGTTCGAGCGGCTGCCGCGCGGGGTCGCGCCGACCCCGGTCGCCGACGAACTCGCGGTCCGGATCGCCGCGCCCCTGGACGAGCTGGCCGCCGTCGCGGGACCTACGCCGCCGGCCGGTGCGCGCCGCGAGCCGGTTCATCTGGCCGGTCCGGCCGAACTGCTGTGCACCACCGCCCTGCCGGCCCTCGCCCCCCTGGTCGCCGAGGGCGTACGGCTGCGTGTGTCGACCGGGCTGACCGATCCGCTGCTGGAGGAACTGCGCGCGGGCCGCCACGACCTGGTGATCGCCACCACCCGCCCCCGGGGCCGCACCCTGCACGCGGTCCCGCTCAGCGACGAGGAGTTCGTGCTCGTCGCCGCGCCGGTGTGGGCCGAGCGACTGGTGGACCGGCTGACCGTCGACGGGCCCGCCGCGCTGCACGACGTCCCGCTCGTCACCTACGCCGAGGATCTGCCGATCGCCCGCCGTTACTGGCGGCACGTCTTCGGCCGGCGCCTGTCCCGCACCGCCGCCGTGACCGTACCCGACCTGCGCGGAGTGCTCGCGGTGGTGGCCGCCGGGGCGGGCTTCAGCGTGGTGCCCCGCTATCTGTGCCGGGACCTGCTGGAGTCCGGCACGCTCGTGGCCCTGCTGGAGCCGGAGGACCCGCCGATCAACACCGGCTTCCTGGTCCAGCGCCCCGGCGCGTCCGACAACCCGGACGTGACGCGCGTGCGCACGCTCCTGCTCCGCGAGGCGCGCACCTGGTAGCCGTACCGGACCGCGCTCGCCGTCACCGCCGCGTGGGCGCCTGCGCCGGGTCGCACGACCAGCCGTACCGGGCCCGCGCCGGCACCGTCATGTGGGAGCTCGCGCGGCGCGCAGCTCGTCGACCGTCACGCGCCGGTGATCCCCGGACCACCCGTCCACTCCGGCGCCAGCACCGACCAGATCTCCTCGTCGTGCCGCTCGCCCCGGTACAGGTAACTCTCCCGCAGGACCGCCTCCTTGCGCATACCGAGCCGCCGGGCGACCGCGATGCTGGGCGCGTTGCCCGCCGACACCCACCACTCCACCCGGTGGATGCCGCGCTCGCGGATCGCCCAGTCGATCAGCAGGCGCGCGGCCCGGGTCACCAGACCCCGCCCCACCGCGGCCGGCTCCAGCCAGCAGCCCGCCTCCGCGGTGCCCTGTGCGACGTCGAACCGGCGCAGGATCACCGCCCCGACCAGCGTGCCGTCGAGCCGGATCCCCCGGATGAGCCCCGCGTCGTCCGCCTCCCTGTGGGCGTACGCCATCAGGAACGCCCGGGCGGCCGCCGGATCCGTGACCACGTCCGGCAGCCCGTTGAACCGGCCGATGAACTCCCGGCCACGGTCCACATGGGCGAGGAACTCCTCGGCCTGCCAGGGCTGCAGGGGGCACAACTCGGCGCCGTCGGCACCGAGCGAGGTCGTGTACATGGTCACCTTCGGGTGATCGGGTGGGACATCCGGTACGCCAGCCTACGGTCGGCACCTTCGCCGAGGGCCGTGAGGGCCTCGTCCAGTTCCATGAACCACTCCCAGGCCGCCCGCCCGTCGGCGCCGGCCGGGCGCAGGCGCGGGTCCGCGGTGTCGTCTGTCGCGATCACGCCTGTGTCGGTGGCTGTCACCGTGCCAGAGTAGTCACCGGCGCGCGCTGGACGGCCGGTTGACGTTGACGGGGGTAACCATGCACACGGCGTTCCTGCTCGGCACGGGAGCGTTCTGGACGGCGGCCTATGTGCTGTTGGTGCGCACAGGCCTGCGGGAGCGCACCTTCGGGATGCCCGTCGTCGCCTTCGCCACCAACATCAGCTGGGAGTTCACGTTCGCGTTCGTACGGCCCCCGTCCGGGGTCGCGCACATCGTCAACATCGTCTGGTTCTGCTTCGACCTCGCCGTCGGCTACACCCTCGTACGCTTCGGACGGTCCGAATTCCCGTACCTGCCCGACCGGTTGTTCCTGCCCGCCCTCGCCGCGCTGCTCGCCTTGGCCTACCCAGGCATGAACTACGCCTCGGAGCAGTTCGAGGCGGGCGGCGGTGCCATCACCGCGTTCGGCAGCAACCTCGCGATGTCCGGCATGTTCCTCGCGATGCTCGCCGCCCGTCGGGGCACGCGCGGTCAGTCCCCGGGCATCGCGCTGACCAAGCTCCTCGGCACGGCCTGCGCCTCCTTGTCGATGCTCACCGACCCCGACCGGGTGCCCCGGCACGACACGGCCCTCATGTACTACCTGTACGTCGGCTGCTTCCTGCTCGACCTCGGCTACGCCGCGGCGGTGTTCACCGTACGCCGTGCGGAGCGAACGGCCCCCGTCACCGCCCGGGCCTAGGGGCGGACGCGGGAAGCGGCCCGTTCGTCAGGGGGAGCGGCGGTCCGACATCGTTGTCCGCACCCGAATGGCGGTGCCGGGACGCGAGGCCGACCATGGAGCCATGGGGTACGGTCGCCGCCGCAGCGCCGGTGCCGCCCGAGGCCGCCGGGGGACGGTGGCCGGCCCCGGTCGCGGTCAGCGGCCGGAAGGGAGGACACCGTCATGCTGGAAGTGAAGACGGTCGAGAAGCCGGACGAACGGCGCGACTTCCCCCGCGGCCACCTCGAAGCCCTCCACCTGACCGGGCTGGACTTCGCCGTGGCCACCTTCGAACCCGGTTGGCGCTGGTCGGAGTCCGTGGGGCCGATCGTGGGCACCGAGAGCTGCATGATCCACCACAACGGCTATGTGGTGCAGGGGCGGATGCACCTCCGCATGGACGACGGTGGTGAGGGCGAGGTCGGCCCCGGCGACGTGTTCGTGTGCCCGCCCGGCCACGACGCCTGGGTGGTGGGCGACGAGCAGGTCGTGGTCTACGACTTCGCCGGAAGCATGGCCAAGGAGTACGCGAAGGGCTGAGAGACGGGCTGAGAGACGGGCTGACCACCGGCGTACCGGGTCGCACCGCGTGCGGCCCGGTCGCATGTGCAGCCGTCACTCGTCGAACGCCGCCGCCCCCTCCTCCGCGAAAGCGACCGCGTCCGGGTGCCCGAACAGGCCGGGCAGGCCGCCGGTGTGTACGAACACCGTCTTCTCGCCCGGCCGGACGTCACCGTCCCGGACGGCCGCGCCGAGCCCGGCCAGGGCCCGGCCCGTGTAGATCGGGTCGAGGACGAGGCCCTCGGTGCGGGCCGCGAGCCGGAGTGCCTGTGTCACCGGGCCGGTGAGGGTCGCGTACCCGGCGCCCACCTGGTCCCGGCGCACCCGCAGGCCCTGCGCCGTGACCTTCTGCGTCGCCAGCGGTGCCGCGAACTCCACGACCGCGGCCGCAGGATCGGCCAGCGCGCCCACGTCGACACCGAGTACCGATCCCGCTCCCAGGGCGGCGACCAGGCCGGCCATGGTGCCGCCCGAGCCGAGCGCGACCACCACCGTCCGCAGCTGGGGCACCTGCTCGTCCAGCTCCTCGCCGCAGCGCACATAGCCCCGGGCACCCAGCACACCCGATCCGCCGAACGGGATCAGCGCGGGCCGCGCACCGCCCGCCCGCAGCCGCGCGCACACCTCGGCCGCCGCCGCGTCCAGCCCGGCCTGGTCCACCTCGCCCGCCCAGGCGATCCGCGCCCCGAACAGCCCGTCCAGCGCGAGGTTCCCGGAGCGTGCGGCGCCCGGTGCGCCGCGCAGCACGAGGACGACCTCCAGGCCCAGCCGGGCGGCCGCCGCGGCGGTCAGCCGGGCGTGGTTGCTCTGCGGGGCGCCCGTGGTCACCAGCGTGTCCGCGCCCTCGGCCAGGGCCGCGCCCACCGTCCACTCCAGCTTGCGGATCTTGTTGCCGCCACCGCCCAGACCGGTCAGGTCGTCCCGCTTGATCCACAGGTCCTCGGGTCCGAGCCCGAGCGCGGCAGCCAGCCGGGGCGCCGGTTCGACGGGGGTCGGGAAGGTGCCGAGCGGTACGGGGGAGTGGCTCACGGCGTACGTCCTTCGGTGTGGAGCAGGCGGGTCGCGGTCGTCGCGGACCAGTCGATCACACCGGCAGCAACCGGGCGATCAGCGCGCCGAGCTGACGGGCCGTGCGGCACTCGTGCATCTCGACCAGCTCGGCGTAGGCGGGCGCCGCCGAGTCGCCGGTGCCCCACTGGCCGCGCGGCTCGGGATTCAGCCAGTACACGCGGCGGGCCCGCCCGGCGACCTCCCGTACGGCCGCCAGGTTCGGGTCGCTCATGTTCGTCCGGGCGTCCCCGAGCACGAACACGGTCGTACGCGGGCCCACCGCGTCGCCGTACCGCTCGGCGAACTCGCCCAGCGCCACGCCGTAGTCGCTGCTGCCGTGCCAGCCGGTGAGCGTGGCCTCGGCGCGGATGCGGGCGCTCAGCCCGTCGGGGTCGGCGCGGCCGTGGCCGAGCAGGCCGGTCACCTCGTCCAGCCGGTTGACGAAGGCGAACACCCGGACCTTGCTGAACTGGTCGTGCAGCGCCTGCACCAGCAGCATCGTGAAGTCCGAGAAGCCGGACACCGAGCCGGACACATCGCACAGCAGCACCAGTTCGGGGCGGACCGGGCGGCGCCGGCGCAGCACCGGCCGCATCGGCACCCCGCCCGTGGACAGCGAGGAGCGCAGGGTGCGCCGCAGGTCGACCGTGCCGCGCGCGGCCCGGCGGCGGCGCGCGGCCAGCCGGGTGGCCAGCTTGCGTGCGAGCGGCCGGACCGTCCTGCGCAGCTCGGCCAGTTGGTCCCGGTTCGCGTACAGGAAGTCCACCCGGTCCGAGGTCGGTACGACACCGCGGCGGGCGATCTCCGCGCGCCCGCGCCGCTCGGCGACCCGCCGCCGCGCCTCCGCCCCGACCATCCGGCGGAACTCCTCTATACGGCGCCGGATCTCGTCGTCCAGCAGCCGGTCGGCGAAGCCGGCGCCGCTCCCGTCCCGGCCCCGGACATCGGCTCGCACCCGGGCCAACAGGGTCTGCGGACGCAGCCGTTCGAGCGTCTGGTACGCCGAGAAACCGTCGGAGCCCGGTGAGCTGCCGTACCCGCCCAGACCGTCGACCGCCTCGGCCGCCAGCTGGGCCATCATGGCCTGGTCGTTGGCCGCCAGGGCCTCGGCCAGCCGGTCGCGCAGCTCGTTCCGGTCCGCGCCGGGGCCTTGAAGCCCCCCGACCGCGCGCGGGAAGTACAGGTCGAAGACCGGGTCGAACACCGCCCGCTGGGCCGGACCGTGCAGCAGGGTCGCGGCCAGCCCCTCCCGCAGCAACTCCCGGTCCGTGAGCCCGAGCGCCTCCACCGCGCGGGCCGCGTCCACCGTCTCACCGGTGCCGATCCGCACGCCGTGCGCGCGCAGCGCCCCGACGAGCCCGGTGATCCGCTCGGCGACCGCGGTCACAGCGCGTCCAGGTCGAGCTTCGCCGCCGCCTTCTGGATGTCGTCCTGATGCTTGAGGATCACCCCGAGACTGTCCCGTACGACCGTCTCGTCCAGCGTGTCGGCGCCCAGGGCCAGCAGGGTGCGCGCCCAGTCGATGGTCTCGGCGACCGACGGCACCTTGCGCAGGTCCATCGCGCGCAGCGCCCCGACCACCCGGACCACGGACTCGGTCAGCGCCGCGGTGAGGCCCGGCACCTTCAGCCGTACGATCCGCCGCTCCAGCTCCTCTTCGGGGAAGCCGATGTGCAGGAACAGGCAGCGGCGGCGCAGCGCCTCCGACAGCTCGCGGCCCGCGTTGGAGGTGAGGACGACGAACGGGCGGCGGGTCGCGGTGACCGTGCCCAGCTCCGGCACCGTGATCTGGAAGTCGCTGAGCACCTCCAGCAGCAGTCCCTCCATCTCGACGTCGGCCTTGTCGGTCTCGTCGATCAGCAGCACCGTCGGCTCGTCGCCGCGGATGGCGGTGAGCAGCGGGCGGGGGAGCAGGAACTCCTCGCTGAAGATGTCGGTGCGGGTCTCGTCCCAGTTCTCGTCGCGGCCCGCGCTGATCCGCAGCAGTTGCTTGGCGTGGTTCCACTCGTACAGCGCCCGGGACTCGTCCACGCCCTCGTAGCACTGCAGCCGGACCAGCCGGGCCCCGGCCACCTGGGCGACGGCCTTGGCCAGCTCGGTCTTGCCGACCCCGGCCGGGCCCTCCACCAGCAGCGGCTTGCCCAGCCGGTCGGCCAGGAACACGGTCGTGGCGACGGCGGGCGAGGCGAGGTAGCCGGTCTCGGCGAGGCGGGCGGAGACGTCGTCGACAGACGTGAACAACGGGGCCTCCGGCGGGTCGGCAGCGATGTAGGGATACCTATCTAAGCGCTTGTTCAGCGCCTCTGTCGATATACACCGATCGGTTTCCTTTCCTCTCGGATCCGGTTAACCTCCCTGCATGGCCTCCACAGACAAGGTGTCCCCGCGCGACCGGTTGCTCGACGCGGCGGCCCGGCTCTCCTACCGCGACGGCGTCTCCGTCGGCATCGAGGCGCTGTGCCGGGAGGCGGGCGTTTCCAAGCGGTCGATGTACCAGCTCTTCGACAGCAAGGACGCGATGCTGGCCGCGAGCCTGGAGCGGCGCATCCCCGGGTACGGCGCCCAGCTCACACACCCCGACCCAGAAACGGCGACCCCGCGCGAGCGCATCCTGTACGTCTTCGAACGCCTGGAGCGGGCGTCCCTGGACGCCGACTACCACGGCTGCCCCTACCTGGCGGTCCTGGTGGAGCTGAAGAACCCCGAGCACCCGGCGACCGTGGTCGCCCGCACGGTCAAGGAACGGCTGGCCGAGACCTTCCGCGCCGAGGCGGAGCGCGGCGGCGCCCGCGACCCCGAGCTGCTCGCCCGTCAGCTCGTGCTGGTCTTCGACGGAGCCAGCGCCCGGGCGGGCGCGAAGGTGGAACGCCTGGACGACGGACTCGCCACGGCGACGGCGACGGCGCTGCTGGACGCGGCGGGGATGGACTAGCGCCCCGAAGGTGCCGCGACGGACCCGCCGACGACCGACGGCACATCGCGGCACCCCCAGCGGAGCGCCCCGTACGGGCCAGCCCAACGCGCCGCCCCCTCGCCCACCCGGTCCAATGAAACCGTGACCGCGCCCCCGGACGACTGCCTCGCGCGCAACGAGTGGATCTGCGGCGCCTATCTGAGCACCCGCCGCCAGATCGTCCTCGACGCGGTCGTCCAGCACCTCCAGCTGACCTCCCTGTCGGTCCTCATCGGCCTGGTCATCGCGCTGCCGCTCGCGGTGCTGGCCCGCCGCTGGGGCTGGGCGGCCGGCCCGGTGCTCGCCGTGACGACGATCCTCTACACGATCCCGTCCCTGGCCATGTTCTCCCTGCTCCTGCCCCTGTACGGCCTCTCGCCCACGCTCGTCGTCGCCGGTCTGGTGCTGTACTCGCTGACCCTGCTCGTCCGGAACATCCTGGCGGGCCTGCGCGCGGTCCCGGAGGAGACCCGGCAGGCCGCGCGCGGCCTCGGCTACGGCCCGATCCGCCTCCTGCTCACCGTGGAACTGCCCCTCGCCCTGCCCGCCGCGATGGCCGGCCTGCGCATCGCCACCGTCTCGGCGGTCTCCCTGGTGACGGTCGGCGCGATCGTCGGGTTCGGCGGCCTGGGCAACCTCATCTACGCAGGTATGAACACCTACTTCAAGGCCCAGGTGCTCACCGCGTCCGTGCTGTGCGTCCTGATCGCCGTCGTCGCCGACCTGCTCCTGCTGGGGGTGCAGCGGCTGATCACGCCGTGGACGAGGGCGGGGCGCACGCGCGTGCCTGCCCGGCGACGTATGAGGGCCGTAGGGACGAAGGCGGGCCGCGCATGAGCACGCTCACCGCGACCTGGCACTGGCTCACCGACCCCGCGCACTGGTCGGGCGACGACGGCGTCTGGCACCGGCTGCTCCAGCACCTGGTGCTCACCGTCGTCTGCCTGTTCCTCAGCTGCCTGATCGCGCTGCCCGTCGCGCTGGTCCTCGGCCACCTCGGCAAGGGCGGGGCGCTCGCCGTCAACCTCTCCAACGTCGGCCGGGCCGTGCCCACGTTCGCCGTCCTGGTCCTGCTGCTCCTGACCCCGGTCGGCAGATGGGGCGAGGGGCCCACTGTGGTGGCCCTGGTGCTGTTCGCCGTGCCACCGCTGCTCACCAACGCCTACGTCGGCATGTGCGAGGTCGACCGCGGGGTGGTCCAGGCGGCCCGGGGCATGGGCATGACGGGACGGCAGATGCTGCTGCGCGTGGAGCTGCCCCTCGCGCTGCCGCTGGTCATGAACGGGGTGCGGATCGCCGCGGTGCAGCTCGTGGCCACCGCCACCATCGCCGCGCTCGCGGGCGGCGGCGGCCTCGGCCGGATCATCACCGCCGGCTTCAACCTGGCCAGCACACCCCAGGTGGTCGCGGGCGCCCTGCTCGTCGCCGTGTTCGCGCTCGTCGTGGAGGGCGTCTTCGAGATCGCCGAGCGAATGGCACCGGCGTGGGCGCGGGGCGGCCGATGACCGGCGCGGCGGCGGGGCCGGGGCGGCCGATGAGAAGAGTCCTCCCGGCCCTCGTACTGTTCGCGCTCACGGCCTGCTCCACCGGCCCCTCGCTGGAGACCCGCAGCCGGGTCACCGCACCGCCCGGCGACAGCCACCACCTGACCATCGGCTCGGCAGGCTTCACCGAGAGCGATCTGCTCGCCCAGATGTACGCCCAGCTGCTGAACCAGGCCGGCTACAAGACCTCGATCCTCACGGTCGCCAACCGGGAGCTGTACGAACCGGCGCTGGAGTCCGGCCAGATCGACGTCGTGCCCGAGTACGCGGCCACGTTCGCCGACTGGCTGAACGCCAAGACCCACGGCGCCGACGCGAAGCCCGTGGGCTCGCCCGACCTCGCCACCACGATGAAGGCCCTGCGCACGCTGGCCACGCCCCGCGGACTCACCGTCCTGCCGCCCGGCCGGGCCGTGGACCAGAACGCCTTCGCGGTGAGCGCCGCCTACGCCCGCCAGCACGGCCTGAAGACGCTCAGCGACCTCGGCGCCGCGAAGCTGAAGGTGCGGATCGCGGCGGGTGACGAGTGCGTGCAACGGCCCTACTGCGAGCCGGGGCTGAGGAAGGTGTACGGCATCGACATCACCGGCGTCGATCCCAAGGGCGTCGGCACCACCCAGGCCAAGCGGGCCGTGCAGGAGGGCCGGGACCAGATGGTGCTGACCACCACCACGGACGCCACCCTCGACTCCTTCGGCCTGGTCCTGCTCGCCGACGACAAGCACCTGCAGAACGCCGACTACGTGGTCCCGGTCGTCAACCGCTCCCGCGCGGGCAGCGGGCGCGTCGCCAAGGCGCTGGGCAAGCTCAACGACGTCCTCACCACCCAGGACCTGGCCCGGCTGAACCAGCGGGTGGACAGCTGGCGCCGGCTGACGGCCGATGTCGCCCGGAGCTATCTGAAGGAGAAGGGCCTGCTGACCTAGGCCGCGTCAGGCATCCGCCACCGAGTCGAACGGCACCTGCCCCCGCGCCACGCCCCGTGCGTCCGCGTCCACCGAACGGCGCAGCGCCTCGTGCAGCTTCGCCGGGGTGAGCACGCCGAGGAAGCGCGCGCCGTCCAGCACGGCGACCCACCCGGCGTCGTACTGGAGCATCACCCCGAACGCCTGCTTCAGCGGCGCGCCCACGGGTACCCAGGCGGTCATCCGGTGGGTGCGGTCCCCGACCGTGCCGCCCCGCGCCAGCTCGTCGATGCCGACCCAGCCGTGCAGATCGCCGTGCGCGTCGAGGACGACGGCCCACCGCGCCTCCTCGGCCCGCAGCCGACCGACGGCGCGCTCGGCGGGTTCGTCCAGCCGGGCCACGGGCGGCTGTTCCAGGTCGTCCGGCTCGATCGTGGTGACCGACAGCCGCTTCAGCCCCCGGTCGGCGCCCACGAAGGAGGCGACGTACGGGGTCGCCGGGGCCCCGAGCACCGCGCCCGGCGTGTCGAACTGCTCGATCCGGCCCTGCCCGTAGACCGCGATGCGGTCGCCGAGCCGTACGGCCTCCTCGATGTCGTGGGTGACCAGCAGCACGGTCTTGCGCACGGCGGCCTGCATCCGCAGGAACTCGTCCTGCAGCTGCTCGCGCACCACCGGGTCGACCGCGCCGAACGGCTCGTCCATCAGCAGCACCGGCGGATCCGCCGCGAGCGCACGCGCCACCCCGACCCGCTGCCGCTGCCCGCCGGACAGCTGCTCCGGATAGCGCGGCCCGTACGTCTTCGGGTCCAGGCCCACCAGATCCAGCAGCTCCGCGGCCCGCGCCCGGGCCCTCGCCCGCTTCCAGCCGAGCAGCGCCGGCACGGTCGCGGTGTTGTCCAGGACGGTACGGTGCGGAAAGAGGCCCACCTGCTGGATGACGTACCCGATGCGGCGGCGCAGCCGCACCGGGTCGACGGAGGCGATGTCCGCGCCGTCGACGAGGATCCGGCCGGAGGTCGGCTCGATCAGCCGGTTGACCATCATCATGGTCGTCGTCTTGCCGCAGCCCGACGGGCCGACGAGCGTGACCAGCTCACCCTCGGCCACCTCGAAGGACAGGTCGTCCACGGCCGTCGTACCGTCCGGATACCGCTTGGTGACCTGCTCGAACCGGATCATTCCCTCACGCTAACGGCGCCGTGCGCGGCATGCTCGCCGGTGCGGTGAAACGGGTCACCGGGGGACGGTCACCACGATCTTCCCGAACTGTTCGTTCGACTCCAGGTGCCGATGGGCGGCCACGATCTCCTCCAGCGGGAAGAGGCGGTCGACCACCGGCCGCAGCGAACCGGTGCGCAGACCGGAGGTGATGAACGCCCGGGCGCGCCGCATCCGTTCGGGATCGCGGGTGATCTCCAGCATGGTGAACGTCCGCATGTTCAGGGCCGGCATGTTCAGTTCGAACCCGGGATACGGCGTGGGCTGCCCGCTCTGCGCTCCCCACAGGAACAGCGTCCCGTCGGCCGCCACCGCCCGGGCCAGCTCCCGTACGCCCGGCCCGGCCACGGCGTCGAGGACGAACTCGGCGCCGCGCCCACCGGTCAGCTCCCGTACCCGGTCGGCCACGTCCTCCTCATCGGAGACGATCACCTCCGCCGCGCCCGCGGCCAGCAGCCGCTCCCGCTTGGCCCGGGTCCGGGTGACGGCGAGGGGCGTGGCGCCCACCCGTTCGGCGGTCTGGAGGGCGGCGAGACCGACACTGCTGGACGCCGCGTTGACGACCGCGACGTCTGCGGCCCGCATGGCGCCGATCTCCACCATCGCCCCGTACGCGGTGAGATACGGCATCCAGACCGCTGCACCCGTCACCGCGTCCACCCCGTCCGGCCTGGGCACGAGCGCGGCCGCCGGGACGAGTGCCCGCTCGGCGTACACGCCGTAGTCGTTGTGGGAGAAGTCCGGTACGACGCTCACCGCCTGCCCCGCCGCGAACCCGCTCACCCCCGGCCCGACGGCCTCCACCACGGCGGAGGCCTCGTTGCCCAGCCGGGCCGGCAGGTGCTTGACCGGCTCGATGTAGCTGTCCCGGCGGAACAGGGCCTCCGCCCGGTTGATCCCGATCGCCTCGATCCGCAAGAGCACCTCCCCGGGACCCGGCTCGCCCGGATCCAGGTCCTCCAGCCGCAGCACCTCGGGCCCACCGGTCTCGTGGAACCGCACCGTCCTCGCCATCTCAACTCCCCTGCTCGTCGGCTGATCGCGGACCACTGTGCGGGAAAGTTCGATGGCTGTCAAACTTTGATGGTGGTCGTACTATGAGGGCATGGAACGCATCCCGCCCCACCCGGACCCCGCCACATTCGACCTCCAGCAGGTACTGGAGGCCCTCGTCGACCCCGTGCGCCGGAGCATCGTCGGCCAACTGGACGCCACTGGCGAGGACATCGCCTGCGGAGGATTCGACATGGCGGTCAGCAAGTCGACGGCCACGCACCATTTCAAGGTGCTGCGCGAAGCCGGGCTGATCCGGCAGTACTACGTGGGCACCTCGCGGATGAACGCGCTGCGCCGCGCCGAGATGGACCAGGCCTTCCCCGGCCTGCTCGACGCGGTGACACAGCGGCGAACGGAACGGCCCGTCAGCTGAGCAGGATCACTTCCAGCTTCCGCGGCCCGTGCACGCCCTCCACCCGGTCCAGCTCGATGTCGCTGGTGGCCGACGGGCCGGAGATCCAGGTCAACGGGCGGTCAGGGGCGAGCCGTTCGAGGGCCTGCGGGACCGAGGAGACGACCTGGTCCGGGACGCGCACGACACAGATGTGGTGGTCCGGGATGAGCGAGATGCGGCGCCGGCCCTGGTCGGGGGAGCCGTCCAGCACGATCGTGCCGGTCTCGGCGATCGCCACGGCACAGCCCGTCACCACGCTGTCCACCTGGTCCAGCCGCTGCGGTGTGCTCACCGCCCGGTCATGGATCCGCACCGGATCCGCGGCGGACATCCACTCCGGCGGCAGCCCGGGCGGCACCAGCACCTCCTGCGACCCGTGCTCGGCCAGCAGCCGCATGACGAGATACGGCATCTCCTCGGCGTCGCTGCGGTGCACGACCGCCCGGTAGTCCGCCAGGTTCCCGGCCAGCAGCTCCACCGTCTGCCCGGTCGTGCGCGCCCCGTGCTCGCGCAGATAGTCCCGGCCCACGGCCTCCTCGTACGGCCGCTCGTCCGGTGTCACATCGGCGAGCGCCCGCCGCACCCGGCCCAGGACCCTTTCCCTGCTGCTCACTTGACGCCGTCCTTTCCGTCGCGGGTGCGCTGCCACCAGTCCCGGAAGGGTTCCGCCGGTACGGGCGGCAGATCCCGGGTGCCGCTCCACGCCTTGCCCGGGCCGGGCAGGGTACGGGGGTGGAACCGGCGGGTGCGGGAGGCGAGCCGCTGGCCGCCGCGCAGGGCCGCGGGGTGGGTGAAGGCCCAGCGGGCCGCGCGCATGGCCGCCCGTTCGGCGGCATGGCCCTTGGCCGGTTTCAGCACCACCTTGTTGCCCTGCCGTACCGCCGGACCGCCTTCCACGACCCGCTCCCGCAGGTGCACCAGCACCTCGGGGATGTCGATGGCGACCGGGCACACCTCGTAGCAGGCCCCGCACAGGCTCGACGCGTACGGCAGGGAGGCGTCGATCTCGCTTGCCGTTCCCCGGAGTTGGGGGCTGAGGATGGCGCCGATCGGGCCGGGGTAGACCGAGCCGTAGGCGTGCCCGCCGGCCCGCTCGTAGACGGGGCAGACGTTGAGGCAGGCCGAGCAGCGGATGCAGCGCAGGGCCTGGCGGCCGACCTGGTCGGCGAGGGTGTCGGTGCGGCCGTTGTCGAGCAGGACGAGGTGGAAGGCGCGGGGTCCGTCGTCGTCCGTGGTGCCGGTCCACATGCTCGTGTACGGGTTCATGCGCTCGGCGGTGGAGGAGCGGGGGAGCGTCTGCAGGAAGACCTCCAGGTCCCGCCAGGTCGGCACCACCTTCTCGATGCCCACGACCGAGATCAGTGTCTCCGGCAGGGTCAGACACATCCGGCCGTTGCCCTCGGACTCCACGACCACCAGGGTGCCGGTGTCGGCGACCATGAAGTTGGCTCCGGAGATGCCGACCTTGGCCCGCAGGAACTTCTCCCGCAGGTGCAGCCGCGCCGCCTCGGCGAGTTCGGCGGGCGTGTCGGTCAGGCCCTCGGGAGCCGGACGGCCCCACTCGCCCATCTCCGAGCGGAAGATGTCCCGGATCTCACCCCGGTTGCGGTGGATGGC
Source organism: Streptomyces sp. NPDC001709 (assembly GCF_053596375.1). Taxonomy (NCBI): domain Bacteria; kingdom Bacillati; phylum Actinomycetota; class Actinomycetes; order Kitasatosporales; family Streptomycetaceae; genus Streptomyces; species Streptomyces sp. NPDC001709. Next base: position 117,132 of record NZ_JBSFGB010000019.1, on the reverse strand, counting down.
CGGCACCAGGATGTGGGAGGGCCGGTCCTTGCCCAACTGCACGATCAGCTCGGCGAGATCGGTCTCGTAGGCGCGGATGCCTTCTTCCTCAAGGGCTTCGTTGAGGCCGATCTCCTGTGTGGCCATCGACTTGACCTTGACGACCTCCGACTCGCCGGTCTCCTTGACGAGCCGGGCGACGATCCGGTTGGCCTCGTCCGCGTCGGTGGCCCAGTGGACCGAGCCGCCCGCCGCCGTGACCGACTCCTCCAGCTGCACGAGATAGCGGTCCAGATGGCGCAGCGTGTGGTCCTTGATCCGGCGGCCCGCCTCGCGCAGCGCCGCCCAGTCGTCCAACTCGGCGACCGCACGGGCCCGTTTGGCGCGGATGGTGTGGGTGGCGTGCCGCAGATTGCCGCGCAGGGTGGGGTTGCCCAGCGCATCGTGCGCGGCCTTCGGAAAGGCCGGCATGCCGACGAACGTTCCGCTCATGCCGCCGGTTCCTCCTCCGTGCTCGCCAGGATCTCGGCGATGTGCACCGGCCGCATGCTCGTCCCCAGCCGGCTCATCGTGCCGCCGATGTGCATCAGACACGAGTTGTCGGCCGCGCACAGCACGTCCGCGCCGGTCGACTCGGCGCTGCGCACCTTGTCCGCGCCCATGGCCGCCGACACCCCGGCGTTCTTCAGCGCGAACGTGCCGCCGAACCCACAGCACTCCTCGGCGCCCGGCAGCTCCACCAGCTCCAGGCCCTTGACCGCCTGGAGAAGGCGGCGCGGCCGGTCACCCAGACCGAGGGAGCGCAGACCGTGACAGGTCGGATGGTAGGTGACCTTGTGCGGGTAGTAGGCGCCGACGTCCGTCACCCCGAGCACGTCCACCAGGAACTCCGTCAGCTCGTACGTCTTCGGCACCACCGGCGCCAGCGTCCGCGCCAGCGAGTCCCCGCGCCCCTCGGCGCGCGCCCGCTCGCCCATCCGCGGATACAGCTCCCGCACCATCGCCCCGCAGGACCCGGACGGTGTCACGATCGCCTCGTATGCACGGAAGACATCGGAGAAGTGCCGGGCGAGCGGCTCGGCTTCGTGCCGGTAACCGGTGTTGTAGTGCGCCTGTCCGCAGCAGCTCTGGCCCATCGGGAAGTCGACCTCGACACCCAGTCTGGTCAGCAGTTTCACCACGGCACGGCCGGTGTCCGGATAGAGCGTGTCGTTGACACAGGTCAGGAACAGAGCGACACGCATCGCGGCTCCTCGGGGTCGGTCGTCGGACGAGTGAAGGGTAGTAGGCGGACACCGCCCAGGGGAGGGGCCCGCTCACCGCGTGGCGAGCCGCGCCGCGGCCTCCCGCCAGCGGGACCCGTCGCCACGGGGCGTGTACCGGGTCAGCGGCTGGGTGCGGGTGAGCAGCCGGCGCATGGCGGCGAGGTCGCCGGCCAGCCCATGGGCGCGGGCCTGGACCAGGACGTTGCCGAGGGCCGCCGCCTCCGTCGCACCGGCCACCACGGGCAGCCCGCAGGCATCGGCGGTCAGCTGGCACAGCAGCGCGTTGCGGGTGCCGCCGCCGACGACGTACACCACGTCCACCGGATGGTCGGCCAGTCGCTGCGCCTCCTCGACGGCCCGCCGGTGGGCGAGGGCCAGCGAGTCCAGGATGCACCGGGTGACCTCCGCCCGCCTCGCCGGCACCGGCTGCCCGGAGCCCCGGCACGCCGCGGCGATGCGCTCCGGCATCCGCCCCGGCGCCAGGAACGCCTCGTCCCCGGCGTCCACCACCGAGCGCAGCGCCGGCGCGGTGCCGGCCTCGCGCAACAGCAGCCCCAAGTCGGGCTCGCCCCAGGCCCGTTGGCATTCCTGGAGCAGTCACAGCCCCATGATGTTGCGCAGATACCGGACCGTGCCGTCGAGCCCCAGCTCGTTGGTGAAGTTCGCGGCCCGGCTCTCCCCGGTGAGCACCGGAGCCGTCAGCTCCAGCCCCGCCAGGGACCAGGTGCCGGTGCAGATGTAGGCGAAGCGCTCATCGGCCGCCGGAACGGCGGCCACGGCCGAGGCGGTGTCGTGCGAGCCGACGGCCGTCACCGGTACCGGACCGGTCAGCCCGGTCTCCTCCAGCACCTCCGGCCCGAGCACCCCCGCAGGCTCACCGGGCTGCCGCAGCGGCGCGAACAGCCCGAGGTCGATGCCGAGCCGCTCGGCGATGCCGTACGACCACGTCCGCGTCCGCGGGTCGATCAGCTGGGTGGTGGAGGCGTTGGTCAGCTCGGTGCCCTGCTCACCGGTCAGCCAGTACGACACCAGGTCCGGAACGAGCAACAGCCGCTCGGCCTGCGCCAGTTGAACGGTGGAGCGGGCGGCCGCCAGCTGGTACAGCGTGTTGAACGGGGCGTACTGGATGCCGGTCGCCGCGTACAGCTCCGCGGCCGGCACCCTCGCCCACACCTGCTCCGCGACGCCCTCCGTGCGGGTGTCACGATAGTGCACCGGTCCACCTCGCCTGACATCCCCGACCTGGTGTTCCTGGAGCCGCTCATGAAAAGACGCACCGTGCTCGCGTCGGCCGTAGGGGCCGCCGTGGCAACGCCGGGCATCGCACGGGCCGCCGACCCCGGCCCCGCCGTCACCGAGAAGAGCACGACCACACTCGACCCCCAGGCGATCTACTTCGTCTCCTACGACGGCCTGGTCAACAACAACTCGTTCCAGAAGAACGGCCTGCTGACGTACCAGGGCCACCAGTACGCCGCCTGGTACACCTCCACCGGCAACGCGGTCGTCGCCCGCCGCGTGGCCGCAGGCGGCACCTGGTCGACGGTCACCCTCTCGCACGTCCTGAAGACCAGCGACTCCCACAACGTCATCTCCATGGGTGTCTCGAAGGTGGACGGCCGCCTGCACCTCACCATGGACTCCCACAGCGACGGCTTCTTCTACGTGAAGTCCATCGCCGGTCTCCTCGACAACCCGGCGTCCACGCCCTGGAGTCCGTCCGTCCTCGGCCCCGTCCAGACCTCCCTCGACGGCCTCGCGCTCACCTCGCAGTTCACCTACCCGCAGTTCATCTCCACCCCGGAGGGCAGGCTCCAGCTCAGCTACCGGGCCGGCATCTCCGGCAACGGCCGCAACGCCCTCGCGGAGTACGACGGTTCGTCCTGGACCGCGCTCGGCGAGTGGTCCGGCTCCACCGGCACGTACACCAGCTCGCACGGCTCCAGCACGGCCCGCAACATGTACCTGCACGGCATCGACTACGACGTGAACGGCCGGCTGCACTCCTTCTTCACCTGGCGCGAGCAGAACGCCGCCGTGATGTGCAGCGGCGGCGGCATCACCAACCACGACACCGGCTACGTCCACTCCACCGACCGGGGCCGCACCTGGCGCAACGACGCGGGCACCCTCGTGGCCACGACGGGCACCTCGGACACCGTCTCCGTCACCGACCCGGGACTGGTCGTCGACTCCCTCGACCCCGACCACTCCCTGATGAACCAGGAGAGCCAGTGGACCGACTCCACCGGCCTCCCGCACGCGATCATCAGCTATGTCCCCGGCCGCTTCGGCCAGTGCGCCACCGACTACGTGGCCGACCGCACCGCGGGCGGCCGCGCGTTCCACCTCCGCAAGAACTCCTCCGGCGGCTGGACCAAGACCGAGATCCCGGTCCCCCTCGACTCCAGCCAGCGCACCAAGCTGATCCTCGACAAGTACGACAACGCGTACGCGGTCTTCCCCTACGGCCGTATCGCCGGCGCCTCCAAGTCCTCCGGCCACACCGACTGGACCCTGCTCTTCGACGGCGGCGGCCTCCATGCCTTCGGCGAGGTGGTGATCGACGAGATGCGGGCGAGGTCCGACAACGTGCTGTCGTTCATGTACCAGGAGAAGTCCAGCGGTACGACGCCCTCGGCGCTGCACGTCGTGGAGTTCTCGCTGCCTGCCTGAGCGGGCCGTCACAGGGGGCGGTGACGGTAATGTGAGGATCCGCCCGCCGCCCCTCGTCATCCCTGGAGGTCTGAAAGCCGATGGCCCAGTTGGTGGGTATCAAGGACGTCGCCCGTGCCGCCGGGGTCTCCGTGGGCACCGTGTCGAACGTGATCAACCGTCCGGACACGGTCGCCTCCGAGACCCGCGCCCGGGTGCAGTCCGCCATCGAGCGGCTCGGCTATGTCCGCAGCGAGTCCGCCCGTCAGCTGCGTGCGGGCCGCAGCCGGATCATGGGCCTGCTCGTGCTCGACATGGGCAACCCGTTCTTCGTGGACGTGGCGCGCGGCGCCGAGCGGGCGGCCCGCGAGGCGGGGCTCGGCGTGATGGTGTGCAACAGCGCGCAGGACGCCGCCGAGGAGGCCGAGTACCTGTCCCTGTTCGCCGAGCAGCGGGTGCGGGCGTGCTGCTGACCCCGGCCGACGCCACCGGCCGCAACATCGCGGCCTTCCGCCGGCACAGCATCCCGTTCGTGCTGGTCGACCGGGTCGCCGAGGGCACCACCGAGTGCTCGGTCTCCGTGGACGACGTGGCCGGTGGCGCGCTCGCGGTCCGCCATCTGGTGGACGCCGGACACCGCTCCATCGCCTACGTCAGCGGACCGCCCGGGCTCAACCAGGTCCGCGACCGCCGCACCGGCGCGCTGAACGCCCTGGCCGAGGCCGGACTCGGCCCCGAAGCGCTGCGCGAGCTGCCCACCGAACGCCTCGACGTGGCCGCCGGCCGCGACGCCGGTGCCCGTCTGCTCGGCCTCGCCGACCGTCCCACCGCCGTGTTCTGCGCCAACGACCTGCTCGCCCTCGGTGTCCTGCAGGCCATGTACGCGGCCGGTGTCACCGTTCCGGACGACCTGGCGATCGTCGGTTACGACGACATCGAGTTCGCGGCGGCGGCCGCCGTACCGCTGACCTCCGTACGGCAGCCCGCCGTCACCATGGGCGCCCTCGCGGCCGAGCTGCTGCTGGAGGAGACCGAGCAGGGCGAGGGCAGACCGACGCACGAGCACCGCCGGGTGGTGCTCCAGCCGGAGCTGGTGGTGCGCCGCTCCAGCCTCGTCGCCCGCTGAGCCGGGTGCTGACCGGAAGTTCAGTAAGAATCCATGATCCCTGGGGTCGGCACGCGCTTTCTCATGTGCTGAACTGGGACCCGTCCCTACCGTCCGTCCCGGGAGACCCGTTGAGCCTCAGCTACCGCCAGCCCGGCGTCATCCTCACCGACCGCCGCTTCACCGTGCCCCTCGACCACGCCGCCCCGGACGGCGAGACGATCGAGCTGTACGCCCGCGAAGCGGTTGCGAGCGACAAGGCCGGGCAGGAGCTGCCGTGGCTGCTGTATCTCCAGGGCGGCCCAGGCTTCGGGGCGAATCGTTTCGTCGGACGTCAGACCTGGCTCGACCGGGCCCTGAAGGACTACCGCGTCCTGCTGCTCGACCAGCGCGGCACCGGCAGCTCCACCCCCGCCACCCGGCAGACGCTCCCGCTGCGCGGCGGCCCCGCCGAGCAGGCCGAGTACCTCACCCGGTTCCGCGCCGACGCCATCGTCCGGGACTGCGAGGCCATCCGTCCGCAGGTCACCGGCGGCGCCCCGTGGACCGTGCTCGGCCAGAGCTTCGGCGGCTTCTGCACGGTGTCGTACCTCTCCCTCGCCCCCGAGGGCCTGGACACCGCCGTCATCACCGGAGGCCTGCCCTCCCTGCACGCCCACGCCGACGACGTCTACCGCGCGGCCTACCCGCGCATCGAACGCAAGGTCAGCGCGCACTACGCCCGCTACCCGCAGGACGTGGAACGGGCCCGCCGTATCGCCGACCACCTCCTCACCAACGAGGTGGTCCTGCCCAACGGTTACCGGTTCACCGTCGAGGCGTTCCAGTCCCTCGGCCTGATGCTCGGCGGGGGCGACGGCAGCCACCGGCTGCACCACCTCCTCGAGGACGCCTTCGTGCGCACACCGTTCGGCCTGGAGCTGTCCGACGCCTTCCAGGAACAGGCCCAGTCCCTGCTGTCGTACGCCGGCCACCCCCTCTACGCCCTCGTCCACGAGTCGATCTACGGCCAGGACGCCCGCCCCACCGCCTGGGCCGCCGAACGGATCCGCGCCGAGTTCCCGCAGTTCGACGCGGCCAAGGCGCTGGCGGGGGACACCCCGGTGCTGTTCACCGGCGAGACGATCCACCCCTGGATGTTCGACACCGACCCCGCACTGCGCCCCCTGCGCGAGACCGCCGACCTGCTCGCCGCCCGCACCGACTGGCAGCCCCTGTACGACCCCGCCCGCCTCGCCGCCAACGAGGTCCCGGTCGTGGCTGCCGTCTACCACGACGACATGTACGTCGACACCGCACACTCCCTGGAGACCGCCCGCGCGATCCACGGCCTGCGCACCTGGATCACGAACGAATTCGAACACGACGGCCTCCGCGCAGGCGCCCCACGAGTCCTGGACCGACTCCTGGAGATGGCACGCGACGACGCGTGAAGCGCCCGAAGGGGCGCGGGGAACTGCGCGCCCAGCCACGACGGCGCCGCAGACGAAACACGGCCTGACGCGGCACACACCTCCATCGCGGCCCACCCAGCGGAGCGCCTAGGCTGCGAGCCATGACCGAGCCCAGCATCCCCCAGCTCCGGCCCATGCCCGACGACTGGCAGCGCGCCCTGGCCGTGGTGGCCCACCCGGACGACCTGGAGTACGGGTGCTCCGCCGCCGTCGCAGCCTGGACCGGCGGCGGCCGGGAGGTCACCTATGTCCTGGCGACCCGTGGCGAGGCGGGCATCGACACCATCGACCCCGCGACCTGCGGCCCGCTGCGCGAACGCGAGCAGCGGGCCGGCGCGGCGGTCGTGGGCGTCGACGCCGTGGAGTTCCTCGACCACCGGGACGGGGTGATCGAGTACGGGCCCGCGCTGCGCCGGGACATCGCCGCCGCGATCCGCCGGCACCGGCCCGAACTCGTCCTCACCCTCAACCACCGCGACACCTGGGGCGACGTCGCCTGGAACACCCCGGACCACGTGGCGGTCGGTCGGGCCACCCTGGACGCCGTCGCGGACGCCGGCAACCGGTGGATCTTCCCGGAACTCACCGAGCAGGGCCTCGACCCCTTCAACGGCGTCCGCTGGGTGGCGATAGCGGGCTCCAGCAGGCCCACCCACGCGGTCGACGCGGGGCCCGGCCTGGAGCGGGCGGTGCGTTCGCTGCTCGAACACCGCACCTACATCGAGGCGTTGACCGACCAGGACCCCGAGACCTACGTCCGCGACTTCCTGACCACGCAGACCACGGCCAACGCCGCGCGCTTCGGCGGCACACCGGCGGTGGCGTTCGAGGTGTTCAGCCGTTGACCGAGCAGGTCAGTAGGCTGTCCCTCATGCCAGATCAGATAGCCGGCCTTCCGGAGCTGCGCGGGGACTGCGCGCGCTGTTTCGGGCTGTGCTGTGTCGCCCTGCCCTTCGCCGCGTCCGCCGACTTCGCGCTCGACAAGCCCGCCGGGAAGCCGTGCCCGAACCTCCAGGGTGACCACCGCTGCGGCATCCACGCCGACCTGCGCAAGAAAGGGTTCACCGGCTGCACGGTCTACGACTGTTTCGGCGCCGGACAGAAGGTCTCGCAGGTCACCTTCGGCGGGCAGGACTGGCGTACGGGGACACAGGAGCACGCGCGCCGGATGTTCGACGTGTTCCCGGTCGTACGCCAGCTGCACGAGCTGCTGTGGTACCTGACCGAGGCGCTTGGCCTGCCCGCCGCCCGTCCCGTCCACGCCGAGCTGCGGCGGGCACTGGAGGAGACCGAGCGGCTGACCCGGCAGACCCCCGAGGAACTGGCCGCACTGGACGTGGCCGCGCACCGCGGGCAGGTCAACGTGCTGCTGCTGCGGACCAGCGAACTGGCCCGGGCCGGTGCCGCCTCCGGGAAGGGCAAGAAGGGCAAGGGCAAGGACCGCCGGGGGGCGGATCTCATCGGGGCCCGGCTCCGGGGCGCCGATCTGCGCGGGGCGAGTCTGCGCGGTGCCTATCTCATCGCCGCCGACCTCACCGGCGCGGATCTGCGCGACGCGGACATGATCGGCGCCGATCTGCGGGACGCCGACCTGACCGACGCGGACCTCACCGGCGCCTTCTTCCTCACCCAGCCGCAGTTGAACGCGGCCCGGGGGAGTGCCGGGACCCGGTTGCCGGGGTCAGTCAGCCGGCCGGTGCACTGGACAGCGGACCGCTGACGTTTCGACGTGCCGCGAGGTACGTTGCTCCTCAGCCCCGCTCAGCGGTATCGCCCGCCGCTCCAACCCCAGCCGCAGCCCCTCCGGCATCACCGTCAGGCGTTCGGTGACGGTCAGGCGGTAAGCGGGGTCGGCCCGCAGGTCGTAGCGGCGTAGCAGCAGGCCGAGGACCAGTGTCGCCTCGTGGAGGGCGAACTGGCGGCCGATGCAGGCGCGTGCGCCGGTGCCGAAGGGCTTGAAGGTGTGCGGGGTCCGGGCCCGTACGGCCTGGGCGTCGAAGCGGTCCGGGTCGAAGCGTTCGGCGTCCTCGCCCCAGACCTCCGGGTCGCGGTGCAGCATCGGTGTCAGGACCAGCGCCCAGGCGCCCTGGAGCATCGGGTGCTCGTCGGCGAGGACGGTGTCGTGCCGGGCCTCGCGGGCGAAGGCCGGTGCGGTCGGCCACAGGCGCAGGGACTCGTCCAGCACCCGGCGGACGTAACGGAGCTTGGCCACCTGGTCGTAGTCCGGTAGTGCGGTGTCGCCCCAGACGCGGTCCACCTCGGCGCGGGCCCGGGCGGCGATCTCGGGATGCCGGGCGAGGTAGTACAGGGCGAAGGAGAGCGCGCCCGAGGTGGTCTCGTGGCCCGCGACCAGGAAGGTGATCACCTGCTTGCGGACGTTCTCCGCCGACAGTCTCTCGCCGGTCTCCGGGTGGGCCGTCTCCAGCATCCGGTCCAGCAGGTCGCCTTCTGCGCGGCCCGACCGGCGCCGCTGCGCGACCAGGTCGTCGACCGTGCGGTTGAGGAAGGCCATGTCGGCCGCGTTGCGCCGGGCGGCGGTGCGCAGCAGCAGCGGAGCCAGCGGAGCGGGCACGCTGTTCAGGCGCTGGGCGTAGGTGAGCGTGCCGACCATCGCGGTGACGAAGGGGTGCGGCCGGTCCCGCTCGAAGGAGCCGAAGTCGTGCCCGAACCCGGTCCGCGCGATCGTCTCCAGGGTCAGCTTGGTCATGTCCCCGGGCACGTCCACCGTGCGCCCGGCCGCCGCCTCACGGTCCCAGTGCCCGGTCAGGCGCTCGGCGACCGCCAGCATCATCCCGTGGTAGCCCTCCATGGCCTCCCGGCTGAAACCGGGCGCCAGGACGTCGTGCGCCAGCTGCCAGTTGGGCTCGTGGTTGTAGGCGGTGAACAGGCCGTCCCCGGCGACCGGCCGCAGATTGGCCACGCCCAGACCTACGTGCTTGGCGAACCGGGACTCGTCGGCCAGGTCCGCGGCCAGTCGGGTGCCCCACACGAACACGAACTCCTTGCCGAAGGCCCGCCGCCGGAAGATCGGCCCCAGCTCGCGCGCGAAGCGCATGGAGTCCTGCACCGGCTTGCGCCGGTCGGCGCCGAGCACATCGCCGAGCAGCGGCAGCCGGCGCGGCGGATGTGGGATGCGGTGCAGCTCGGGCCAGCCCAGTTCGGCGCTCCGGAAACCTTTCGGCAGGCCCGCGTCCGTCGGCTGCGTCGTGTCCGTCCTCTGCGTCGTCTGCGCCATGACGCCGATCTCCCTTGATCCAGCGGCCGCGTGTTGTACGTGGGTTCAATAACCGGCTTCAGTCTGGTCCGCCTGTTGAACCCACGTCAAGTAAAGTGACGCCATGCCCGCGAACCAGGGGGAACGCACCCGGCGCAGACTCAGCACCGAGGAGCGTCGTGAGCAGCTGCTCTCGGTCGGCGCGAAGCTGTTCTCGGAGAGCCCCTACGACGACGTGTGGATCGAGCAGGTCGCCGAGATCGCCGGGGTCTCCCGGGGGCTGCTGTACCACTACTTCCCGACCAAGCGGGACTTCTTCGCGGCGGTCGTGGAGCGCGAGAGCGAGCGGATGCTGCGTATGACCGCGGCCGTGCCCGGCGTGCCGGTGCGCGAGCAGCTCGCCGCGGGCCTGGACACCTACCTCGGTTACGTCCAGGCCCACGCCCATGGCTTCCGCGCCTTCCACCGCGCCGACGCGGCCGGCGACCAGGCCGTACGCCGGGTCTACCAGAGGGCCCTGGCCGCCCAGGAACAGCAGATCCTCGCCGCGCTCGCCGCCGACCCCGAGTTCGGCCCCGTCCTGGAGGGTGCCCCGCATGTCCGCCTGGCCGTGCGCGGCTGGCTCGCCTTCACCACGGCCGTGTGCCTGGAGTGGCTGCGCGATGGCGAGTTGAGCCGCGAGCAGGTGCGCGACCTGTGCGCGCGGGCGCTGTTGGGTGTCATCGCCTGATCGGTGTCCGCTCCTGTCCGCCGGTGGGGACGTGGTTGGCGCGCGCCCCGATCTCCGATAGGTTAGGCAAGGCTTACCTAAGGAGGTCGAGGATGGGTGACACGCAGGACTGGACGGCCGCACCCGGCGCGGCGGAGCGGGCACGGTCGGTGCTGGCCGCTGCCTGGTCGTGCGCGGTGACCGCGGACGGCGCCCGCGAGGAGTACGTCGGCGCGCACACCGTGACCGACGACGGCGCCGTACGGCTGGCGGTGCCCGATGACAGCGCCCTGCTCACCGCGGCCATCTGCGCCCCGCGCCAGGAACCCGCCGCCGTGCTGGAGTTCGCCGACGTGGCCCCCGTACCCGTACGGGGCCGGATCCGGGCCCGGCTCTATCTCGCCGGCTGGTTCGCCCCGGACCGCGGCGCCCTGCTGCTGCGGCCCACCCGTGTGGTGCTCCGGCAGTCCTCCGGATCCGTCGTCGTCGACCTCGACGAGTACGCGGCCGCCCGGCCCGACCCCCTCGCCGAGGCCGAGGCGCGGCTCCTCACCCACCTCGCCGACGCCCACCCGGACGCCGTGGAGCGGCTGACCCGCCTGGTGCGGCCGGAGAGCCTGCACGCCGCGACCCGGGTGCTGCCCCTCGCCGTGGACCGGCACGGACTGACCCTGCGCATCGAGCGCACCCGCGCCCACGGCGACGTACGACTGCCCTTCCACACGCCCGCCGACGACGTCGCCCAGCTCACCGAGCGCATGCACGCCCTGCTGGCCCAGGCCGTCGCCGCCGCCTGCCCGCGCGCGCTACAGCGGCAGCGCGCAGACGGCGACGGGTGAGGCGAACGGCTCGCCGGCCGACCGGAGTTCGCCGCTGTCCGCGTCCACGTGGAAGACGGTGACCGTCCCCGAGCGCTGGTTCGCCGCGAACAGCAGCCCGCCGTCCGGACAGAGGGCGATCTGCCGCGGGAAGTCCCCGCCCACCGGCACCGTGCCGAGCAGCCGCAGCCGTGCCCCGTCGGCCTCGATCGCATACCGCGCGAGGCTGTTGTGGCCCCGGTTGGCCAGGAACGCGTACCCGCCGTTCGCCGTCACCACGAACTGCGCCGGGTAGTTGGTGCCGCCGCCCGAGCCCGTGGGCTGCGGCTCACCGATCATCAGCCGGCCGGAGCCGGGGTCGTAGGCGCAGACGGCGACCGTGTCGTCCACCTCGTTGGCCAGATAGGCGTAGCGGCCGCCCGGATGGAAGGTCAGATGGCGCGGTCCCGCCCCGGGCCGGGTGTGCGCCTGCGCCACCTCGGTCAGCGTGCCCTCGGCCTGGTCGAGTCGGTAGCTGTAGACGGTGTCGGTCCCGAGGTCGACCGCGAGGACGTGGCCGCCGTCCGGACTCGTGATGAACTGGTGTGCGTGCGGCCCCTGTTGACCCGGGCCGGGTGATGGGGTCGTGTGCGTGACGACGTCGGTGTGCTCGCCGAGGGCGCCCGAGGCGTCGACCGGATGCACGGCCACACTGCCCGACCCGTAGTTCGCGCTCAGCAGCCACCGCCCGGAGGGATGCACCGACACGTGACACGGGCTCGCGCCGCCCGTGCTCCGGGTGCCGAGGATCCGCCGGTCGGCGAGGCGTACGGCCGTCACCCCGCCGTCCTGGCGCTCGTCCACCGCGTACAGCGTGCGGCCGTCCGGGTGCACGGCGAGATACGACGGGTCGGGGGCGCCGGTGAGCGTGCCGGAACCGGTGATCCGGCCGGTCACCGGGTCGTAGGAGGCCAGCCCGATGCCGGTGCCGCCCCCGTCGGCCGAGGTGTAGGTCCCCACGTACAGCGGACGCGGCCCGGACGCCCCGCGGGGCGGTGCGGCGGCCCCGGGTCTGTCCGCCACGGCCGGGTCGTCCGCCGGCGGGGCCGCCGGGGCCGGCACCGTCACCACGGCGGCCGTGCCCGCCAGGGCTCCGACGAACCGGCGCCGGCTCCAGCCGCCCCGGGAGCCCCCAAGCCTGCCTCGCGCCGCCCGTGCCTCCCCGTCCATGCCGCACCTCAGGTCGTCGGTTGCCCCGGTCGTGACAGCCACCTTGGCCCCAACCCGCCGCCAAGGGCAACCCAGGCAACGGGCATTGCGCGAAGCGCAACAGGCGGCGGGTCTACCAGTCCCCGTCCTCGACCGGCTTGCCCGGCGCGTCCTTCAGCGGGGTCACCTGGCCGGCCGACGGCGCCTGCCACGGGTCCAGATCGTCCCCGAGCCACTCGCCCACCGGCTTGACCGCCCCCAGGGTGTCGGTGGGGGCCAGATCCGCGGCATCCGCGTCGTAGTAGTCGTACCAGGGCAGTCCCGCGCTCGTGTACGCCGCCCGGTCCACCGGCGACGGCGGGGGCGCCTCGCCGGTGATGCGCCGCCACTGCGGCGGGGTGACCAGATGGACGAACACGCGCCCCGCGGGCTCCTCGGACCAGTCCGTCAGCGGCCGGTCGTCCCGGTACACCTCCTGGCGCATCGAGCCGCCGACACCGAGCCCCATGGCCGCGGCCCGCTGCGGTGCGGCACCGCCGACCGGCGGCGTCGGCGCGCCGGGGGCGGCCGGCCCGTAGGCCATCATCGGCGCGCCGTACATGCCCGCCGGTCCGGCCGCCAGGGCCCTGCGGCGCGCCTCCTCCCGCTCCCGCTCGCGGCGCCGCCACTCGGTGAGGAGCGGCTCGCGCAGCGGGAACGACTGCAGCTGCACCCCGCCCCACACCTCCTCGCCGGTGACCTGCCCCTCGACCGTCGCGCCGAGACCCAGCGGTACGGCGACGAACTGGCGGACCGTCCCCTTGCCGGAGTTGATGCCGTCCAGCCAGGGCTGGCGGGGCAGCACCACGTAGTTCTGCGGATCGCGGGCGAGACGGTCGCTCCAGGGCCGACCGGACACCGCGCACACCTTGCCGACCCCGACCTGGAGCGCGGCCGGCTCCCTCGAACCGGAGAAGCTCAGCCACATCGCCTCGCGCAGGTACACCGGCAGCATCACGCCACCGCGCGCCCGCCACTCCTGCGGAACCGTGTCCGCGTAGTCCGCGACCCGCCGGACCGGGAACTCGCCCAGCCCCGGCGGCAGCGGGTGCGTGCCCGTCTCCGGCAGCCGCAGCGTGCGGATGAACCGCACCGCCACCCCGCCCGGCAACCGCAGTGTGTTCCCTTCGATCCGCACCTCGGAACCGGCCATCCGGTCGCCCCCTCGCGCTCTGCGCCGGCTGTCCCGGCGCCGTCCCGCCGGGCCCCGCCCGGCATCTTCCTCACCGAGAACGTTCGCCGAACCCCGTACGGTTCCGCCACAGCTCCTCCTGCACCCCGAGCCGCTCGCGCAGCCGGGTCATCCGCGGCAGCTTCGCCCGGTTCCTGCGGGACACCCGGTCCAGTTCCTCCAGCAGGCGGCGGGTGCGGTGCTCGGTGTTCAGCTCGTCGATGATCCGGGTCGTCTCGGTCAGCACGGCCCCGTACAGCTGCCAGTTCGCCCAGTCCGCGCCGATCTCCTCGCGAAGCAGCTCGGCCAGCCGGTCCCGGGTGCCGGCCGCCGTGTGCAGCTCGGCGGACAGGCGGGCCTCCGCCGACTCGGCGTTCGTGCTCAGATGCGTGGTGACCAGGACCGCGAAGCTGACCACCGCGTCGGCGATCTCCGACAGCAGCTGTTCCACGGTCGCCCCGACCCGGGGCGGGAACAGGTCCTCGGCCCCGCGGGCCTTCGCCAGGTCCGTGAAGGACCGGGCCAGCACCCGCAGGACCACCGTGCAGATCTCCAGCGCGTCCAGACCGGTGCGCAGCACCACCCGGTGCAGCAGGCCCTCCTTGACCCGCGGGTTGAACCGCAGACTGTCCTCGGCCTGCCGCAGCGAGGCGTCCACCTGGCTGATGTGCTGGTCCAGCTGCCGTGCCTCGTGCAACCGCTCGGCCGCCCGCTCCCAGGGGATCCGGCCGCCCGCCTCCTCGCCCATGCGCAGCATCAACTGCCGCACCCGGCGCGCCTGGTCCTCGATCGAGTGGCCCGCCTCGTCCACCCACACCGGGGGCGGGAGCAGCAGATTGCAGGCCGTCCCGACGACCGCGCCGATCAGGGTCTCCACGATGCGCGCCCAGGCGGTGAACCCGACGGTGGTGACCCCGAGGACCAGCATGGCGCTGATCGCCACCTCGGCCACGTACTCGTCGACCCGCACCAGGTGCCCGACGGTCAGCGAGGCCACGATCAGCAGCGCGAGGCTCCACCAGGTGAGCCCCACCAGCCCGCTGAAGGCGATGGCGACCAGCACCCCGGCCACCACCGAGTTCACCCGGCGGATGCCGTTGGTGAGGGTGGCGTAGAAGGTCACCTGGACGACCAGCAGCGCGGTCAGGGGGGCGGTGAGCGGGGCCGGCTCGGGGCTCAGCCGCAGGGCGACGACATAGGCGATCGTCGCCGCGGTCGCCGACCGCAGCGTCTGGACGACGACCGGCTCCCGGCGGCGCTCCACCAGGCGCAGCAGTCCCGTGGTCCACTTCCGTTCGTCGTGCATCCCTTGGCCTGTTCCCATTCCTCGGGTGGGTCGAACGTGCCGTGATTGAGGACCGCAACTGTCCGCAAGTGTTCGTACGGTGTTCTCGGTGGGTGGGGAAGCCGCCGCATCGAGAGCCGATGAGAGGCCGACGAGAGGCCTTCGACCAGCAGGCCTACGGCCTCGCGCTCGCCGCCGACCGGCCCGGAGAGGACCCGTTCCAGCCGGCCGACGCCCTGCACGGCGACCCGGTGGCCGAGCTGGACAAGGTCCTGGACGCCGTGGCAGGCGCCTATGCGTAGCTGGCCGCCGGCGCCGAGTCCGTGCCGACGCCGCTCGGCCCGCTGCCCCTGCCGCAGGCCGCCGGTGCGGCCGCGCTGGACGCCGCCGTGCACGCCTGGGACATCGCCGTCGCCACCGGTCAGAACGGGCCACTCACGACGGCACTGGCCGCGGGCCTGCGGCCGACCGCCGACCAGCTGGTGCCCGGGCTGCGCGCGTACGGCGTGTTCGCCCCCGCCCTCGCGTCCGGCGGTCCCTCGGACGACGCGGCGGCACTGCTCGCCTTCCTCGGCCGCGACCCGGAGTGGGCGCCCCCGGCATCCTGACCGCGCGGCACATCGGGCCGAGTTCTTCGCCCTCAAGGACCGGGTGTTGCGCCATCCGGCCGAGGGGAAGGGATGCCGAACCTACTGACGTCCGCAGCGGCTGTCGGCCCGCGGCCACGATCCGGTGTCGATCTTCACCGGGTCGCGGCCGCCCGGCTGCGCGACCGGTAGCCGGCGACCTTCGCGAGGTTGCCGCAGCGCTCCATGGAGCACCAGCGCCGCCGCCGGGCCTGGGAGTCGTCGAGGAACAGCAGCGAGCAGTCCGGGTTGCCGCACTCCTTGACGCGCTCCAGCAGCGGGCCGCCGACCAGCAGGACGGCGTCCCGGGCGACCGTCGACAGGGCGGCACGTGCCGGATGGTGTGCCGTCCAGCGCCGGGCGCCCAGCTGGGGCGCGAGGTCGGGCCGGGCGGCGACCTCGTTGACCAGAGCCGCGTCCTGCGGGTCCGGTTCCCGCGCGGCCATCGCCGCCCGCAGGACCCGGTAGACCGCCTCGCGCAGGGCGCGGGCCTCGGTGAGGTCCCGTACGGCCACCGGGACCGGGCCGTCCCCGGCCGCCAGGCCCGCCTCGGCGATCCAGCGGGCCAGGGCGTCGGGATCGGGGATCCGCTCCACGGGCGTGGCGTGCCGCTTGCCGAGCGTGGCCACGAAGTCGAGACAGGGGCGGCCGCCGACGAAAGGGAAGGCGAGCGCGGGGTCGGTCGGCGTGGTCATGGCATCAGCCTAGCGTGCGACACCGTTTCATGGGGTGTCTTGACACCGGTTGAAGCGGTGTCGCATGGTGACACCACTTCAACCGGTGTCCGCAGTGGGTGCCGGAGGGTTCCGAGCAGGGTGGGTGTGTCATGCGTGCGGTGCGGATCGAGGAGTTCGGCGGGCCCGAGGTGCTGGTGCCGGTGGAGGTACCGGACCCGGTGCCCGGCCCCGGACAGGTGCTCATCAGGGTCGCGGCGGCGGGCGTGAACCGCGCGGACGCGCTGCTGCGCGCCGGTTCCTACCATCGGGCGGGCCGGCCTCCGCTGATCCCCGGCGCGGAGGCGGCCGGCACCGTCGCCGCCGTGGGGGAGGGGGTGACCGGACTACGCGCCGGGCAGCGGGTGATGGCCCTCGACGGCATCGACTCGCCCGGCTTCTACGCCGAGTTGGCCGCCGTGTCCGCCACGCATGTGGTCGCGGTGCCCGACGGGCTGGACCTCACGACGGCGGCGACCCTGCCCATCGCCTGGCTCTCCGCCTGGTACTGCCTGCTCCGCCTGGCCAGGGTCGCCGAGGGGGATACGGTCGTGGTCAAGGCCGCGGCGAGCGGGGTCGGCAGCGCGGCCGTCCAGATCGCCGCCCGGGCCGGAGCCCGCGTCATCGCCCTCGCCGGATCGGCCGAAAAGGCGGCCTGGGCGGGGGAGTTCGGGGCCGCCGACGTCGTCGACACCTCGCGGTACGCCGACGAGGGCGAGGTCGAGGAGGTGCTGCGGCTGACCGGCGGGCGTGGCGCCGACATCGTCCTCGACACCGTAGGCGGCCCGGCCCTCGGGCGGAGCCTGCGCGAGACCGCGCACGGCGGCCGGGTCGTCTCCCTCGCCAACGTGGCCCTGGAGCCGAGCACCCTCGACACCCGCGACTTCTACCCGAAGAACATCGCGATCCTCGGCTTCCAGCTCACCAACCGGCAGATCCACGGCTACGACCCGCGCCCCGACCTGCGCGAACTCGCCGAGCGCGTGGCCGCGGGCGACTACCGGGTGCCGGTCGAGACCGTGCTGCCGCTCGAACGGGCGCGGGTCGCGCACGAGCGGCTGGAGAGCCGGGACAACCGGGGCAAGATCGTGCTCACCGTGGAGTGAACGGCACCCTCACGCGTACAGCTTGTCGATGAACGCGGACAGATTGCCCGTCGTACGGGCGATCTGCTCCTGCGTCGTCAGGGTCTCCTCGAACCGGGCACCGGACTCCGGCACCTTCCTGCCCCGCACATACAGCGAACACGCCAGGTCGGTGCACATGTACAGGCCGACCGAGTTGCCCTCGCGGCCCGCCGCCCCCGCCTTCCGCGCCGCCATCAGCGTCACGCCGCCACCGGGATGCGTGGTGAGACACACCGAGCACATGCTGCGGTGCAGAAACCCGCGCTGAGCCGCCTGGAAACGCAGGGTCACGCCGACGAGCCGGTCGTCCCGTTCGGTGACCAGATAGCTGCGGTCGGGTGCCCCCGGATCCCGCCAGCCGAGGAAGTCCAGGTCGTCCCAAGGGCGTTCACCGAGGTCCCGCGGCACCGCCAGTCGCTTGGCCTCCCCCTTGGAGCAGTTGATGAAGGAGTTACGGATGTCCTGCTCGGTGAGCGATCTCATGGGGGAGTCCTTCTGGAGGCGTCATTCATCGGCATGCGCCGATGGAACCTAATAGGTCTAGGTTCATGGCTAGCCTAGGTAGTCATGGGGAGGGTGGGCCAATGGATTTCTTTGAGTCCCCCGGCCGCTGCCTATCCCTCCTCCGCCGTCCTCGCCTCCGGTGGCCACACCCCCGGTCTCAGGACGCCCAACGCGTAGGCGCGGGCGACCAGTTCGGTGCGGTTGGACGCGTTCCAGCGGGCCGACAGGCGCCGTAGGTGGTAGGTGACGCCGTCCTTGCTGAGGCCCAGTTCGCGGGCGGCGCCGGCCGTGGTGGCGCCGCCGGCCAGCAGGGCCAGCACCCGGCCCTCCACCGGTGTGACCCGCGCCGGCTCCGGCTCGGGCGGCGCGCACTCGCCCCGCACCCGCAGCATCACCAGCAGGGCCGGCGTCTCGTCCACACTGTCGCTGACCGGGTCCGCCGTCAGCTCCCCGAACCGCTCGGTCCCGCCGGGCCCCTGCCAGCGCACCGACACCTGGTACCGCGAGCGGTGCCGCAGCCGCAGCGCCTGGGCGATCCGCTCCACCTGAGTGGCCTCCTGCGGACGGAACAGCTCCAGCACGTCCCGGCCGCGCAGCCCGCCCGGCGTCGTACCGCACTCCGCCGCCATCGCGGGATTGGCCAGCACCACCCGGCCATGCACATCGCACACCGCGACCGGCACCGACACCCGGTCGAAGACCATCAGGGCCCGGTTGCGCCACACGACCCCGTCGGCCCGCCGCAGGTCCATGCCCACCTCCCGAAGTGCCGAGCCACCCCCTCATCCAAGACGAAGATCCAGGTCAGCGGCAAACCTGGCGGGGGACCCTGGAATGCGGCGCCGTGCTCGGGACCCGCGGTCGGCGCAAGCCCCGTGAGCAACTTTTGACTGCGCGATCGTGTAGTGCCGGGGCGCCGCTCCGCGCCGCCGCTCGCCCACTCTGGAGCGCAGTACTCGGTTACCGCGAAAGGCAGTTGTCGCGCCATGCCCCCCACCGCACTGCACCCCGATCCGGCCGGAACCCTGCCCGGCGTCCCGGTCGTCGACATCACCGCCACCGGTCCCGGCCGCACCCCTCTCCAGCAGATCATGGGCCTGATGCGCACGCACGGCCCGGTGCTCGTGCGCCGGCTGCACGGCCGGGACGCGCTGTTCGTCGCCGACGCCGACCTGGTCGCGGACCTCGCCGACGAGGAGCGCTTCGCCAAGCACATCGGGCCCGCGCTGGAGAACGTGCGCGCCTTCGCCGCCGACGGCCTGTTCACGGCGTACAACGACGAACCCAACTGGGCCAAGGCGCACGAGATCCTGATGCCCGCCTTCGCGCTCGGCTCGATGCGCACCTACCACCCGGTGATGCTCAGGGTGGCCCGCCGGCTCGTCGACTCCTGGGACCGCGCGGCGCACGCCGGGCAGCCCGTCGACGTAGCGGACGATATGACCCGCATGACCCTCGACACCATCGGCCTGGCCGGGTTCGGCTACGACTTCGGCTCCTTCGAGCGCGGTGAACCGCACCCCTTCGTGGAGTCGATGGTCCGCTGCCTGGAGTGGAGCATGACCCGGCTGGCCCGCACTCCGGGACAGGACTGCACCGCCGCCGACGCGGCCTTCCGGGGCGACGCCGACTACCTCGCCGGAGTCGTGGACGACGTCATCGCCTCCCGCACCGGCACCGACCAGAGCGGTGCCGAGGACCTGCTCGGCCTGATGCTCAGCGCGCCGCACCCGGCCGAAGGCACCACCCTGGACGCCGCCAACATCCGCAACCAGGTCATCACCTTCCTGATCGCCGGCCACGAGACGACCTCCGGCGCCATGTCCTTCGCCCTGTACTACCTCGCCAAGCACCCCGCCGTGCTCCGGCTGGTGCAGCGCGAGGCCGACGCGCTGTGGGGCGACACCGCCGACCCGGAGCCGACGTACGACGAGATCGGCCGGCTCACCTACACCCGGCAGGTCCTCAACGAGGCGCTCAGGCTGTGGCCGACGGCCGCCGCCTTCGCCCGGCACGCCCGCGAGGACACCCTGCTCGGCGGCCGGATCCCGCTCGCCGCCGGCCAGGCCGTCACCGTGCTCACCCCGATGCTGCACCGGCAGCCCGTGTGGGGCGACAACCCGGAGCTGTTCGACCCCGAGCGGTTCACCGCCGAGGCGGAGGCGGCCCGCCCGGTGCACGCCTTCAAGCCCTTCGGCACCGGCGAACGCGCCTGTATCGGGCGGCAGTTCGCGCTGCACGAGGCGACCATGCTGCTCGCCATGCTGGTCCACCGCTACCGGCTGCACGACCACGCCGACTACCGGCTCACGGTGAAGGAGACCCTCACCCTCAAGCCCGAGGGCTTCACCCTCACGCTCACCCCGCGCACCTGCGCCGACCGCGCGCACGCCCCGCTGCCCGGCGCCGCGCGCCCGCACGAGGACGGCGCCCCGGCCCCTGACACGCTGCCCGCCCGGGTCCGCCCCGGCACCGGCGTCCTCTTCCTGCACGGCAGCAACTACGGCACCTGCCGCGCCTTTGCCGCCCAGCTCGCCGACGAGGTCGCCGCCGTCGGCTGCGCCACCGAGGTCGCCGCCCTGGACGCATACGCCCAGGGACTGCCCGCCGACCGGGCCGTCGTCATCACCGCCGCCTCCTACAACGGCCGCCCCACCGACGACGCCGGCGCCTTCACCGCGTGGCTCGACGGCACGCCCGACCTCACCGGTGTGACCTACGCCGTCCTCGGCGTCGGCGACCGCAACTGGGCCGCCACCTACCAGCAGGTCCCCACCCGCATCGACGCCCGCCTCGCCGAACTCGGCGCCACCCGGCTGACCGACCGCGCCGCCGCCGACGCCTCCGGCGATCTCACCGGCACGGTCCGGGAGTTCACGGCCTGGCTGCGCACCGCTCTCCTCACGGAGTACGGCGACCCGGACGCCCTGCCGGGCACCTCCACCGAACCCGCACACGCCTACGAGGTCCGCACCCTGAGCGGCGGCCCGCTCGACGCCGTCGCCGCCCGGCACGAACTGGTCCCGATGACCGTGACCGAGGCGTACGACCTGACCGCGTCGGGATACCCGCGCACCAAGCGTTTTCTGCGCATCGCGCTGCCCGAGGGCGTCACCTACCGCACCGCCGACCACCTGACCGTCCTGCCCGCCAACGCCCCGGACCTGGTGGACCGCGCCACCGTCGCGTTCGGTCTCGACCCCGATGCCGTCCTGGACATCCGGGCCACCCGTCCGCGCCGCGACCGCCTCGCCGTGGACCGTCCGCTGACCGTACGCCACCTCCTGACGCACCACGTCGAGTTGCAGGAACGGCCGACGCCCCGGCAGCTGGCCCTGCTCGCCGAGGCCAACCCCTGCCCGCCCGAGCGCGCCGCGCTCGCCGCCCTGACCGGGGACGATCCGCGCACCCTGGTGGAGCTGGCCGAGGACCACCCCGCCCTGCGCGGCGCCCTCGGCTGGCCGCTGCTGCTCGATCTGCTGACCCCGCTGCGGCCCCGCCACTACTCGGTCTCCTCCTCGCCGGCCGTCGACCCGGGCCACGTGGACCTCATGGTCTCCGTCCTCGACGCCCCATCCCTCCCCCACTCTCGACTGCGCTCGAGCGGGGGGACCCCCATCGGCCGTGGCCGCTACCGGGGCACGGGCTCCGGCCACCTCGCCTCCCTCAAGCCCGGTGACACGCTCCACGCCCGGATCCAGCCCTGCCGCGAGGCATTCCGGATCGACGGCTCGGCACCGGTCGTGATGGTCGCCGCCGGCACCGGGCTCGCCCCGTTCCGCGGTGCCGTCGCCGACCGCGCGGCAGCCCGCGCCCGAGGAGCCGAACTCCCGCCCGCGCTGCTGTACTTCGGCTGCGACGCGCCCGACGCCGACTTCCTGCACGCCGGGGAACTGCGGGCCGCCGAGGCGGCCGGCGCGGTCTCGCTGCGCCCGGCCTTCAGCGCCGCCCCCGTGCACGGCGCCGCCTTCGTGCAGCACCGCATCGCCGCCGAGGCCGACGAGGTCTGGGAGCTGCTGGAGTCCGGCGCCCGGGTGTACGTCTGCGGCGACGGCGCCCGGATGGCACCCGGCGTCCGCGAGGCGTTCCGCACGCTGTACCGGGAGCGCACCCCCGGCGGCGACGAGACGGCGGCCGGGCAGTGGCTCGACGCGCTGGTGGCGGACGGGCGTTACGTGGAGGACGTCTACGCGGCGGGCTGAGCGGCACATCGAACACGCCCCGCGCCCCTCGCGGCGCGGGGCGGATCCGGTTCCGCTTAGCTCATATCGTGAACTAAGGCATGGGAGAATGTCGCATGCCGACTGCTCGAAGGGGTATGTTGCAGGTCGGGCAGGGTTCGTGAAGGGAGCCGCATGGCGGGGCGGAACGGGCGCACGGTACGCGACCTCAGGCGGGGCAACCGCACGGCCGTGCTGCAGAAACTGTACTTCGACGGCCCGCTGAGCCGCTTCGAGCTGGGCCCGGCCACCGGCCTGAGCTCCGGCTCGGTCAGCAACGTGGTCGCCGACCTGATCGCCGACGGCCTGGTCGAGGAGGCCGGCAGCGTCGACTCCGACGGCGGCCGGCCCCGCACCCTTCTGCGCGTCGCCCCGGACAGCGGACAGATGATCGGCGTCGACGTCGGCGAGACCCGGGTCCGCGTCGAGCTGTTCGACCTGGCCCTGACGGAACTCGCGCGCACCGAGCGCCGGCTGGCCCCGCAGGGCTACGACGTCGAGGTGATCGCCGGTCACATCCGCGACGGCATCGCCGAGGTCCTCGGCGCCCAGCAGGCCGCGCCCGAGCGGCTCCTCGGCGTCGGCGTCGGTGTCCCCGGCATCGTCGAGCACACCCCGGACCAGGGTGCCGTCGTCCACGGGCAGACCATCGGCTGGGACGCGGTCCCGCTGGAGCGGCTGCTCCGCTCGGCCTCACAACTCCCCGACCGGATCCCGTACTTCATCGACAACGGCGCCAAGACCCTGGGCCAGGCGGAGATGTGGTTCGGCGCGGGACGCGGCGCCCGCAACGCCGTGGTCGTGCTCTTCGGCTCCGGCGTCGGCGCCTGCGTGGTCACACCCGAGGTGGAGAACGGGCGGGCGGTCGAGTGGGGGCACCTGACGGTACGGGTGCGCGGGCGCCGCTGCCGGTGCGGTGCGCCCGGCTGCCTCGAGGCCTACGCGGGCGCGGAGTCGTTGCTCGCCCGCTGGCGGGAGGCGGGCGGCCGGCCGCCCGAGGGCACCGACGAGGAGACCGCGCTCACCGCGATGCTCGCCGCCGCCTATCCGGCCCGAGGCGGCGAGCCCGACCCGGTCGCGCTGTCCGTCCTGGAGGAGACCGCCGAGTATCTCGGCGCCGGTCTGTCCGACCTGATCAACCTCTTCCAGCCCGAGCGGATCCTGATCGGCGGCTGGGCCGGGCTCCAGCTGGGTGCGCGCTTCCTGCCCGCCGTACGCCGGCACGCGACGACGTACGCGCTGCGCCATCCGGCCGACAGGGTGACCATCGACCTCGGCCGGCTCGGCCCGGACGCGGTCACCGTCGGCGCGGCGATCCTGCCGCTGGCCGACTTCTTCGCCGGCGGGGGGCGCCGCCCGGAACCCATCACCGAGGACCGGCTGCCGGCGTGGCGGGCGGCACTGCGGCAACGGGCGCCGCGCTGAGGCCTGCCGTGCCGTGGCACCGCCGTCGTGCCGGCCGATCGTCGTCCGAGCCGGGCCCGGTGCTGACGGCCCCCGCCGTCCGCCGCCTACGCGGGCGGTTCGTCCGGGGCCGGGTGTTCCGGATGGACCGTCCCCGACCGCGGCGCGCCGCGCGGGCCCGTGCCGGCCTCGTCCGTGTCGGGTACGTCGTCGGGCGGGGCCGAGTCGTCCTCGGGCGGGCGGCCCGCCGCGACCTCCCACGGATCCTCGCCGGCGCCCGCCTGCTGGTCCGGCATGTCCCTCGGTACGGGCCCCGGGCCCGGCTTCCGGCCCGGCTCAGGGTCTTGTCGTGCGGCCATGGTGTACTCCCCTCGGCCCGTGCGCACGGCGCGCGTCAGCCGACCTTGCGTCCGCGCAACGGCTCGGTGTCCATCCCCGCGCCCTGCTGCAGCCCGTCCAGGAACTCCTGGACCACCTCGGTCGCCGTACGCCGCGGCTGCCAGCCCAGCTCGGTGCGGGCCCGGCCGCAGTCCATCAGCGGCAGCCGCAGCACGGCGTCGAACAGGTGCGGTGAGGCCGGCAGCAGACGCAGCCCCCAGGCCGCGGCGATCGCCGACCGGGCCGCCGTACGCGGCAGCCGTAGCGGACGGCTGCCCAGCAGTCCGGCGAGTACCCCGGCGTCGAGCGGCGGGTCGGCGGCGAGGTTGAAGGCGCCCCGCGCGCCGGCCGAGCCCACCGCGAGCCGGTAGGCCTCCGCGGCGTCGTCCGTGTGCAGGGCCTGCACCCGGAGCCCCGGGACGTCCGGCAGGAACGGCAGCAGCTCCGGCCGGGCCAGCGGACCCGGCAGGAACCGCCCGCCGAAGATCCGCCGTTGCTCGCTCGCCGACTGCCGCTTGAACAGGAACGCCGGCCGCATCCGCACCACCCGCACCTCCGGATGGTCGCGCTCGAACACGTCCAGCGCGCGCTCCAGATAGGCCTTCTCCCGGCAGTACGCGGCGCCCGGCCAGCCGTGCGTCGGCCAGGACTCGTCCACCGCGTGGTCCTTCGGGCCCGGCGAGTACGCGCCCACGGAGGAGGCGTGCACCAGCACCGGCACCCGCGCCGCGGCCACTGCCTCGAACATCCGGATGCCGCCGAGCACGTTGGTCCGCCAGGTGGCCGCCGGATCGTGCGTCGGCTGGAACGCCCAGGCCAGATGGATCACCGCGTCCGCGCCCTCGCACCGCTGCGCGAGGTTCGCCTCGTCGGAGGCGATGTCGACCGCGGACCACTCGGTCTTCGGCGGCGACCACTCGGGCGTACGCCGGGCCAGTCCGCGCACCGACCTGATCCCGGGGTCCGACGCGAGCAGCCGTACGACACTCGTGCCGACATTGCCGGTCGCGCCCGTGACGACGACCCTGCTGCCCGCTGCGCTGCTCACCCGCGCCTCCTCTCGGTCCCCGGCTCGGCGGACGGCCGGGTACCCGGGCCCGGGCCCGCGCACACCCGGCCATGACGTGACAGGTAATCGACCCGTGCGCGGGATCCGGGCAGCATCGAGGACGTCAGCGCGACCGAGCCGAGTCGCACCTGATCCGGACAGCCCGAGGAGGCACCCATGCCGTACTACGAGAGCCCCGTCGACGGCACCCGTCTGCACTACGTCGACCACGGCCCCGCGACCGGGCCCGTCGCCGTCTTCGTCGCCAGTGCGTATGTGGGCCACGAGATGTGGGAGTACCAGATGCTGCCCCTCGCGGAGGCCGGTTACCGCTGCGTAGCCCTGGACCGCCGCGGCCACGGCCGCTCCGACGACACCTGGTCCGGCTACGACCTCGACACCCTCGCCGACGACCTGAACGGTCTGCTCGACCACCTCGACCTGCGCGAGGTCACCCTGATCGGCCACTCGGTCGGCACCGGCGAGGTGGTCCGCTGCGTGAGCCGCCACGGCCTCGCCCGCGTGGCCCGGCTCGCCCTCGTCGCGGGAGTCGCCCCCGGGGTCGTCCGCTCGCCGGGCACCCCGGACGGCCTGGACCCGGAGGCCGTACGGGCCGACGACGAGGTGTTCCGGCGGGACCGGGCCGCGTACTTCACCGCCCTGGCCGACGATTTCTTCGCCGTCCACCTGCCCGGCAACCAGATGTCCCCGCCCTACGTCCGCTACCTGATCGACCGCTGCCTGAGCGCCACCCCGCGTGCCGCGAACGGCGTCCGGGCCGTGGTGGCCGCCCTGGATCTCGCCGCCGAGCTGCCCGCACTGGACCTCCCGGTGCTGGTCGTGCACGGCACCCACGACACCTCCGCACCGCTGGCGCTCACGGGTGAGCGCGCGGCCCGGCTGGTCCCGGACGGCACCCTGAAGGTGTACGAGAACGGGGGGCACGGACTGTTCGCCACGCATGCCGCACGGCTCACCGCCGACCTGCGGGAGTTCATCGAGGCGGGGACCGGCCGCACCGCCGAGCTGGCCGGTGCCGGAGCCGTCGGCCGGTGGGCATGAGAAAGCCCCGGCCGTGACGGGGGAATCACGACCGGGGCGGCCAGGTGGTGGGCACGGATGGCGGTCGCCTCTCGGCGAAAGGCTCCACGGGGCTTCAGCCGAACGGTCGTCCCCGTGGGCAAAAGGTGAGGCCCGGGGACACTGTCCCATCCACACCCACGGCTTGTTCAACGGACAACTACCCGGTGGTGTTCCAGCCGGTCATGTGACCTGCACCACTCTCGGTGGTGTTCAGCTCCCGGCAGGTCAGGAAGCCGTCGCGCGAGCCGGGAGACGGCCCTCGCGGGTCCAGGCCAGCAGCTCGTCGGCGGACCAGGTGGTCACCACCCGCTCGGCGGGCACCCCGCACTCCTCGGCCCGGGCGCAGCCGAGGATCTGCCAGTCCAGCTGGCCGGGCGCGTGCGCATCGGTGTCGACGGAGAACAACACCCCCGCGTCCACGGCCCGGCGCAGCAGCCGGCGGGGCGGGTCGAGCCGCTCGGGCCGGCTGTTGATCTCCACGGCCGTACCGGACTCGGCACAGGCGGCGAACACCGCGTCGGCGTCGAACTCCGACTCCGGCCGCCCCCGGCCCGTCACCAGGCGCCCCGTGCAGTGCCCGAGGACGTCGGCGTGCGGATCCCGTACGGCGGCCACCATCCGGCGGGTCATCGAGCGGGCGTCCATCCGCAGCTTGGAGTGCACGGACACCACGACCACGTCCAGCCGCTCCAGCAGCCCGGGCTCCTGGTCCAGCGAGCCGTCCTCGAGGATGTCGCACTCGATGCCGGTGAGCAGCCGGAACGGCGCCCACCGCGCGTTCAGCTCCGCCACCGCCTCCAGCTGCTCACGCAACCGCTCCGGCGACAGGCCGCGGGCCACGGTCAGCCGCGGGGAGTGATCGGTGAGGGCGGTCCACTCGTGCCCGAGCGTGATCGCCGCCCGCCCCATCTCCTCGATCGGGCTGCCCCCGTCGGACCAGTCCGAATGGGTGTGACAGTCCCCGCGGAGCAGCGCCCGCAACCCGGCGCCGGAGCCCTCGGCGGGCGCGGTCCCGCTCTCCTCCTCCAGCCTGCGCAGATAGCCCGGCACCTCCCCGGCCAGCGCCTCCCGCACCACCTGCGCGGTCTTCGGCCCGACCCCCTTCAGTGCCTCCAGGGTCCCGGCGGCCGCCCGCTCGGCAACCTCACCCTCGGGCAACGCGGCCAGCGCCCGCGAGGCGGTACGGAAGGCCTTCACCCGGTAGGTGGGCGCGAGCGACCGCTCCAGCAGGAAGGCGATCCGGTCGAGAGCGGCCACGGGATCCATGCAACCAAGGTTGCCCCAGGCGCCCCGGAGGGGCGCGGGGGACTGCACATCTCGTTGCCGACCGATGCGTTCTACGCTCTATTGCATGACCGAACAAGCAGCTCCCCACATCTCCCATCCGCGGATCCTGGTGCTCGGAGTGTGCCCGGGCAAGCCCGGCGAGCGGCCCTTCCGGATCATGGAGATCGACGGTCAGGTGATCGGTGAGGCCAGGACCGTCACCGACGTACTGGAGGCCGCCGCCTCGTACGGCATCACCATCCACGACATGGACGACCCCGACGTGGTCCGCTGGGTCGGCGGGGACAAGTACACCTGGACGCTGCACTGAGCGAGGGGCGGCTCAGCCGACCGTCCACTTCTGGTTGGCGCCGCCCGTGCACGTCCAGATCTGCAGGCGCGTGCCGTTGGCCGAGTTGTTCCCGGTGACGTCGAGGCACTTGTTCGCCTGCGGGTTGACGATGTCGTGCGCCCCGGTGACGGTCCACTTCTGGTTCGGGCCGCCGGTGCAGTCCCACAGCTGGACCGTCGAGCCGTCCGCCGTGCCGTTGCCCGTGACGTCCAGGCACTTGCCGAGTGCCCGGAGCGTGCCGTCCGAGCCCACCGTCCACTGTTGCGCGGCCGTGCCGTTGCAGTCGTACAGCTGCACCGGTGTGCCGTTCGCGGAGTTCGCGCCGGCCACGTCCACGCACTTGCCGGCCAGACCGCGTATCGGCACCCCGGTCGCGCTGTCGCTCGTCGTCACCGACACCGAGTCCACCACCAGCTGCTGGGGGAACCGGGTGCTGCCGTCCGGGTCGCCGGGCCAGTAGCCGCCCACGGCCAGGTTGAGGATCAGGAAGAACGGCTTGTTGTCGAACACCCAGGTCTTGCCGCCGAGGTCGGCGGGCGTACGCCGCTCGTAGACGTTCCCGTCCACGGACCAGGTGATCGAGCCGGGTGCCCAGTCGACGGCGAAGGTGTGGAAGGCGTCCGCGAAGGCCTGGCCGCCCGGCAGGGTGTAGGCCGCGCCGATGCCGCCGGAGCCGGAGTAGCCGGGGCCGTGGATGGTGCCGTGCACGGTGGAGGGTTCGAAGCCGACGTTCTCCATCACGTCGATCTCGCCCGAGTCCGGCCAGTTCACGGGCGTGCCGAGCATCCAGAACGCCGGCCACATGCCCTGCCCGCGCGGGATCTTCATCCGCGCCTCGACGTGCCCGTACTGGGCGTTGAACCTGCCGGCCGTGTTCAGCCGGGCGGAGGTGTACTGACAGGGGCCGTACCAGCACTGGTAGCCGGCCGGGTTCTCCTTGCGGGCCGTGATCACCAGGTGGCCCTGGCCGTCCAGGGCCGCGTTGTTCGTCCCCGGGGTGTAGTACTCCCGCTCGTGGTTGTTGACGTTGTCGCCGGTCTCCAGATTCCACTTCGAGGAGTCGACGGCGGAGCCGGCCGGCCCGTCGAAGTTGTCGGAGAAGGTGCTGACGGTCGCCGCCGCCGGCGCGGCGTCCTGGGCCCGTCCCGGGCCGACGGCGGCGGAACCGACCAGTGCGGCGGACAGGGCGGCGAGGAGGCATCTGCGGAGCAGACGTGGGGAGACCATGGCTCTCCGTTCGGGGTGGGGGGTGTGATGCCTCTTGATTTAAGGAGTGAGAAAAGAGGTCGTCAATACTCCGGTACGGACCTGTTGTTGACGATCCATCAGAGGGCTACTCCGATCACGGGATCCCTCGAAGGGTCAACTTCCCCGCTCCGCAGGCCGGTTGCCCGGCAACCGGCCCGGGATGCCGCAGCCCGGTCGGCTCCGGGCGCACGGCGGGGTTTGCGTTCACGCTCCCGGGGCACTCCGGCTGCGGACCAGCGTGCCGCCACCCCTCCATGGGCCCGGCGGTGCTTGGATGCCCCGAGCGGCGCGTCGGGCACATCGCCGCGCATCTGTACAGAGCGGACCGAGGAGGCGGCCGATGAACCGGCGTACGGCCCCGCGTACCGCTCTCCGCGCCATCGGTGAACTCCTCGCCTGGTGGGGGGCGCTGGCGCTGCTGTGGCTGGTCTTCATCACCTCGGTCGACACCCTGGAACGCATCGTCGGGTCCGGCGCCGCGGCCGTCGGGGCGCTGCTGGCGCGGGCCGGCCGGCGGGCGGTGACCTGGCGGTGAACGGCTGGATCCTCGCGGCGACCGTCGAACTCGGCGGGGGAGGGGCGGCGGCCCTGTGGGGCGCCACCACCGGAACCCCGGCCCGCCGGGTCGTCGCCCAGAACATGACCACCTCGGCCCTGTGCCCCGCCTTGCTGCTGCTCTCCCAGGGCTACGCACGCCCGTCCTACGTCGACCTCGCCCTCCTGCTCGCCCTGCTCGGCCCCGTCGGCACACTCGTCTTCGCCCGGCTCCTCTCCGACGACCTGGAAGGCGAGCGGCCCAGCGCCTGGGGGCTGACCTGGACCGCTGCCGGCCTCGGCGCGGCAGTAGTGGCCGCCGTCTCCACGGCCACCGGCCCGGGCCGCGCCATGGCGAAACTCCTGGTCATCGGCGCCCTCCTGATCACCGGCAACGTCATCGCCTCACGCGCCCTGTCGGGCGGATTCCGGGGGGTGCGGGGTGGCTGACATGCACTCGGTCGCCCGGGCGGCCACGGAGCCCGGAGGGCGGCTGCGGGGATGTGCGGCGCCTGAGGTAGGTGCGGGACGGCTACGGGAATGTGAGGCGGCCGATGCGCTTGCGGGTGAGGTGCGGGGGCGTGCCGTGCCCGCCGTCCCCATGGGACGGCTACCGGGATCCACGGTGGGCCGGTCACAGGCATGCGCGGTGCCTGAAGTGCCCGCAGGCCGGCCGCAGCGGCGTCCGGTACCTCAACTGCGTGCGCGCCGGCTGTACGGGCGTGCGGTGTCCGAAGCGCGTGGGCGCCGGTTGCGGGGGATGGTGGCGGCCGATGCGCCTGCGGGGCGGTTGCCGGGGTGTGCGGTGCCCGCAGGGTGTGTGGGTCGGTTGCCAGGGGCTGCGGCGGCCGAAGCGCGCGCATGCCGGTTGCCGGGAGGCCTGGGGTTCGGTGGGCCCCCGGCGAGGGCGGTGGGGGTGTGGCATGGATGAGGGCGTGATCGTCGTCGCGTTGCTGCTGATGGCTGCCTCCGCCACCGCTGCCGTGGCCCAGCGCGATCCCGCCCGGCAGGCGCTGGTGCTGTCTGTGCTCGGGGCCGTGCTGGCCGTGCTGTTCACCGTGCTCCAGGCGCCGGACGTCGGTCTGTCCCAGCTGGCCGTCGGCTCCGCGCTCACCCCGCTGCTGATCATGCTGAGCGTGCGCAAGGTCAGACGCCGAGGCCGCTCGAAGGACGGTGCGAAGTGAACCGGCTCCGGCTCGCCCTGCTGGCGGCCGGCGGCACCGGGCTCGCCGCGCTGCTCGTCGCCGCCTGTCTCGACCTGCCCGGCTTCGGCGGCAGCAGCCACCCCTACGGCACCCGGGCCGTGCACGCCTCCCTCACCCGGCGCACCGCCAACACCATCGCCTCCGTCAACTTCGACCAGCGCGCCTACGACACCCTCGGCGAGATGAGCATCCTGTTCGCCGCCGTCCTCGGCTGCGTGGTGCTGCTCCGCCAGGCCCGCGACGAGCACCGGGCACAGCCGGAACCGGCCGAGGTGGCCCGGCCGGTCCGCCGCTACGCCCTGATCGTGCTGCCCGTCGCCCTGATCACCGGCCTCTACGTCATCGCGCACGGCCAGCTCAGCCCCGGCGGCGGCTTCCAGGGCGGCGTCGTCGCCGCGACCGCCCTGCACCTGCTCTACCTCGGCGCCGACTACCGCGCACTCGAACGCGTCCGCCCGATCGCCGTCTACGAGACGTCCGACGCGCTCGCCGTATCCGCCTACCTCCTGCTGGGCATCGCCGCGGTCCTGGCCGGCACCGCGTTCCTGGCCAACACGCTGCTGCCGTACGGCACCTTCAACACCCTGTCCTCCGGCGGCACCGTCCCCCTGCTGAACGCGGCCGTCGGCGTCGAGGTGGCGAGCGCGGTCGTCGTCCTGCTCGCCCACTTCCTCGACCAGGCCGTCGAGATCGAGGAGGAAGACGGGAGCCGATGACCGCCGTGATGCACGTCCTTCCCTATATGATCGCCGCCTACATCTTCCTGACCGGCTGTTACGGCCTCGCCACCAGCCGCAACCTCATCCACGCCGTGGGCTGTCTGGCTGTCTGCCAGTCCTCCACGTACGTGCTGCTGCTGGCCGTCGGCTACCAGGACGGCGCCACCGCCCCCGTCTTCTCCGATCTGAAACCCGGTTCCCGGCCGGTGGTCGACCCGGTCGTGCAGGCACTCACCCTCACCGACATCGTCGTCGGCGCCACCGTCACCGCGCTGCTGCTCGCGCTCGTCCTGCAGATCGCCAAACGGCACGGCACGGTGGACCCCGACGAACTGCGGGAGCTGCGCGGCTGATGCACCGCCTGCTCCCGTTGCTCCCCGCGATCCCCCTGCTCGGCGCCGCCCTGCTGGTGGCCACCGGCAGCCGTCTGCCCCGGATCGCCGCCGAGATCACCGGCTACGCCGTCTCCGGCGGTACCGCCGCCCTCACGCTCGTACTGCTGCTGAACTCCTCGCCGCCGATGGTCGAATGGGTCGGCGGCTGGCTGCCCGTCGGCGGTGAGAGCGTCGGCATCGTCGTCGTCGGCGACGGCCCCGCGCTCGGCATGGCCACGCTGGCCTCGCTGCTGACACTGGCCGCCCTCGCCTACTCCTGGCGCTACTTCGACGAACCCCCGCGCGGTCACCCCGGCGCCTTCACCGCGCTGATGCTGGTCTCCCAGGGCGCCATGTGCGGGTTCGCCATCGCCGGCGACCTGTTCAACGCCTTCGTGTTCTTCGAGCTGATGAGCGTGGTGGCCTACGCCCTCACCGGCTACCGCATCGACGAGGCGAAGGCCGTACAGGGCGCGCTGACCTTCGGTGTCGTCAACTCCCTCGGGGCGTATGCGCTGCTGATGGGCATCGGCCTGCTGTACGCCCGTACCGGCGAGCTGGCCATGGCGAAGATCGGGCGCGGACTCGACACGGCGGCGGGCCACGGCGGACCGGACGCGCTGGTCCTCGCCTCCTTCGTGCTGGTGCTGACCGGGCTGCTGGTGAAGGCGGCCGCCGTCCCCTTCCACTTCTGGCTGCCGGACGCGCACGCCGTCGCCCCCACGCCGGTCTGCATGCTGCTGTCCGGCGTGATGGTCGAACTCGGCGCCTACGGCGTCTGGCGGGTGTACGGCTCCGTCTTCGCCGGACCCGGCGGCATCCCCGCCGCCGACCTGACCCGGGCCCTGGTGACCCTCGGCACCCTCACGGCCGTGACCGGTGCCGTCATGTGCTGGTACCAGCGGCACATCAAACGGCTCCTGGCCTACTCCACCATCGCCCACACCGGCCTGTTCCTCGTGGGCCTCGGCGTCCTCACCCCGGAGGGCGACGACGGGGTCGCCCTGTACATCCTGGGGCACGCCGGGGTGAAGGCCGCGCTGTTTGCCTGCGCGGGGGTGCTGCTCGACCGCTACGGCTGCGTCGACGAGCACGCCCTGCACGGCCGGGCCCGTGAACTGCGCGCCACCGCCGTGATGTTCGCCGTGGGCGCCCTCGGCCTCGCCGGTCTGCCCCCGTTCGGTACGGCGCTCGGCAAGGCGGTCACCGAGGAGGCGGTCGGGGCCCCGCTCACCGTGGTGTACGTGGCCGCCTCAGCGATCACCGCCGGTGCCGTCCTGCGCGTCACCGCACGGGTGTTCCTGGGCCTCGGGCCGCGCCCCGAGGACGCCGACTCCGACCTCGAGACCAGCGGATCCGAGGAGGAACCCGAGACGACCGGCCCGCTGAGCCGGATCCCGGACACCATGACGACGGTGCCCGCCGTGCTCCTCGCCGCCGCCCTCGCCGTCGGCGTGGCGCCCGGCTTCGGCGGCCTGGTCGCCCGCTCCGTCAACGAGGCCGGATCGGGCGGCGCCCACGCCGCTGTGCAGTGGACGGCGCACGGCGTACTGCTGGGCCTGGCCTCCACCGCGCTGGCCGTGGCCCTCGCCGGCCTCGCCGTGACCCGCCCGGACTGGACCGCCGCTCCCGACTGGGCCCGCCCCCTGCGACGACTGCAGTCCGGCCACGTCGGCGACTACGTGGCCTGGCTGCTGGTGGGCGCCACCGTGCTGGGCGCGCTTGCCCTGCCGGGTGTGCTCGGCGGCTGATCGGACTTCCGGCGGACGTACGGGACGAAGGTCAACGCGCCGCGCGGGGCCGTGCGGCCGGCGCTGCCGCCGTACGACGGGCCGACCGGCGGGTTCTCCTCCTGGGACGGGACGCCGATGCCCTGGTGAGCCGTGTGCCGCCAGTAGCATGACGGCCCACAGCCCGTGACGATTCTGCGAGGAGCGGATCGTGCGAGACATCGCCGTCTTCAGCGGCAGCGCCCATCCCGACCTGGCCCACGAGGTCTGCGCCCACCTCGGGGTCCCGCTGCGCCCGACCCAGGTCAGCCGGTTCGCCAACGACTGTCTGGGGGTGCAGCTTCAGGCCAACTGCCGGGAACGGGACGTCTTCCTGATCCAGCCGCTGGTCCGGCCGGTGCAGGAGCACCTGGTGGAGCTGCTGCTGATGTGCGACGCCGCCCGGGGCGCCTCCGCGGCCCGGATCACCGTCGTCATGCCCCACTACTCCTACGCCCGCTCCGACAAGAAGGACGCCCCGCGCATCTCCATCGGCGGCCGGCTGGTCGCCGACCTGCTCGTGGCGGCGGGCGCGAGCCGCGTGCTCGCCATGACCCTGCACTCCCCACAGGTGCACGGCTTCTTCTCGGTGCCGGTCGACCACCTGAACGCCCTGCGCGAACTCGCCGCGCACTTCCGCCAGTACGACCTGACGCGCACCACCGTCGTCTCACCGGACCTCGGCAACGCCAAGGAGGCCGCCGCCTTCGCCCGGCTGATCGGCGCCCCGGTGGCGGCGGGCGCCAAACAGCGGTTCGCGGACGACCGGGTGAGTATCAGCTCCGTCATCGGCGATGTCACCGGCCGGGACGTCATCGTGCTGGACGACGAGATCGCCAAGGGCAGCACCGTGCTGGAACTCCTCGGCCGCCTGCGCGAGTTGGGCGCCGGGTCGGTCCGGGTGGCGTGCACGCACGGGCTGTTCGCGGCCGGTGCGCTGAAGCGGCTGAGCGAGCAGCCGGACGTGCTGGAGATCGTCTGCACCAACACCGTTCCGCTCCCCCTGGAGGAGGAGCACACCGACAAGCTGCGCGTGCTCTCCATCGCCCCGGCGCTCGCCGAGGCGGTACGGCGCATTCACAACGGTGAATCGGTGAGCGCCCTGTTCGAGCAGTCGTGAGGTGAGCGACTCACAGTGAGCCGGACGCGGCCTCGGACCGGGCCAGGGCCGCGTCCAGCGTGGGGTGCGGGGGCAGCAGCCGGGACAGACCGGTGACCCGGAAGACGCGCAGGGTCAGCGGGTGCGTGCACACCACGTGCAGCTGCCCACCGCCGTCCAGCACCCGGGCGCGGGCCCGGTACAGCAGCCGCAGCCCCGAGCAGTCGAAGAACGTCACCGGCCGCAGGTCGACGACGACCCGGACGCCGGGCCGGCCGGTGACCCGGTCCAGCGACGGGCCGATCTCCGTCGCCGAGACCAGGTCGATCTCGCCCCGCAGCTCCAGGACCGTGTGCGCCCGGTGCTCGTACGCACGGAGGTGACGGGTGAGTGGTGCTGGCTCGTCCCGCACGACGGCTTCACCTCCCACCCGCGCCCGGACGTCGGTCTCCCGATCGTCAAGTTACCCTCGATGGAAGGAATTTGAGCATGTTCGATTGACATATGTCTTCGAGTTTGAGGCGTGACGACCGGTATCCCTGCTCAAACGGCCGGGTGCTGATGCTCAGTCGACCAGAAGGACCAGCTTCCCGATCGTCCGTCCGGTGTCGCCCACTTCGTGCGCCTTCGCCGCGTCTGCCAGCGGGAACGTCCCGGCGATCGTCGCCTTCAGCTTCCTCGACTCCACCAGCTCCGCGATCTTCTCCATCCCCGCCCGGTCCGCGTCCACCAGCATCCGCACGGCCCGTACGCCGAGCCGCTCGGCCTCGTCGTAGAACTCCTGCGAGCCTCCCGGCAGGATCGACACCACGACACCGCCCGGCCGCAGCACCTTCAGCGACGCGACGGACGTGTCCCCGCCGAGCGTGTCCAGGACCACGTCGACGTCCCGCACCGCCTCGGTGACCTCGGTCGTCCGGTAGTCGATCGGCTCGTCCACGCCGATCTCCCGCAGGAAGTCGTGCTTGCCCGCGCTCGCCGTGCCGATCACATACGCGCCGCGCGCCTTGGCGATCTGCACGGCCACGTGCCCGACCCCGCCGGCCGCCGCGTGGATCAGCACCCGCTGCCCGGGCCGTACGTCCGCGTGCTCGGTCAGCGCCTGCCAGGCGGTCAGGGACACCAGCGGCAGCGCGCCCGCCTGGGTGTGGTCGATCGAGGCCGGCTTGTGCGTCAGGGCGCGGACCGGGACGATCACATACTCGGCGTGCGAGCCGTGGCCGTAGGGGTAGGGAACCATGCCGAAGACCTCGTCGCCGGGCTCGAAGGCGGCCACGCCGATCCCGGTCTCGGCGACCTCGCCGGAGACGTCCCAGCCGAGGACGAACGGCGGTCCGCCCAGGAAGCCGCCGGTGGCCCGGTGCTTCCAGTCGGTGGGGTTGACCCCGGCGGCCCGCACCCGGACCAGCACCTGGTTGGGGCCCGGCTTCGGCCGCTCCACCCGCACTTCCCGCAGAACCTCGGGACCGCCGAGGACGTCCTGGCTGATGGCTCGCATCGTGTTCTCATCGCTCATGGTCACCCAGCCTGCCGGGCGCCACCCGCCCGGGAAATGGCATGAATGCCAAGCTCCGATAGGATCGTGCCATGCGTGGCATGCCGAAAACGAAACCGGAGCGGGTGGTCGTCCTGGCCCTCGACGGCGCCTACCCCTTCGAGCTGGGCATCCCCAGCCGCATCCTCGGCGCCGCCGACGGCCGCTACGAGGTACTGACCTGCACGGTCGACGGCCGGCCGGTGCGCACCAGCGCCGACTTCACGATCGGTGTGGAGCACGGCCCCGAGATCCTCGAGACGGCGGGCACGGTGGTGGTCACCTCGATGCCGCCCGCGTACATCCCCGCGGAGCTGCCGGACGAGGTCGCCGCTGCCCTTGCCCGGATCCGCCCGGACGCGCGGATCGTCTCGATCTGCACGGCCGCCTTCGTGCTCGCCGAGGCCGGCCTGCTCGACGGCCGCCGGGCGACCACGCACTGGCAGGTGGCCGACGGGTTCCGCCGCCGCTTCCCGCGCGTGGACCTCGATCCGGACGTCCTCTTCGTCGACGACGGTCGCATTCTCACCTCCGCCGGCGCCGCCTCCGGTGTGGACATCTGCCTGCACATCGTCCGCACCGACCACGGCAGCGAGCTCGCCAACTCCGTCGCCCGCCGCTGTGTCGTCCCGCCGTTCCGGGACGGCGGCCAGGCCCAGTACATCGAGCAGCCGGTCCCGGTCAGCGGGGTGGCGAGCACGGCCGCGACCCGGGCCTGGGCCCTGGCGCGCCTGGACGAGCCGCTCACCCTGACCGACCTCGCCGGCCACGCCCGGATGAGCCTGCGCACCTTCGCCCGCCGCTTCAACGACGAGGTCGGCCTCAGCCCCGGCCGCTGGCTGATCCAGCAGCGCGTCGCCCGCGCCCGGCACCTGCTGGAGTCCAGCGACCTGCCGGTCGACCGGATCGCCGCCGAGGTCGGCTTCGCCACCGGCGCCTCGCTGCGCCAGCACCTGCACGCGGCGATCGGCGTGTCACCGCAGGCGTACCGCCGCACGTTCCAGCAGACCCACTGAAGGCGCGGGCGGATCGATCGCCACGGGCGGCTACGGACGTCACCCGGCGCCGTACACCCGCTCACCCCCCACATAGGTGAGCGCCACGGCCGTCTCCGCGATCTCCTCCGGCGGCCCGGCGAACGGGTTGCGGTCCAGCACCACCAGATCGGCGAGCGCGCCGACGGCCACCCGGCCGGTGTCGTCCAGATGGTTCACGTACGCCGATCCGGCCGTGTACGCCGTCAGCGCGTCCGTGAGAGTGAGCCGCTCCTGCGGCAGGAACACCGGTCCGGTGCCGCCCGGCTCGACCCGGTTGACCGCGACATGGATGCCCTGCAGCGGATCGGGGCTGCTCACCGGCCAGTCGCTGCCCGCCGCGAGCCGCGCCCCGGACCGCAGCAGCGCCCCGAAGGGGTACTGCCACGCGGCCCTCCGCGCCCCGAGGAAGGGGATCGTCAGCTCGTCCATCTGCGGCTCGTGCGCGGCCCACAGCGGTTGGATGTTCGCGGTGGCGCCGAGCCGCGCGAACCGGGGGACGTCGTCCGGGTGCACGACCTGGAGGTGGGCGAGGTGCGGCCGGGTGTCGCCGGGCCCGTTCGCGGCGCGGGCCGCCTCGACCGCGTCCAGCGCGTCGCGTACGGCCCGGTCGCCCAGCGCGTGGAAGTGACACTGGAAACCGAGGGCGTCCAACTCGGTGACGTACTTGGGTAGTTGGGCCGGGTCGATGAAGCTCTTGCCGTGGTTGGCGGTCGCGCACCCGCACTTGTCCAGATAGGGGTCGAGCAGCGCGGCCGTACCGTTCTCGGCGACCCCGTCCAGCATCAGCTTCACCGTGCCCGCCCGGAACCGGCCATGGCTCAACGCCGCCCGCTTCTCCACGAGTTCGGGGATCTGCTCGGCCCCGCGCTCCCGGTCCCACCACAGCGCGCCCACGACCCGCGCGGTGAGCGAACCGTCCCGCGCCGCCGTGAGATACGCCCCGGCCGGGTCGTCCATGCCGAGGAAGTCACCGACCAGCGCGTCCTGCCAGGCGGTGATGCCGAGCGTGTGCAGATGCCGCTGGGCGTGCAGCAGCGCGGCCAGCCGGTCGGCCTGGGTGGCGGGTGGGGTGAGCCGGCCGACCAGCTGCATCGCACCCTCCTGGAGCGTGCCGCTCGGCTCCCCGGCGGCATTCCGCTCGATCCGCCCGTCAGCCGGGTCGGGCGTGTCCCGGTCGATGCCGGCCAACTCGAGCGCCCGGCTGTTGACCCAGGCGCCGTGGTGGTCCCGGTTCGGCAGATACACCGGCCGGTCCGGTACCACCGCGTCCAGCAGCTCCTTCGTCGGCGTACCGCCCGCGAACGCCTCCATCGACCACCCGCCGCCCAGGATCCACTCCCGCTCCGGACGGGCGTCGGCGTACGCCCGTACGGCGGCCACGGTCTCCTCGGCCGTCGTCGCGGCGGACAGATCGCACTGGGCCAGCTCCAGGCCCGCCGGCACCGGATGGACGTGCGCGTCCTGGAAGCCGGGCAGCAGCAGCCGTCCGGCGAGGTCTACCACCTGCGTGCGCGGGCCGGCCAGGTCCCGCAGCTCGTCCCCGCCGACGGCGGTGACACGGCCGCCCGTGACGGCCACGGCGGTCGCGGTACGGCCCTCGGGCGTGAGGACGGGGCCGCCGGTGAACAGCAGATCAGCGTGCATGATGCCTTTCCTGGTCGGTCAGTTGGAGGTGGTGAGCAGCTCGGGCGCGTCGGCGTCGGTGCCCGCGCCGGTGCGGAAGTAGGGCGACCTGCGCACCCACTTCGCCCACGCGGCCACCGCGAACCCGGACGCGATCATCGCGACCGGCATCAGCAGCAGGAACCAGCCGTTGTCCGCGCGGAGTTCCAGATGGTCGGCGGAGTCGTAGAAGGACCAGCCGAGGTAGCCGCCGAGGCCCAGCAGGGCCAGCGCGCTGAGCGTGGGCAGCAGCACCGCCCGGACACCCTGCCGCCAGTCCTCCCGCAGCAGGGCGCGGAAACGTACGGCCGCCGCGAGTGCGGTCAGCGCGTAGGACAGGGCGACGACGATGCCGACCGCGTTCACGATCGCGTCGATCATGTCGGCGAGCCGCGGGATCACCAGCGCGCCCGCCGCCACCACGACGGCCAGCGCCCCGATCAGCAGCGTCCCGGCCGCCGGAGTCCCGTACCGGGTACTGATCCTGGACCACACCGGTCCGAGGGTATGGTCCCGGCTCATCGCGAACATCCCGCGCGCCGTCGGGATGACCCCGGCCTGCAGCGAGGCCACCGCCGAGAACATCAGGGCGACCAGCGGCAGCGCCGCCAGCGGCCGGTCGGCCAGCCGGTCCCCGTAGTACGCGAGGCCCTGCGCGCCATGACCCGCCAACTCACCCTGAGAAAGCACCCGTTGGAAGGCGACCGAACCCAGCAGGAACAGTCCGAGCATCGTCACCAGGGTGATGGTCCCGGCCCGGGAGGCGTCCCGGGGGTCGCGCACCTCCTCGTTGACGGTGAACGCCGCCTCGAAACCCCAGTAGCAGAACACCGACAGCAGCAGGCCCTGTGCCAGCGCGGTCGCCGAGGGGATCGCGAACGGGTCGAACCAGGAGAGGCTGAAGGAGTGCGGTCCGGTGACGATGCCGTAGCCGCAGAACGCGAGCAGGACGGCGTACTCGAAGACCAGCAGCCCGGTCTGCAGCCGGGCCGCCGTGCGGACACCGGTCACGGCGGTCAGGGTGACCGCGACCAGGACGACGATCCCCACCGCCGTCGTCTGCGCGGTCGAGCCCGGATCGAGGCCGAGCGAGCCGACCCGGTGCAGACCCGCCTCCCCGGCCAGCTGGAGCAGCGCCGAGCCGGTGACCGCCGTGGTGTAGGCGAGGAAGGCCACGCTCGCCACGAAGTTCACCCAGCCCACCATGAAGCCGAGCCAGGGGCTGAGCGAACGGCCCACCCACACATAGCCGTTGCCCGCGTTCGGCTCCACCCGGTTCAGCCGCGAGTAGGCCCCGGCGATGCCGAGGACGGGCAGGAACGCCAGCAGCATGATGGCCGGCAGATGCGGGCCGACCACCCCCGCGGTCACCCCGAGGCCGATGCCGATGCTGGTCGTGGCGGCCGTACTGGAGGCGGCGACGGCGATGCCGTCCACCACGCTCAGGGACCTGCGCAGCTCGGGCCGCGCAGGGGGATCCACTCCGAGGGGTCTGTCGCTCATGGCCGGTTCTCCGCTCGCACCGCGGGGCCCTGGACGGCCCCGGTGACCGGACATGAAACTGCCGGGGTACTTAACAGGTCAACGCTGTTGTCATAAGGTGCCGGGCACGAACCAGGGAGGCCCCATGACCGACCGAGTCGTCCCGCCCGCCGCCCGGCAGCGCCGCCGCCCCACCAAACAGGGCGTCGTGCTGTCCGAAAAGCTGATCGTCGCCACCGCCCTGCGGCTGATCGAGGAGCACGGCGCGGACGCGCTCTCCGTGCGCCGCCTCGGCCGGGCCCTCGGCGCCGACCCCAGCTCCCTCTACCGGTACTTCCGGCACACCGACGACCTGATGCTGGCCATCGCCGACGAGCTGATCGGCCAGACCCTGCGGACCTGGCGGCCGACCGGCGACTGGGCGGCCGACCTGCGCGATCTGGGCCTGCGCATGCACGCCGGCGCTCTCCGGCACCCCCGCGCGGCGATGCTTAGCGCCCACCGTGTCACCGGGCGCG
This sequence comes from Streptomyces sp. NPDC001709, assembly GCF_053596375.1. Taxonomy (NCBI): domain Bacteria; kingdom Bacillati; phylum Actinomycetota; class Actinomycetes; order Kitasatosporales; family Streptomycetaceae; genus Streptomyces; species Streptomyces sp. NPDC001709. The sequence continues at coordinate 76,348 of NZ_JBSFGB010000019.1, read as the reverse complement.
CCCATGAGATCCAGGCCGTGGAGAGCATGCTCGGCGTGTTGCGCGGGGCCGGGTTCCCGGATCCGGAGGCGGTGCGGATCTACCACGCGTTCGTCGACCAGGCCCTCGCCTTCGGCGCCCTGGACTCCGCGGGCACCGCCCTGCCGCGGGCCGCGCGCGAGGCCGAGGCGGAGGTGTGGCGCGGCACCTACGGCCGGCTGCCCGCCGACACCCACCCGCACATCGCGGCCACCGCACCCCACCTCGTCGCCACCATGCGCTCCAGCTCCTACCCGGCCGCCCTCGAACTGCTCCTGGAGGCCGCCCGGACACGCCTTGATCACGTTCGTGCGGGGAGCCGGGGCTGACGGCCACACTGGACGGGATCCGTATCCCGAGGAGGCCGTACGCCATGACCCCACCGCCCGCCCGCACCTTCGCAGACCGCAAGAAGGACACCCTCCACCGGCTGGAGAACGACGTCGACGTCTGGGTCGCCACCGCCGGCCCCGACGGCGGTGCCCCCTATCTCGTGCCGCTGTCCTTCGTGTGGGACGGCGCCACCGTGCTGATCGCCACCCCGGCCGAGAGCCCCACCGGCCGCAACCTCGTGACCACGGGCCGGGCCCGCCTGGGCCTCGGCCCGACCCGGGACGTCGTCATGATCGAGGGCACCGCCCAGGCGGTGACCCCGGAGGACCTCCCCGAGGAGGACGCCGAGGTCTTCGCCGGCAAGACCGGCTTCGACCCCCGCCAACTCACCACCCACTACCTGTACTTCAGGATCCTCCCGCGACGCGTCCAGGCCTGGCGCGAGGCGAACGAACTGAAGGGCCGGGAGTTGATGCGCGACGGGGAGTGGCTCAGCGCCCCGTGAGGGGCGCGGGGCGGTGCTGCTCCTTGGAGGCCACAGGCCAAACCCCCGTAGACCGGGCAATGGCCCGCGCCCCCGCGCGGTGAACCGCACTCTGCACCACCGCGAAGATCGCCCCCTGCACCGCCGCCGCCAACAGGATCTCCCCCCACCCCCGGTCCTGGTCCAGCGCATCCGGCGCCTCCTCCTCGTGCCGGAGCACCGTCCACGCCTTCCGGAAGGCGATACCGGCCAACGCGCCGCTCGCCCAGCTGAGCACGAGACCGATCGGCTGGTAGACGAAGGGAAGCTTCTTCTTCTTTGTCTTGGCCATGTGTGACATCTTCCTCGCCGGACGGCCCTCATGCGGGCCGTCCCCCGGCGGCCACCCGTTCGCCAGCGGCCACCGGTCCCGGCGGGGTACCGTCCCCGAAGGGGCGTCCGCCCAGGTCCTCGCGGTGGTGCGGAGTCAGCCAGCCGGCGAGATCGGGGCCGAGAGGCACGATGCCGGTGGGGTTGATGCCGCTGTGCACCTGGTAGTAGTGCCGCTTGATGTGGTCGAAGTCGACCGTGTCACCGAACCCGGGTGTCTGGAACAGGTCCCTGGCGTACGCCCACAGCACCGGGTTCTCCGCCAGCTTCCAGCGGTTGCACTTGAAGTGCCCGTGGTAGACGGCGTCGAACCGGACCAGCGTGGTGAACAGCCGGATGTCCGCCTCGGTGAGGGTGTCGCCGACCAGATACCGCTGTCCGGCCAGCCGCCCGGCGAGCAGTTCCAGCCGCCGGAAGACACCCGCGCACGCCTCCTCGTACTCCTTCTGGTGCGTGGCGAACCCGGCCCGGTACACACCGTTGTTCACGTCCTCGTACACCTCGGCCATCACCCGGTCGATCTCCTCGCGCCGGCCGGCCGGGTACAGGTCGGGCGCGCCGGTGCGGTGCAGAGCCGTCCACTCGGTGGCCAGGTCCAGGGTGAGCCGCTGGAAGTCGTTGGTGACCAGCCGTCCGCTGGGCACGTCCACGACCGCGGGCACGCTGACCCCGCCCGGGTATCCGGTCTCGCGCCGGTCGTAGGCCTCGCTCAGGAAGCGGATGCCGAGCACCGGGTCCCGGCCGTCCGGGTCCAGGGTGAACCGCCAGCTGCGGTCGTCCTGGATCGGATCGGCCACGGCCATCGACAGCGCGTCCTCCAGACCGAGCAGCCGGCGCGAGATCACCGCCCGGCTCGCCCACGGGCAGGCACGCGAGACCACCAGCCGGTAGCGGCCCGCCACCACCGGCCAGCCGTCGCGGCCGTCGGCGGTGATCCGGTCGGTGAAGTGGCTCCTGGACCGGGTGAACGCCTTGTGCCCGTAGGCACGGTTTCCGTCGCCGCCCATGTCTCCTCCTCGCACGCCCGGTGCCTCTCGGGCAACGCGTTCCCCGTTTCCCGCCTGCCGCACGGTGTGATCCGCCCGCCGGGGGGCAGTCGGCGTTAGGTGAGTGGGAAGAACGAGCAGAAGAACGAGCAGGAGAACGGGGAAGAGCGCGGCGAAACGGCCGGTACGGGCACCAGGGCCGACCGGCACACCAAGGTCACCGTCCTCGTGGCGCTCGCCGCCAACCTCGTGATCGCGGTCGCCAAGGGCGTCGGCGGTGTCCTCGCGGGCTCGCCCGCGCTGCTGTCGGAGGCCGCGCACTCCGTCGCCGACAGCTTCAACGAGGTGTTCCTGCTGGCCGCGCTGCGCCGCAGCCGCCGCCCCGCGGACAAACGGCACCCCTTCGGCTACGGCAAGGAACGCTTCTTCTGGTCCCTCCTCGCCGCCGTCGGCATCTTCGTCATGGGCGGCTGCTTCTCCTTCTTCCAGGGCGCCGAGGCGCTGCGCCGGGGCACCGAGGAGACGTTCAGCGGGTATGTCGCGGGCCTGATCGTGCTGGGCGTGGCCCTCGTCGCCGAGGGCCTCTCCCTGCTGCGGGCCCTGTACCAGGTGCGGCGGCAGGGCGGCGGCCCCGGCTCGCTGAACGACCCGGCGCTGCGCACGGTGATCGCCGAGGACGGCACGGCGGTGCTCGGTGTGACGCTCGCGCTCGCTGGGATGGGCCTGCACATGGCGACCGGGCAGGTCGCGTGGGAAGCGTCCGCCTCACTGGCCATCGGCGTCCTGCTGGTCTACGTCGCCTACCGTCTGGGCCGCGACGCCCGCGACCGGCTCATCGGCGAGGCTGCCGACCCGGAGTTGAGCGACCGGATCCGCTCGCTGCTCGAGCGCCAGCCGGAGATCGACAGCGTGGAGGCGCTGTTCACGATGAAGATGGGCCTCGACGCCACTCTGGTGGCCGCCCGCATCGACCTGGTGCCGGGCCTGGACAGCGAACGGGTGGAGCAGGTCGCCGTACGCATCAAGCGGTCCCTGGCCCGGAAGTTCCCCGAGGCCGACCAGATCTTCCTGGACGTGACCGACCGGCCGGCGGGCGAGGCGCGCGAGAGCCCCGCCGCGACGGGGGAACGCGGCGGGGCCTGACGCACGGGTGCCCGCCCCGAGGCGGGTTCACACATGCCCGGCGTGGATTTTTCTGAATCCGGCCGGTTCCCGGCGCGAATCAGCTCTCGTCGAGGGGCTCCAGCACGAAGACCGGGATCTCCCGCGAGGTCTTGTTCTGGTAGTCGGCGTACGGCGGGTACGCGGCGACGGCCCGCTCCCACCACCGGGACTTCTCCTCGCCGGTGACCTCACGGGCCCTCATGTCCCGCTTGACCGGCCCGTCCTGCAGCTCGACATGCGGATCGGAGGTGACGTTGAAGTACCACACCGGGTGCTTGGGCGCCCCGCCCTGCGAGGCGACCACCGCATACACCCCCTCGTGCTCCACCCGCATCAGCGGCGTCTTGCGGATCTTTCCGCTCTTCGCGCCCCGGGTGGTCAGCACGACGACCGGCAGCCCGGTGTCCATGAGTGTCGTGCCCTTCGTCCCGCCGGAGCTCTCGTACAGCTCGACCTGCTCGCGCACCCACTGCGCAGGGCTGGGCTCGTACTCGCCCTCAAGAGGCATGGGATCCGTCCCCTTCGTCGGTCCGACAGATGTCTGCCACCGGCATTCAACACCCGTGGCACCGCGAATCATCCGTAGCGCGGACGACTTGGGCCGAGGGGGTGATGACCTCGGAGGTAATCGCGCCACGGCGGCGCGCGCGGCACAGTGGTCCGCGTCCCGACCGCCTACCCACGCACGGAGCCGATCCACCATGACGACCAGCCACGTTCCGTCGACCCGCGCCGTTGTCGAGGAGCTGCTGCACAGGATCGGCCAGGGCGATCCGGAGCGCATCGCCGAGCTGTACGCCGACGGTTGCGACTGGCGCCTGGACTGGCCGCAGGAGGAGCACGGCCGCGCGGACACCCCGTGGATCCGGCACCGCTCCGGCCGCGCCGACGCCGCCGCGCACTTCCGGGAGCTGGCCGCGCACCACGTGCCGGAGCGGGCGGACACCCGCATCGAGCAGATCCTGGCCGACGGCGCGGACGCCGTCGTGCTGGGTGTCATCCGGCAGACGGCCGCACCGACCGGCCGCGCCTACACGGCCCGGTTCGCCCTGCACCTGACCGTCCGGGACGGTCTGGTCGTACGGCACCACGTGTACGAGGACAGCCTCGCCGTCGCACGCGCCTTCGCCCCTTCCCCCGCGAGCCACCGGCTCCCCTGACCGGTGGTGGGGGCGTGCAGCGGTCCGGCCGGAATCCGTCCCTCCGACCCCTGTTCTTCGGCCAGATCACCCGGATCGGCGAAGTGGCCGAACTTGGCGTCGACCTATAGATGCCCGAGGCATCTAATGAAGATCGGCACGACGCACTTCTTCGTCTGCGAGGTCTTCCATGACGGAACTGACGGACATCCCCGGCCCCGCGCACCAGGCCGACCCCGTCGCCTTCCCACAGGACCGCACCTGCCCCTACCACCCGCCCACCGGATACCAGCCGTTGCGCGACGGGCGAGCCCTGTCCCGCGTCACTCTGTTCGACGGCCGCGAGGTCTGGGCGGTCACCGCACACGCCACCGCCCGCGCCCTGCTCGCCGACCCCCGTCTCTCCAGCGACCGCCGCCGTCCCGGCTTCCCCGTGCCCTCCGAGCGTTTCGCGGGCGCCCGCGACCGCCGGGTGGCCCTGCTCGGGACGGACGATCCCGAACACCAGCGGCAGCGGCGGATGATGATCCCGTCGTTCTCCGTCAGGCGCGCGGCCGAGCTGCGGCCGTGGATCCAGCGGACCGTGGACGGGTTGCTGGACGCCATCATCGCGCAGGGGCCGCCCGCCGAGCTGGTCTCCGCCTTCGCGCTGCCCGTCCCGTCCATGGTGATCTGCGACCTCCTCGGAGTGCCGTACGACGACCACGAGTTCTTCGAGGAGCAGTCCCGCCGGCTGCTGCGCGGCCCGACGGCGGCCGACACCCAGGACGCCCGCGACCGCCTGGACGACTACCTCGGACGGCTCATCGACGAGAAGGCGAAGCGGACCGACCCCGGCGACGGCATCCTCGACGACCTCGTTCACCACCAGCTGCGCGAGGGCAGCCTGGACCGCGCCGAACTGGTGTCACTGGCCGTCATCCTGCTGGTCGCGGGCCATGAGACGACCGCCAACATGATCTCCCTCGGCACCTACACCCTGCTCCAGCACCCTGACCGGCTGGCGGAGTTGCGCGCCGACCCCGCGCTGCTGCCCGCCGCCGTCGAGGAGCTGATGCGCATGCTGTCCATCGCGGAGGGCATGCAGCGGGTGGCGCTGGAGGACATCGACGTCGCCGGTACCACGATCCGCGCAGGCGAAGGCGTGCTCTTCTCGACCTCGGTCATCAACCGCGATCCCGCCCTGTACGAGGACCCCGACGCCCTGGACTTCCACCGCCCCACCCGCCACCACGTGGCGTTCGGCTTCGGGATCCACCAGTGCCTGGGCCAGAACCTGGCCCGCGCGGAGCTGGAGATCGCCCTGGGCAGCCTGCTGACCCGGCTGCCGGGGCTGCGGCCGGCCGTCCCGGCCGAGGAGATCCGCTTCAAGCGCGGCGACACGATCCAGGGGATGCTGGAACTCCCCGTGACCTGGTAAGAGGCTCTGCTCATGCACATCGACATCGACAAGGACGTCTGTATCGGCGCCGGCCAGTGCGCGCTGGCGGCACCGGGCGTCTTCACCCAGGACGACGACGGCTTCAGCACCCTGCTGCCCGGACGCGAGGACGGCGCGGGCGACCCGATGGTCCGGGAGGCGGCCCGCGCCTGCCCGGTGGGCGCGATCACGGTGACGGAGACGGCCGGCTGAGCCCGCCCGGGCCGGCGGCCGCCACCAGCGCCCGCGCCGCCTCGCGGGCCTCGGCCGCCGGACCGGTGCGGCCCGTGATGCCCGCCGTGACCATGGCTCCCTCGGCCAGCAGGAACAAGGGGCCGGTGAGCGCGGCGGGCAGACCGGCCTCCGCCACGAGCGAGGCGAGATAGTCCCGGAACGCCTCCTTGTGTGCGCGCACCTGCTCGGCCACCAGGGCCGAGGTGGCGCCCAGCTCGCCGTAGGCGTTGATCCAGGCGCAGCCGCGGAAGCCGGCCTCGCCGAACCAGCCCTCCAGCCAGTCGAACACGGCCGGGATCCGCTCCCGCGCATCCCGCTGCCGTGCCACATGCGCGGCGAGGCGCCCGCGCCAGCGCTCGTCGCGCCGCGCCAGATAGGCCGCCACGAGCTGCTCCTTGGCGGGGAAGAGCTGGTAGAGGCGTTTGAGCGACAGGCCCGAGGCGCCGCGCAGTTCGTCCATGCCCACGGACTGCACCCCGCGGGCGTAGAACAGCTCCTCGGCGGCGTCGAGCGCCTTCTCGCGGGCGGCCGCGCTGTCCATCGGCGACACCATCACTCCTCGATGCGGTCCACGACGCTCCTTGACGAGAGAACGAGCGTTCTCCTACTGTAGCAGCCCCATGGAGAACGATCGTTCTCCACTGCTTCCTGAACCCAGGAGGAGACCATGGACGACCGCCCGCCCCTGCCACCGTTCACCCGCGAGACCGCCGCCCGGAAGGTCCAGGCCGCCGAGGACGCCTGGAACACCCGCGACCCGCACAAGGTCGCGCTCGCCTACTCCGAGGACTCGGTCTGGCGCAACCGCGACACCTTCGTCACCGGCCGCGCCGAGATCGTCGCGTTCCTGACCGCCAAGTGGCAGCGCGAGCTGGACTACGCGCTGCGCAAGGACCTGTGGGCCTTCGACGGCAACCGCATCGCCGTCCGCTTCCAGTACGAGTGCCGCGACGCCGACGGCCGGTCGTGGCGTTCCTACGGCAACGAGCTGTGGGAGTTCGACGAGCACGGCCTGATGACCCGGCGGGAGGCCAGCATCAACGACGTACCCATCGAGGAGAAGGAGCGCCGCATCCACGGACCGCGCCCGCAGGCCGAGCGAGGGCAGTCCTTCCCGCTTCGGTAAGACTCCCGTTCAGTAGGGTTCCCGGATGACCGAACAGGCCGAGAAGCCCTTCCTCTACGTCGTCGTCTGCGCGGCCGGGATCGCCGCGGGCGTCAGCAAGCTGATCACCGCGGCCCAGGAACGGGACTGGGAGGTCGGCGTCATCGCCACTCCGGTCGCAATGGCCGGCTTCTTCGACACCGGGGCCGTGGAGGCACAGACGGGCCGTCCGGTCAGGTCCGCCTGGCGCACGCCGGCCGACCCCCGCCCCTTCCCGCCGCCGGACGCCGTCGTGGTGGCACCCGCCACCTTCAACACCGTCAACAAGTGGGCGGCCGGCATCGCCGACACCCTCGCGCTGGGCACCCTGTGCGAGGCCGCGGGCCTGGGCGTACCGGTGGCCGTCCTGCCCTGCGTCGCCGACGCGCTGGCCGCCCATCCCGCCTACCAGGACAGCCTGGCCCGGCTGCGCGGCATGGGCGTCCGCTTCGGTGACCCGTACACGGGCGAAGTCCGGCCGGACGGCGGCCGGCCGGACTTCGCCTGGGAGAGGGCGCTGGATCTGCTCTAGCGGCAGGTCAGCGTCGGCCCCGCCAGCATGTTCCCGGTGAACATGTCCTGACCCTTCGGCACCCAGTAGCCGAGCTTCGAGACCACCGTGGAGCACTTCGCCCCGACGGTGAAGCTCACCTTCAGCTTCTCCGGGTGGCCGGGCTGCAGCTCGGTCACCGTGCAGTCCAGGGAGTGCGCCAGCCGGGCCTTCGCCGGGTACCGGCCCACCAGCGGGTTGACACAGCGCTTGTCGGCCGTGGCGATCCGCACACCGGTGCCCTCCTGGCCGATCATCCCCAGCCGCGCGTTGCCGTCGCCCTCGTCACTGTCCCGGCGGATCGTGTAGGTCACGGTGGTCGTGGCGTTGCGGCGGAGCACGGTCTTGTCGACGGTGACGGCGTGCGTGACCTTCGCCTTGGGCGCGGTCAGCGACACCGTGGCCCGCACCGTGCCCTTCAGGTCGACACCCGCGGGCGTCGACCGCACGCGCACGGTGGCGCTGAGGTCGTAGGTGCCCGGCCCCGGGTACAGGCCCGAGCCGGGCAGTGTTCCGGCGCCCAGGGTCTTGCCGGACCGGGTGGCCTTCCAGGTGCCCTCGGTGCGACAGGCGTACTGGACCCGGGTGCGGCCGATCCGGCAGGTGGCCGGGGCCGTGATGTTGAATCTCGGCGAGCCGGTGTCCGCGCACAGGCTGACATCGGCCCGCTCACCGTGCGCCCCCTGCAGCGTGCCGGCGAGCGCGCACAGCGTCGCCGGGGTCTCGGGCGTCGCAGCCGGTGCGGGAGCGGATTGCCCCCAGGCGGGGGTGACAAGGGCCAGCGGCAGCAGCGCTGCTCCGGCCAGGGTTCTCAGAGTGGTCGGACGAGTCGGCACCGCGTTTTCCTCCGGGGCGGCCGAGACCGGCCGGATGCCGGTCGTCTGCGCCGAGGATGAGCCGACGGTACGACGATCCGCCGCATCCCACGCCGGACGGTCACCTAGGGGTACCAACGCAAGCCCCCGAAGGGGCGCGGGGGGTGAACACCAATGCGCGTGCCGGGACAGCAAAGTCAGGAAGGCGGTAGCGTCGGCCGCGGGGGAGTCGGAGCGGTCGCGGCTGACGACCCGCACGCCCTTCGGCGGGGGATAGGCGCCGCCGATCTGGTAGTCGAACCCGGCACCCCGCGGGGGCAGCCGCACCGCGGCGGGCTTCCGCGAGCGGTTCGTCTCCTTGCCCCCGGAACCGCAGCCGGCCAGCGCCGAAAGGATGATGACCAGGGTCGCTGCCAGGGCGCCTGCGGTCCTTCGGGAACGCCCGGCGCGGCACGCGTCGGGATCAAAGCGTCCCCCTGCTTGGTCGTCAAGTCGGTGCCGGGGGCCACGTCGTAGGCTCGTTGCCGACCATCGTCCTGAAGGCGGGAGCAGCAACGATGCAGTACGTGAAGCTCGGTTCGACGGGCCTGGACGTGTCGCGGATCTGTCTGGGCTGCATGACCTACGGCCTGCCCGACCGCGGCGTCCACGAGTGGACCCTCGACGAGGAGGCGTCCCGCCCGCTCATCCGGCAGGCGCTGGAGGCGGGCATCAACTTCTTCGACACCGCCAACATCTACTCCGACGGCACCAGCGAGGAGATCGTCGGCAAGGCCCTGCGCGACTTCGCGAACCGCGACGAGATCGTGCTGGCCACCAAGGTCAACGGCCGGATGCGGCCGGGACCCAACGGGGCCGGGCTGTCCCGCAAGGCCGTCATGACCGAGATCGACCACAGCCTGCGCCGCCTCGGCACCGACTACGTCGACCTCTACCAGATCCACCGCTACGACCACGCGACTCCGGTCGAGGAGACGATGGAGGCGCTGCACGACCTGGTCAAGGCGGGCAAGGTCCGCTACATCGGGGCGAGTTCGATGTACGCCTGGGAGTTCTCCAAGCTGCAGTACACGGCGGAGCGGCACGGCTGGACGAAGTTCGTGTCCATGCAGAACCACTACAACCTGCTCTACCGCGAGGAGGAGCGGGAGATGCTGCCGCTCTGCGCGGACCAGGGCGTCGGCGTGCTGCCGTGGAGCCCGCTCGCCCGGGGCCGGCTCACCCGCGACTGGGGCACGGTCACCGAGCGCAGCGCGAACGACAACTTCGGCAGCCGTCTGTACCTGGAGAGCGACCGCTCGATCGTCGAGGCCGTCACCCGCATCGCGAACGACCGGGGCGTGCCCCGCGCCCAGGTGGCCCTGGCCTGGCTGCTGCACCGGCACACGGTGGCGGCCCCGATCGTGGGCGCCGCCAAGCCCCACCACATCGAGGACGCGGCGGCGGCCGTAGACCTGGAACTGACGGAGAAGGAGATCGAGGAGCTGGAGCAGCCCTACACTCCCCGTGCCATCAGCGGCCACTGAAGGGCCCCTTGAGGGGTGCTCAGTGCGCTCAGTGCGGTCCGTGCGGTTCGAACTCGGTGCCGCACGGACCGGCTCCCACGCTCTCCGCCAACGGCACCCGCTCCCCGGACATCGAGAGCGTCCGGTAGTACGCCCCGATCCGCTCGGCCGAACGGCCGACATAGTGCCCGATGAACGAGCGCCGGAACCGGTCCGTAGTCCGATTGGGCCCGGAGCCGTGCACCATGCTGCCGTTGAAGAACAGCACGTCACCCGGCGCCAGATCCACGGGAGTCGGGGTCAGCCCCGCCGGGGGCGGAACGTACTCGCGGGCGAACGACAGCCCCTCGTCGGCGAGTTCGGGACAGAACAGGTCCATCCTGTGCGTACCTTGGACGACCTCGAGACCCCCGTTGTCCCGGTCGATCGGCTCGCAGGCCAGCCAGGCCGCCACACAGGTGCCCGGCTCGACCCGGAGATAGAAGTTGTCCTGGTGCAGCGCCTGCCCGCGCGCACCCGGCGGCTTGAAGTAGAACATGCTCTGCGCGGCCAGCACCTCCTCGTCGAACAGCACTTCGAGCACGGCCCGCAGCCGGGCGTCCAGCAGGAACTCCCGTGCCACCGGGCTGAATTCGTGCGGCTGCATCACGCGGGGATAGCGGCGCAGCGGATCCGGGTCCGCCGGGCGGGGCGCGAAGTGTCCCGGCACCGGACCGGCCGCGTGCAGCGCGGCGAAGGCGGCGCACAGCCGCTCGGTCTCGCCCCGGCCGAACAGCCCCCGGACGACGATGAATCCGTCGTCTGCGAACTGCTGCCGGAGCGCCTCGGGCAGGATGGTGTCTTTGTCCGTGGCTGTCATGTGTCCGCTCCTGGAAATCCGGTGGTCACTCACCCGTTGCGTCGCCACGCTAGGCCGATGCGCCTGACGGGAGGATGCCTGTGCGTGCTGACGACCTGCCCGTGACGGCTGCCACCGCCGACCCGTCCCCGCCGCCCGGTCTTGTGGTGACCGGCCGCTACGACCAGGGGCCGGGCTACGGCGTGAACCGGCCCCGGGGCTCGGACAGCTGGCTGTTCACCTTCACGCTGGGCGGATGCGGACTGCTCCGGCAGGGTGCCGCCCGGACCCGCGCCGGCGCCGGGGACCTCGTCGTTCTCGCTCCGGGCACCGCCCACCGCTACACCGTCGCGCCCGGCGCCGAGCACTGGCGCTTCTGGTGGGCGCACTGCCAGGCCCGCCCGTCCTGGACGCCCTGGCTCGCGCCGCACGCCGTGTCCGACGGCCTGTACGCGGTGCCGTCCGTACCCGGCGCCCTGTACGCCCGGATCGACGCGGCGTTCGGCCGGATGCTCGCCGACGCCCGCGGATCGGTCGGGAGCGTGCCGGGCGAGCCGGACCCGGTGGCCGTGGCACACGGCAGCCTGGTGCGGGAACTCGCCCTGTGCGCACTGGAAGAGGTAGTCCTCCTCGCCGTCGGCGGCCCCCGGAAACCGCCGGCCGCACCGGATGCCGACGCCCGGGTGCGCCGCGCCGAGGAGTTGATCGCCGCCGACCCCGGTGCCCCGCACACCGTCCGCTCGCTCGCCGGGAGCGTCGCGCTGTCCCCGTCTCGGTTCGCCCACCTGTTCACCCTGCGCACCGGCCGTTCCCCGATGCGGGCCCTGCGCGAGGCACGGCTGCGGCACGCGGCCCGGCTCCTGGAGGTCACCGACCTGACCGTGGAACGGGTGGCCGCGGCCTCCGGATTCGGCAGCCCCTTCCACTTCAGCCGGGTCTTCCGGGAGCGTTACGGCGTGCCGCCCGGCGCGTACCGGGCGGGCGAACGGCGATAAGGGACGACAAAGGATTTCGCCTGACCGTGAGTCAATAAAGGAAGGCGGTGAGGAACCGCCGCGCGCCGTACGTCATTGTCGATAATCGAGAGATCTCTTGTTCGGACGTGCGCGGCTGTGCAAAGGTGTGCGCTGTCGGCGCGCAGGCACATAGCATTTCCGCTGTATGCGCCAGGCCGCTCCCCGTACACCCCCCACGCTTCAAAAGAGCCGCCTCAGGTGGACGTTCGAGCAGCCCCACCACCTTCCCATACTGCTTGGTATGGACTAATTTCCGTATCACGTCTGGAGGAATGCAGTCGTGAATGAGGCCGGCCCGTCGGACGAACAACTGAGTGCCGAACTGAAGAAGTGGACCGGAGCGTCGCCCGCACTCCATCCCGTCGGTGAACTGCTCGACCGGCACTGGGAAGCGGCCTTCGCCTACGCCCGGTTGTGCACGGACGGGACGCGCGCCGCCGGCATGCTCACCACCGCCGCCTTCACCCGGCTCTTCGGGGAATCGCTCCGGCAGGCCGGCCCGACCGCCGCCTGGCGGCCCCATGTACTGGTCGCCGTCCGCCGGATCGCGGCGGAGTGGGACACCGACGGCCGCCAGGAGCTCCTCCACCCGGCACTGCGGTCCGACGCCACGGGAGAGCGCGCCGCCGCCCGGCTGCTGCCGCCGCCCGGCCGGCGACAGCTCTCCCGCGCGTTCCAGCGGGTGCCCCAGGTCTCCCGCGCCGTGCTGTGGCACACCGAGGTCGAGGCCGAACCGCTCGCCGTACCCGCGGCCCTGCTCGGCCTGGACCAGGAGGACGCCCGCATCGAGCTCCACCGGGCCCGGGAACGGCTGCGCGAGGAGTGCCTCCAGGTCCACCGTGAACTCGCCCCCGAGACCGAGTGCCGGCGCTATCTGCGCATGCTCGACGTGACGTTCCGGCGCGGCGGCATCGACATCGACCCGGATCTACGTGAACACCTGGGCCGTTGCGACCACTGCAGCCGGACCGCCGACCAACTCACCGCCTTCAACACGGGACTTGGGCTCGCCCTCGCCGAGGCGGTCCTCGGCTGGGGCGCCCGCGCCTACCTGGACTCACGGGCGAGCCGCCCCGAGCAGTCGGCCGAACCGGCCCCGCAGCCCGAGACCGTCGCACCCCCGTCCGGCGAGCCCTTCCTGCCCGCCGACCCGCCGCGCCGGGACGGCTCGGGTGAGCCCCCACGCCGTGAGGGTTCCTCCGACTCGACACGCCGCGGGGGCTCCGCCGAGTCGACACCCCGTGGCGGTTCCGCCCGGTCCACGCGTCCGGATGGTCCCGCCGACTCGACGGGCGGGGCCGCTTCCGCCGGACCCGGGCGCCGCCGCGGCTCCGGCAAGCCCGCGCGCCCGGGCGGTAGCGGCGAGTCCGAGCGTCGTGACGAAACCGCCGAGGCGAAGGGCTGGAACGCCTTCGCCGAGCCTGCGCGCCGTGGTGGTTCCGTTGGTTTCGCGCCTTGGGGCGATGTCCCCGAGCCGACCGGCGGGGGCGAGTCCGGCGAGGCGATGGGTTGGAGTGCTTTCGCCGAGCCTGCGCGTCGTCATGGTTCTGCTGGTTCCGCGGGTCGGGGTGATGTCCCCGAGCCGGGCGGCGGGGAGGGCTTCGCCGAGGCGACGGGCTGGAGCGCTTTCGCCGAACCGGCACGCCGTCATGGCTCCACCGGTTCCGCGGATCGGGGTGATACCCCAGAACCGGGCGGCGGGGAGGGCTTCGCCGAGGTGACCCGCCGCCATGGCTCCGCCGGGCTCACGCAGCGGGACGGCGCCGCCGGGTCCCTCCGCCGCGACAGCACCGCCGGGTCCTCGCGCCGCCGTGCCTCCGTCCCCGACGCCGGAGCGGCGGGCGACGTCGGGGAAACCATTCCCTCCGGCCGGTCGGCCCAGCGTGCTGCTCGTGCCCGCCGTGCGCGGCGCCGTAATCTCGCGGTGGCCGTCGTCACCGTCAGCGGTCTGGTCGTCCTGCCCCTGGTGCTGTGGTCGGTGCTCGGCTCGGATGACGGAACGGCACCGGCCGGCGGCGCGTCCGCCTCTCCGGGGCCGGGCAAGGACGCCGCAAGTCCCGGCGCTTCCTGGGCCGGTGCCAACGCGGCCGGTCAGGGCCCCCTGCACGGCCGGCTGCACAACCTGGCCTCCGGCCTGTGCGTCGGAGTCGTGGGGAAGAAGGCCGTCGAGGGCGCCGAGACCGAACTCGTCACCTGCTCCGCGACACCGAGCCAGCAGTGGACGTACGAGACCGACGGCCTGTTGCGCAACTCCGCCGCGCCCGGCCTGTGCCTGGACTCCCACCTCGGCTACTCGGTCCGCCTCGCCCCCTGCTCCGCCACCGGCAAGGCCGGCCGGAACATCCGCTACGACTTCACTCTCCAGGGCGCCCTGATACCCCGCTGGAACCAGGACCTGGCCCTCACCCCGGCCGCCACCGACGGCTCCGGCGCCCTGGTCCTCAAGACCCGCGCCCCCGGCGACGCCCAGCGCTGGGCCGTTGACACCGCCAAGCCCGAGCTGCAGATGCAGAACGTCAACTGGGACAGCGACAACGCCCCGGCGCCGCCCGCCACTTCACGCCGGGCCCCCGAGGCGACACCCACCCCCAAGGCCTCCCAGACCGCCCCGCCGCAGACACCGAGCCCGACTCCGACAGCGACCGAGTCCCTCCCCACACCGACGCCGCCCGCCACGACCGACCCCTGCTCCACGTACCCGTACTACTGCGGAGGAGGCGGCTGGGGCGGCGGGGGCTACGGAGGCGGCGGGTGGCACCACCGCTGACTCAGCCACGGTGGTGTGGTGACGGGGTGCCCGCCCACGAAAACTGACGAAGTCGAACGCGCTACGACGCCTTGCTGCCCGCCGCGCCCAGGAACTCCGCCCAACCGCCCACCGGGGCCTGCCCGGGAACCAGCGTGCGCATCTTGCGCAGCACCGCCGGGTCCTGCGCCTCCAGCCAGGCCACGAGCTGCTTGAACGACACGAAACGCACGTCGTCGCCGTACGCGGCCATCTTGCCGATCGCCTCCTCGACGGCGTCCATGTAGATGCCGCCGTTCCAGCGCTCGAAGTGGTTGCCGATGAAGAAGGGGGCGCGGTTGGACTCGTACGCCCGCCGGAAACCGGCGACATAGGCGTCGCGGGCCTGGGAGCGCCAGACGTCGTACTGGGCGCGGTCGCCCGTCGGGTTGCCGCCGGACTGGTTGTACATGATGTTGTAGTCCATCGACAGCACCGGGAACTTGTGCCCGGGGAACGGTATGGACTGCAGCGGGAAGTCCCAGATCTTGCCGCCCTGCACCTTGCCCGGCCAGATCTGGAGTCCGCCCGGGGAGCTGGCGTCGTACTTCCAGCCGAGCGCCGCGGCCGTGGGCAGCAGGTTCGACTGGCCCTCCAGGCAGGGGGTGCGGCCGCCGATCAGCTCCTTGCGGTAGTCGAAGGGGAGCGGCTCCAGGTCGGTGAAACCGGTGTTGGTCTTCCACTGGGTGACGAAGGCCATCGCCTGGTCGATCTCGCTGCGCCACTCGGCCGGGGACCAGTTGCGCACCCCGGTCGGGCCGCAGAAGTGCCCGTTGAAGTGGGTGCCTATCTCATGGCCCTCCAGCCAGGCCGCGCGCACCTGCTGGAGGGTGGCGTGGATGTGCCGGTCGGCGAGGTAGCCGATGTCGGAGGCGCCGACCGCGTGCTGCGGCGGACGGTACAGGTGCTTCTTGGACTCGGGCAGCGCGTAGATGCCGCTGAGGAAGAAGGTCATCTTGGCGCCGTGGTCGGCGGCGACCTTGCGGAACCGGGAGAACAGCTGGTTGCTCAGCTCCCCCGCGCCGTCCCAGGAGAACACCACGAACTGCGGCGGCTTCTGGCCCGGCTTCAGCCGCTCGGGCTTCGGCTGGTGCGGCTGGGCTCCGGTGTCGGCCGTGGAGCCGTCGCCGATGGGCTTCACCGGCCGCGCCTGGGCGGTGCCCTTGCCGTCCGCCGGGCCGCCGACCGAGAGGCCGGTGCCGGAGGAGCACGCGGTCAGCGCGCCCAGGGCGCCCGCCGCCGCGCCCGCCGTCAGCACCCGCCTGCGTGAGATCCCGCTCATCTTGTCCCCGATTTCCTTGTCACGGCCCCTGCGGGGCCTGCTCAGCGGTGTGGGTCGCCGGGTTCGATGACGGGTGCGGGGAGAAAGATCGGGGCCTGCCGCGGCTGTTGCCGTCCTGTGACAGTTGTGGCGGGAGCATGACGAACCCCGCTGCCCGGGGGAGGGACAGCGGGGTCCGCGGGGGTGGGGTACGGGCAGGTCAGGGAGCGGTGCCGGGACTGAACACCGACAGGAAGACGGACGAGGAGTTCCCGGAGACGGGGACCGCTCCGCCCGCCCAGGCGACCTTCAGCGCGTCACGCTCGTCCGGGGGCGTGACCACCAGGGCGGCCGGTGTGGCCGTCTTGGCGCCGCTGACACCGGGGTTGGAGAAGGTCAGCCCGGCCCAGGCGCTCTGTCCCGGCCCGAGGGTGATCGTCGTCGGGGAGCCGGACTCACGCTTGGGGTCCGCGCCGAGCTGGGTGCCGGAGGCGTTCACGAACGCCGCGCCCGGATAGCCGCGCACGGTGCAGGACCGGCCGGACTTGTTGGTCAGCACGACCGGGAAGTTCTCCTGGCCGGCGCCCGGGTCGTTGCGGCCCACCGAGGCCCGCAGTTCGGAGGTGTGGCAGCGGGCGCGCGCCGCGGCCGTGGTCGTAGCGCCGCCGCTCGCGGAGATGGTCGCCTTGCCGGCGGACGACGAGGCGGCGCCACCGGTGGCGGTGGCGGCCGGGGCCGATGAGCCGGACGCCGGGCTCGTCGTGCCGCCCGTCGCCGGCGCGGCCGTACCGGAGGCCGTCAGCGGTGGGCTGCTGTGGACGTCATGGCCGTTGCCACAGGCGGTCAGGAGGCCCAGCACGGCGACCGTGCCCACGAGCAGGGCCCCGTGCCGCGCGGACCGGGGTGTGTACACCATGTCGCTCAACACTCCTGGTTGGTCACGGCACGCGACGGACCGCGTGCCTTACGGCGCCGAGTGCACCGTCATCCCACTCCGATGCGCGCAGCGCCGGAAAAGTTCGGCACACGCAGGGTTCTTTTCCCCATCGTGACCGTCGGCAGGCATCCTGGCCCCACGCCCATCAGGTCACGGTCAGCGACCGGAGTATTCCTTCGGTCGCGTCCCCGTCGCCCCGCTGGCGCACCTGCACGTACACCTGCGGCCGGCCGGCCCCGTTCGCCGGGGCCAGCGCCGACTCCGTGACCGAGCCGCCGTCCGGGCAGCCGCTCCAGGCCCGCACCAGGCCGCGGAAGTCGGCGTCGGCGAAGGTGCGGCTGCCGGAGTAGTGGCAGCCGGAGTGGGCCAGGGCCTTCACCTTCGCGGTGACATCGCCGTGCTCGCTGACCCCGACGAACACACCGTCCACCGGCGCCCCCAGATCCGGCCACCGGCTCAGGTCTTCGGCGACCACCAGACCCGGTTCGTGCCCCTTGCCGAGGCCCAGCGCGCTCGGATCCCAGCCGGAGTCCCGCAGCTCGTGGCCGAAGCCCGCCGGCACCTTGACGACCACCCGCCCGGTCGCATCCGCGACCCGCACCTCGTCCGTGGCGCCGCCGCGGTGGAGCACCACGGTCACCGCCGCCGCGGCCGCGGCGGCGGTGAGGACCGCGGCCAGGGCCAGCGTCACCGCGTTCAGCCGGCCGCGGACGCCGTCCAGCCGCCGGGCCGACCGCAGCGCCGGCGGCCCCGCCGCCAGCCTGTCCAGCTCGTGCGCGAACGCCTGCGCACCGGGCCAGCGCCGCGCCCGGTCCGGCTCCAGCGCGCGCAGCAGCGCCCGTTCCACGTCCTCGCCGAGGTGCGGGCGCAGCCGCCGGGGCGGTACGACCTTGCCCGGCGGGCCCGGCACGCTCCCGGTCACCAGCTCGTAGCCGACCGCGCCCAGGCTGTAGACGTCGGCGCGCTCGTCGATGCCCTCGCCGGGTTCGGCCTGCTCCGGCGGCTGATAGCCGGCCGAGCCCGCGGCCAGCGTGAGTACCGAGGCCTGCGCCAGGCTCTTGGCGAGCCCCAGATCGGCGAGCAGCACCCGCCGGGTGCCGTCCGGGGCGGTGTGCAGCAGCACGTTGGTCGGCTTGATGTCCCGGTGCACTATGCCCGCCTCGTGCAGCGCGGCGGCGGCCCGGGCGGCCTCCGCCGTCAGCGCGAGCGCGTGGCCCACCGGCAGCGGACCGCCCGCCAGCAGGTCGGCGAGGGTGCCGCCGTCGGCGTACTCCATCACGAAGTACGGCCTGCCGTCGGGCAGTTCACCGATGTCGTAGACCTGCACCACCCGGTTGGAGCCGGCCCGGCGCAGCAGCCGGGCCTCGGACAGGAACCGGTCCCTGATGTCGAGCCGGTGCGCCCAGTTCTCGGCGAGGACCTTGACCGCGACCGGAGCCTGCAGCTCGTCGTCGTGGGCGAGCCACACCGTGGCGAACGCGCCGGTGCCCAGCGGCCGAGCGAGGCGGTAGCGGCCGATCCGCTCCAGGTAGTGCATACGACTATCATGCCTGGCCTGAGATCGACTTGGAGGGGAGCCCGTCCGTGCAGGACCAGATGCCGTTGGAAGACCTCGCCCGGCGGGCCGCCACGGGCGACAGTGCGGCCCTGGACCGGCTGCTGCACGAGATCCGGCCGGAGGTGGTGCGGCGCTGCGGGCGCTTCCTGCCGTGCCGGGAGGACGCCGAGGAGGCCGCCCAGGACGTGCTGCTCCAGGTGGCCCGGTACATCTCCGCCTTCGAGGGCCGCAGCCGCTTCGGCACCTGGCTGTACACGGTGGTCGCCAACTGCTGCCGGCAGAAGTACCGCGAGCTGAAGCGGCGGGCTGCCGAGCAGCCGGCCGCCATCGAGCCCTCGTACGCCGTCGACCCGCGCACCACCAGTGTCATCGCCGGCTCCCGGGTGGACCTGCTGGAGGCGCTGGACCGGCTGGAGCGGACGCATCCGCATCTGGTCGCGCCGCTGGTCTACCGGGACATCTGCCAGCTGGACTACGCCGAGGTCGCCGAGCGCGTCGGCATCCCGCTCGGCACCCTCAAGTCCCGCCTGCACGAGGCCCGCAAGCAGGTACGGCCCTGGCTGGCGGGCGGCTGAGCGACGTGTGACCGCAGCGGCGGGGCAGCGCTACCGGATCTCCTCAGCGCTACCGGTTCTCCTCGCCGCTACCGGTCCTCCTCAGCGTTACCGCTCCTCCTCGTACAGCGGCAGTTCCGACCAGATCGTCTTGCCCTCCGGGGTGTGCCGGCTGCCCCAGCGCTGGGTGAGCTGGGCGACCAGCAGCAGGCCCCGGCCGCCCTCGTCGAAGGTCTTGGCCCGGCGCAGGTGCGGGGCGGTGTGGCTGGTGTCGGACACCTCGCAGGTCAGCGTGGCCGCGTCGTGGATCAGCCGCAGCCGGATGGGGCGGGAGCCGTACCGGATGGCGTTGGTGACCAGCTCGCTGACCACCAGCTCCGCCGTGAACGCGGCCTCGCTCAGCCCCCAGGTGTCCAGCTGCTCCACGACCTGCTTGCGGATCGGCGCGACCAGCGCCGGATCGGCCGGGATGTCCCAGGTGGCCACCTGCGCGGCGGGCAGGCCCCGGGTGCGGGCCAGCAGGAGCGCCACGTCGTCGGCGGCGCCGCCCGGCGGCAGCAGGGTGTGCAGGACGCGGTCACAGGTCTCGTCCAGGGAGCCCGCGTACGCCCCGAGCGCCTCGTGCAGCAGCTCCCGGCTCGTGTCCGGGTCCCGCTCCCGGGACCACACCAGCCCGTCGGTGTACAGCGCGAGGACGGTGCCCTCGGGCAGGTCCACCTCGGTGGACTCGAAGGGCAACCCGCCCAGACCCAGCGGGGGACCGGCGGCCAGATCCAGCGCGTGGGGCGCGCCGCCCGGCCGCACCACCACGGGCGGCGGATGCCCGGCGCGGGACAGGGTGCAGCGCCTGGACACCGGGTCGTAGACGGCGTACAGGCAGGTCGCGCCCATCTCGCCGGGGCTGCCGTCGACGCCGGACTCCTCCGACAGCCGGACCACCAGGTCGTTGAGGTGGGTGAGCAGCTCGTCCGGGGCGAGGTCGATGTCGGCGAGCGTGCGCACGGCCGTGCGCAGCCGGCCCATGGTGGCCGACGCCTCGACGCCGTGTCCGACGACGTCCCCGACGACCATCGCGACCCGCGTCCCGGACAGCGGGATCACATCGAACCAGTCGCCGCCCACTCCGGCCCGCGCGGCCGGCAGATAGCGGGAGGAGGCCTCCAGCGCGGCCGTGCGCGGCAGGGTGCGGGGCAGCAGGCTGCGCTGGAGCGCGAGCGCGGTCTCCCGTTCGCGGGAGAAGCGGCGGGCGTTGTCGATGCAGACCGCGGCCCGCGTGGTGATGTCCTCGGCGAGCAGCCGGTCGTCCGCGGCGAACGGGTCCGCACGCCGGTGCCGGGTGAAGACGGCGACGCCGAGGGTGAGCCCGCGGGCCTGGACGGGCACCGCCATCGAGGCGTGGATGCCGAATCTGCGCACCCGCTCGCCCCGGGCGGTGCTCCAGGTCAGCCATGGCAGCATCTCGCCCACGGCGACCGAGGCGGTGATCGTGTGGCCCGCGGTCAGCGAGTCCGCCTGGGGGGAGCCGGCCGGGTACGCCTCGGTCTCCCCGGGCTGCAGCACCGCCTCCGGCACGCCGTCGAGGACCGACCGATGCGCGGCCCGGCGCAGGCTGACCGGCGCGGTGAGGCGGGCCGGGGGCTCACCGCCGTAGTCCTGCGGGTCCAGCAGGTCGATGGTGACGAAGTCGGCGAGCGCGGGCACGCACACGTCCGCCAGTTCCTGGGCCGTACGGGTCACGTCCAGCGTGCTGCCGATGCGTACGCTCGCCTCGTTCACCAGCTGCAGCCGTTGCCGGGCCCGGTAGTTGTCGGTGATGTCGTGCGCGGCCAGGGACACCCCGTGCACCCGGCCCTGCGCGTCCCTGACCGGGGCCATCCGGGCAAGCCAGGCGTGGGCGCGGTCCTCGCCACCGGTGTGCACGTCGGTCTGCATGTCCAGCGGCCGGCCCGTGGTCAGCACCTGGAGCATGCCCTGCTCCAGGTCCTCGCTCTGCGGCTTGCCGCCGATCTCGGCGAGCCGCAGCCCGCGCAGCCGCTCCTCCGGCAGGCCCATGACCTCGGCCATCGCGTCGTTCATCCGGCGCAGCCGCAGCTCCGCGTCGTACACGGCGACCGCGCAGGGCGACTGGATCAGCCCCGCCGCGGCGAGCGGGTCGTTCTCGGCGGGCGGGTTCGCGCCGGTCAGCGGGGTGACCACGAGCCAGTCGCCGCCCTGTGCCCCGTGCGGCGGTCTGCGGTGGGCGAGCAGCCAGACCGGTACGGTACGGCCGTCCCGGTGGCGCAATGCGACCGTTCCCTGCCAGCGGGGGCCGGTGGGCACGGCGGGGGTGCCGTCCCCGGCCAGGAGCTGAGCGGCAGGGCGGCCCAGGACGGCGTCCGCCGGGTGGCCGAGCAGACGCCGGGCACCCTCGTTCCACTCGATCAGCGTTCCGTGGTCGTCGATGACAGCCCGGGCCGTCGCCGCTTCGTCGAACGGATAGACCCGGCTCATCGTCGCCGCTCCCAAGCGCACACTCACAGTGAACAGGTGGCACCTCTCGCGTTCCAGCGTAGTGCTTCGGGGACTCCCGTGAATCGCAACCACCGTCCACCCGGCCGGTCGGTCGAACACGGTCAACGGGGAGATCCGGTCGATCTGCTCCAGGAGGCGGACGAGCGGTTCCGGACCCTTGACGATCGTGTGTGGCACACCGTCAGAATCTGTTTGTTCACGATCAGTTGTGAGTACTTCTGGGCCCTGATGAGGGAGAGCCGCCATGACGGTCACTCGCCGCTCGGTTCTGGTCGCAGCCACCGCGGCACCCGCGGCCGGAGCGCTGACGAGCATCCCGGCGGCCCCGGCCGCCGTCGCAGCCGAGGCGCCGGCCGGCACCGGCGGACGCCACACCGTGCCCCTGCGCGACGGCTGGCGCTTCGCCCTGGCCAACCCCGGCGGCATCACCGACCCGACCGGCACCTATGCGCAGGCCGCCGACCCCGGCTACGACGACTCGGCCTGGCGCGAGGTCGCCGTCCCGCACGACTGGAGCATCGAGCAGACCCCGACCACCGACCACGGCACCACCAGCGGCACCGGCTTCTTCCCGGGGGGCCTCGGCTGGTACCGGCTCGCCTTCACCCTGCCACCCGCGTACGCCGGCAAACGCGTCTCGGTCGAGTTCGACGGCGTTTACATGGACGCGTACGTCTACTGCAACGGCACCCAAGCCGGCCGCCACCCCTACGGCTACACCGGCTTCGCCCTCGACCTCACCGGCCTCGTGCACACCGACGGCGGCACGCCGAACGTGCTCGCGGTCAAGGTGCAGAACCAGCTGCCCAGCAGCCGCTGGTACTCGGGCAGCGGTATCTACCGCGAGGCCCGGCTCGTGATCACCGAACCGGTGCACGTGGCCCGCTGGGGCACCTACGTCACGACCCCGGAGGTCTCCGTCGACCGCGCCCTGGTCCGGGTGGCGACGACGGTCGTGAACGAGTCCGGTACCGGCACGGACGTACAGGTCCTGTCCCGGATCACCGGACCCGACGGCCGAACGGTCGCTCGTACGTCCACCACGGCCGCCGTCTCCGACCGGGCCACCGAGACCCACGAACTGACCGTCGACAAGCCGCTGTTGTGGGACTTCGCGACCCCGGAGCACCGCTACACCCTGCACACGGAACTGCGCGTCGCGGGCCGTACCACCGACACCCGGCACACGCCCTTCGGTATCCGCACCTACCGCTTCGACCCCGACGAGGGCTTCTCCCTCAACGGCACGTACACCAAGATCAAGGGTGTCGACCTGCACCACGACCAGGGCGCCCTCGGTGCCGCGATCAGCATCGACGCGGTGCGCAGACAGATGCGGATCATGAAGTCGATGGGGGTCAATGCCTTCCGCACCTCCCACAACCCGCCCTCGCCGCAGATGATCCAGGTCTGCGAGGAACTGGGCATCGTGATGATGGTGGAGGCCTTCGACTGCTGGCGCACCGGCAAGACCAGGTACGACTACGGCCGCTTCTTCGACGAGTGGTGCGAGAAGGACGCCACCGAGATGGTGCTGGCCGCCCGCAACTCACCGGCCGTCGTCCTGTGGTCCATCGGCAACGAGATCCCGGACTCCACCTCCACGGCCGGGCTCGCCATGGCCGACCGGATCATCGGCGCGATCAAGGCCGCGGACGACACCCGCCCGGTGGTCATCGGTTCGAACAAGTACCACGGTGTGCCCGCCGCAGGGTCCGCGGCCGACCGCATGCTCGCCAGGCTCGACGGCCTCGGCCTGAACTACAACACGGCCCGATCCGTCGACGCCCTGCACGCCAAGTACCCGCATCTGTTCCTCTTCGAGTCCGAGTCCTCCTCGGAGACCTCCACCCGCGGCACCTACCAGGAGCCGGAACACCTCAACACGGGCGAGAACCACACCCCGGGCAGACGGGAGACGTCCTCCTACGACAACAACCTCGCCTCCTGGACGATGAGCGGCGAGTACGGGCACAAGAAGGACCGGGACCGGAAGTGGTTCGCGGGCCAGTTCCTGTGGTCCGGCATCGACTACATCGGCGAGCCCACCCCGTACGACGTCTTCCCCGTCAAGGCGTCCTTCTTCGGAGCCGTCGACACGGCCGGCTTCCCCAAGGACATGTACCACCTCTTCAAGAGCCAGTGGACGACCGAGCCGATGGTCCATCTGCTGCCGATGAGCTGGAACCACGAGGACGGTGCCACGGTCGAGGTCTGGGCGTATGCGAACGTGCCGTCGGTCGAGCTCTTCCTCAACGGAAAGTCCCTCGGCGTACGGCAGTTCGACGTCAAGCAGACCACCGACGGGCGAGGTTACCTGGAGACCACCGAAGCCACCGGCGACGACAAGACCTTCACCGGCGGCCCCTACCCAGGTAGTTACACGAGCCCCAACGGCAGCGCTGGCAAGCTGCACCTGACCTGGAAAGTGCCCTACCAGCCGGGCGAGTTGAAGGCGGTGGCCCGGCGGGACGGCAAGGTCGTCGCCACCGATGTGCTGCGCACCGCCGGCGCCCCCCACGCCGTACGCCTCAGCGCCGACCGCAACTCCCTTGCCGCCGACGGCCGTTCACTGGTCTTCGTCACCGCCGAGATCGTCGACGCACACGGCGTGGTGGTGCCCGACGCCGAGCACCTCATCAGCTTCGACGTCACCGGCGGTTCCCTGGCCGGGGTCGACAACGGCCGTGAGGAGAGCGCCGAACGCTACCAGGCGAGCACCCGCACCGCGTTCCACGGCAAGGCCCTCGCCGTCGTCCGCTCCGGTACGAAGCCGGGTGCGCTGACGGTGACCGCACGGGCGGACGGCCTGCACACGGGCACGGTGGGCGCGCGCGTCACCCCGGCGCGCGAGACGGCCCGCACCCCGGCGGCCGGCTTCGAGCCCGACCACCCGGTCCCTGTGAACTACCCTTATGCGGACGCCAGTTACTCCGGCCGCCCCGACACCCTGCCCGCCGCGACGCTCGACGGCGATCCGGCCACCGGCTGGTCCAACGCCTTCGCCAAGTCGGCCACCGCGCTGCTGCCCGCGTTCAGCGGGGCTCGCGGGAAGGACTGGGTGTCGGTCGACTTCGGGCGCACCCGGACCTTCGACCGGGTCGAGGCCTCCTTCACGGTGGACGCCACCCACGCGCTGCCCGCACACGCCGAGGTGGCGGTCTGGGACGGCCGTGCCCATGTCCCGGTGACGGGTGCGAAGATCGAGTGGGCCACCGCCTCGGACAGCCCGACGGTGATCACCTTCGAGGCGGTACGGGGCTCCCGGCTGCGGCTGACGCTCACGAGCGCCTCCCCGGGTGAGACGAAGGGGGCGGTGCGCATCAGCCGGCTGGAGGTGTAGCGCCGGCCAGGGGCGGGGGGCCGCATTCACACCAGGGCCGGCTGCAGCGCGCCCTCGTGCGTGAGCAGCCACAGCTTGCGCTCGACCCCGCCCGCGTACCCGCGCATCGAGCCGTCCGCGCCGATCACCCGGTGGCAGGGGCGGACGAGGAGCAGGGGGTTGGCGCCGAGGGCCCGGCCCACCGCGCGGAGGTCGGCGCGCGGCACGCCCAGCCGGGCGGCCAGCTCGCCGTAGGTGGTCGTCGTGCCGTAGGGGACGTCGTCAAGGGCCTGCCACACCGCCTGCTGGAACGGGGTGCCGACGGCGGTGAGCGGCAGGTCGAATCGGGTCCGGCGGCCCGCGAAGTAGGCGTCCAGCTGGCGGTGCGCCTCGGCGAACGGTTCGTCGTCGCGGTCCTCCGCGCGGACGGGGGGGCGCACCGCGCTGCCCGGGCATGCTGAGCGAGGTGAGGGCAAGGCCCGCCGGTGTGACCGAGCCGGTCAGCAGGAGTTCGCCGAGCGGGCTGGGGTGGACGGTGTGGGCGGTGCGAGTGCTCATGGGGTGCTCCTTCGATGTTTCTTCCCTGCTGTCGAGTCTGCTGCGTCGCGCGCCCGGTGACCGGCGGGAATCGGACATGGCTGTCGGCTGCCGTAGGTACCGTGGGAGAGGGCATCTGACCTGGATGTATTTACGGGTAAGTACCCGAGCGGTACGGTGAGGACATGCCAGCTCTCAATGTGGAGTTCAGCGAACGGGAACTTGAGGACCTGCGGCAGATCGCCAAGGAGCGCGGTACGTCGATGAAGGCCCTCGTGCGCGAGGCCGCCGCCGCCGACATAGCCAGGCACCGGGCCCTGCAGGAGGGCGCCGAGGCCTTCCGGCGGTTCTTCGCCGCGCACGCCGAGGAGTTCGCGGCGGCCTTTCCCGACGACGAGTCCCCCGCGAAGGACGAGGCAGCCTGACGCATGCCCTCCGTCATCCACATCGACGTCCCCTGGCTGCTCCAGCGCCACGAGGAGGTCCTGCCCGACCAGCCCGCGGTCGACGACTTCTCCGCCCTGGTCGCCGCCGTCGCCCGGCACCGCGTGGATCCGCCCCGGCTCGGCGTGGACTCCGACCCCGCCTGGCGGGCCGCCGCCCTGCTGCACACCCTCGCGGTGCTCAAGCCCCTGCCCGCGGCCAACGCCCGCTTCGCCTGCGCGACCGCCGTGGCCTACATGTTCGTCAGCGGCGTCGGCATCGACCCGCCCTACGGCGCCCTCGTCGACCTCGCCCGCGACCTGATCTCCGGCAAGGCCGACGTGTACGGCGCGGCCGACCGCCTGCGCTCCTGGCAGATCTGACCGGCCCCCGCGGGGCCGGCGGCCCGTTTCGCGGCACACGGGGCGCATGAAATGCGGAAAGCCGGTGCACGGGAGCACGACAGAGGGCGGTTTTCTGACTTTCTTTCAAAACGTTCGATGTTGTGCGGGTGCCTTGTTGCTCGTGTGGAAGTTGTGCAAGGGTTGCAACACTCGTGCGGAGGGTAAAATCTGGGGTTCTCAAGGCACTTGCGGAACCGTCATCGGCCCAGCGCCGGCGAATTTCCCTCCCGCGCACCGCAGAGGTACGTACCAACGCAGCACGCATGACACGCACCAAAGGAACCCGCTCCGTGCCCACCCCCCACCCCCCTCGTCCTCCCTTTCCGCCGCCCGGCGGCGATACCGGGGAGTCCGACGAGTCGCTCGCCGGTCCGCTGCGGGCCGGCTCCGACGCGGAGGCCTCCCGGTCCGCCGCCCTGCTGATGGCCCGGCACTGGCAGCCCGCCCAGGACTACGCGGTGGTCTGCCTTGCCCTTTCCGGACCGCTCGCCCACATGGTCACCGCCACCGCCTTCCACCAGGTCCTCGGCCGGCTCGCACTCGGCGAACCCGGCGAGGCGCTGCGACCCCGGCTGCTCGTGGCCGTCCGGGACACGGTGGTCAACTGGTCCGGTACCGAGCGGATCACCGCCGTACTGCCCGGACTCGGGAAACCCGCCGGCGGCCGCGGTATGCGCGCCGCGAAGACCCTGATACCGGAAAACCGCGCCCTCTCCGACCGCTCATTTCACGCCCTTCCCCGACTGGAGCAGGCGCTGCTCTGGCACATCGAGGTCGAGGCCGAGCCGATAACCGTTCCGGCCGCACTGCTCGGTGTGGACGTCGACAGCGCGACGGTCGCGCTGGAACAGGCGCGCGAGAAATTCCGGGAGGGCCTGGTCCGTGCCCACCGGGAACTCGCGCCCGGCAAGGAATGCCGCTACTACAACCGCCTGCTCGACGTTCCGATCCGCCGCGGCGGCGCCCTGCTGCCCGATGTCCAGGAACACCTGTCCGCCTGCTCCTACTGCCGGCATGCCGCAGAGCAGCTGGGCCACATCGATGCCGCCCTGGGTCTGCTGCTCGCCGAGGCCGTACTCGGCTGGGGTGCCCGCCGCTACCTCGAGTCACGCCCCGGCCGCCGCCCCGGCCCCGCCCGCACCCGTGGGGGCTCCCGGCGCTCCGGCGGACGCCGGCGCGGCGGCGACAAGCGCGACAAACCCGGTCTGCTGGCCCGCGCCGCCCTGCCCGGCACCCGGCGGCGCGGCGAGGGCGAACCCCGGATCCCGGAGTCCCGCGGCCGGCGGCGTGGCGGCGAGCCCGGACCGCTCGCCCGGCTCCCCGTCGCCGCCTGGTCCTCCAGAACGCTGCTCACCGGCGTCGGGGTGGCCTCGGCGGGGCTGCTGGCGACCGTCCTCGCGGTCAGCGTGTGGCCGGACGGCGGCGACGGCACCGACCCGGTCGCCTCCACCAGCGCCGTCCCCGGCACCGCCGCCGGCCAGTCCCCGCCCGCCTCGGCCACCAGCCCCGGAACCGCGGGACTGCCCGCCGCCGGCCGCCCCACCCGGCTGCGCAACGCCGCCGCCGGCCTGTGCCTGGACATCAAGGGCACGCCGAAGTCCGGGGCGGGCACGGTCCTCGCCGTCTGCTCGGCGGCACTCACCCAGCAGTGGACGTACGACGCCGACGGGCTGCTGCGCAGCGCGGCCGACACGGGGCTGTGCCTGGACTCGCACGCCGACGCCGGAGTGGTGATCCTCGGTACCTGCGCCGACGCGGGCACGAAGCGGGGCGACGACGTGCGCTACGACCGCACCGTGCAGGGCGAGTTGCTGCCCCGCTGGGACCGGACCCTCGCCCTCGCCCCCAGCGACGCGAACGCGGGTGCCGACCTCGTCGTCAAGGTCCGGGACCGCTCGGCCCCCCAGCGCTGGACGACCGACGCGGCCACGGCGAGCCCCGGGTCCCTCTCGATCGCCGGCACGGACGGCCCCTCCGCCCGCCCCGCGAGGCTGTCGGCGAAGAACGCCTGAGGCGGTGCCGGCAGGGGTTCGCCCTGGAGCACGATCGCGCCGGTCCCGGTACTCCCGCAGGAGCACCGGGACCGGTTGCCGGGGCCGACGACGCCGACGCGCCCGCCGTGGGCTCAGTCGCGGGTGGCCGCGTCGGCCAGGATCCGGGTCAGCTCGCGGGGCCTGGAGAACATCGGCCAGTGACCGGTGTTCAGCTCCACCAGGTCCCAGCGTCCGCCCGCGAGGGCCTCGGTCACGGCGGGCAGCGGGGGGCGGCTGCACTTGATGTACGTCGCCGGCAGCTCGCCCAACGGCCGCTTGAGGACGGCCGGTTCGCCGAGTGTGGTGCCGGGGTGCGGAGTGCCGTCGGTGATGATCCGGCCGATCTGCTCGTCCGTGAGGTCCTGGCCCGCGTAGGCCGCCGGGGGCAGGGGCGGCCACACACCCCCGTGCTCGGCGAGGGACTGCCGGATGTGGTCGCTGGGGAAGCCGTCCAGGAACGACACACCGTCCGCGGGCAGGTTGGAGTCGACGAACACCACCCGGCGCAGCCGGTCCCCGATCCGCTCGGCCGCCTGCCCGACCGGGACGCCCGAGTAGCTGTGCCCGACCAGGACGACGTCCGTCAGGTCCCGCCGTTCGATCTCGTCGACGATGTCCTGGACATGGGTCTGCTGTCCGGCGGGCAGATCCTTCTTCTCGGCGAGCCCGGACAGGGTCACGGCGTGGACCTCATGTCCCCCGGCGCGCAGCTCGGCCGCCACCTCGTCCCACGCCCACGCCCCGAGCCACGCCCCCGCCACCAGTACGAATGAAGTCATGCCGGTCAATCTAGAACACGACTGTGCCAATCGCCCCTCCGGTCACGGAAGTCGAGGCACCCCGCACCGGCAGGAAGAGTGATCACTTCATGAACACAAGGAGTCATGAAGGGGCTAGGAGGGCTCAGAGTCGGAATGTTTCAGGACGATTAACGAAGCGCTGATTTTCGGCCATCCGGCACGATCCAGAGGGCGGAACCCGCGTAGTTACTGGGTCACGGTGTGTGGATTCCGTGACATCACGCCACTGATTCAACACGAAAGGTTACCGAAACCCATGGGTTCGATGTGAGTTTCGACGGCGGACTCGGCAGAGTGGCGCTCGCCGCCCCGGCGCCCGACCGGGACCGGGCCGGCACCTCGTTTGTTCGAGCGGAAGGATGCACACAATGCGGAACACCGCGCGCTGGGCAGCGGCCCTCGGCCTTACGGCCGCCGCCGTCTGCGGACCCCTGACCGGGGCCGCCGTCGCTGCACCGAGTGCCGCCCCGTCGTCGCTCTACGCCCCCTCGGCGCTGGTCCTCACCACGGGCCACGGCAACGACGCGGCCACGGCCACTCCAGAGCGCGCCGTCACCCTGACCTGCGCCCCCACGGCCTCCGGCACCCACCCGGCCGCCGTCCAGGCCTGCGCCGAACTGCGCGGCACCGGCGGCGACTTCGAAGCCCTGAAGCCCAGCGGCGACGTGTGGTGCACCAAGCTGTACGACCCGGTCGTCGTCACGGTCCAGGGCGTCTGGCAGGGCAAGCGCGTCTCCTACGAGCGCACCTTCGGCAACACCTGCATGCGCGACGCCACGGGCGGCGGCGTCTTCGCCTTCTAGGGACCGGGATCGCACGGGCCCCGCACACGCCGGAACAGGTCCGCAACCGGGGAGTGCGGCCCCCGCGGCGGGGAACTTGCGATCTCGCACCGGAGCCGACGGGCGGAGTGGGGCCGCCCGCCGGTTTCCGGGCACACAGCCGCCCCCCGGGCAGGTCCGTGGGGGGCCTTTCCCGGGGGGCGGCGAAAAACCACCGGTTTCAACCGGTGTCCTTGGCCTTGTGCCGGTGACTCGTGTCGCACCACGGGTAGCGGAGACTGCGCCCGCAGGTACACAGAGCGACACGGAAGCGGTCCGAGCAGACCGTGGTGCCGTCCTCCAACTCGACCTCCACCGGCCCCTCCACCAGCAGCGGCCCCTGCCGCTGGACGCTGATCCGGCGGGCCCGGTCAGCGGGTTCGTTCGGCACGGACGACCTCCAGCCCGATCACACCGCGCGAGTACCCCGGCCATCAGGATGTATGGGTCATTCGCGGTCCGAGGGGTGCGTGCAAGGACGAGCGTCCGGCGCGCCAGCAGGCGAGCAGCCGCCCGGCCAGGCGGTCCTCCAGGTACTCGGTCACGTCGATCCCGAAGGCCACGTCGCCCGCGAGCTCCGGCTCCTCGGCGAGCAGTCCGCCGATCACGTCGTGGCGCACGACCTGCTCATGGACCGCGTCCGCCACGACGTGCTCGTCGTAGAAGAACTCGGCTGCGGGCCCGGCGCCCGTGCGGCGCATGGCCTCGGCGAGCCGGCGGGAACCCGGCGAGGAGGTGATCTCCACCGCGGCGAAGTGTCCCACCAGCGCGCCGCGCAGCCCGCGGTGCAGGCCGCACAGGGACATCAGGTTGACGACGGCCAGCATCTCCGCGCGGGCCGCGTCCACATAGCGGCCGTAGGCGGTCTCCAGGCCCAGGTCCGCCAGCAGCGCGGCGAACAGGCGCGCGTGGATCCGGTCGGCCCGGCCCCCGCCGAACTCGTCGAACTCCACCGCCGCCATCGCCGCCTTGGCCCGGCCCCACAGCCGCGGCAGCACCCAGGCGTGCGGGTCGGCCTCCTTCAGGTGGTACAGGGAGCGCTGGGCGGCGTACTCGCGCAGGTGCCACAACTCGCCCTCGGCGCACAGGAAGTCCGTGACCCCGCTGCCTCCGGCCGGTTCGGCCAGCAGCGCGGCGAGCGCCTCGTTGAGACTGCCGTGACCCGGCGTGCCGCGGCGCAGTGCGGACAGGAAGCGGCGCTCCAGCACGGCACGGACGCGCAGCAGCTCCGGGTCCCACTCGAACTGCGGGCCGACTCCGGCGAAACCCCGGTAGTGCAGCTCGTAGCAGAGATACAGGGCGAGTTGCGCATCATCGCCGTAGGGATCCGCTTCCCCGGCCTCGGCGGGGCGGGGGAGGGGGCCCGTGCCGCGCAGGTACGTGGCGACCGCGGCCGAGAGCGGGCCTCGGGGCGGGGGCAACCGGGGTCCGCGTTCGTGGCTGTTCATGAGGCTCGACTCCCGGGAAGGCACCAGCAGTCCCTCGTCCGGGCCGCCTCAGTCCCCTTCCGCCTGCTCCTGCGCCCCGGTGTTCGGGCTGAGGGCATCCCCGGCCCGGCCGCCGATCGCCCTCTCCTCGTCGCGCCTCTCGGCCTCCTCGACCTCCCGGAGGACCTCCTCCAGGGCCGACTCGGTCCGGTCCTCGTGGCCGTTCCCATCCGGCATGGCCTCTCGCCTCCCGTCCTCGCCGTCGTCCTGATCCACGGGTTACCCGCCCGCACCGTCTCAAGCGCCCCGCCAGGGGGCACGCCGCGGCCACCACGCCGGCACCGCCCGCCGGTAGCGCTCGTACTCGGCACCGAACCGGCGCACCAGTCCCGGCTCCTCGTACCAGCGGACGAACGCCCAGCTCAGCACCCACGCACCGGCGGCATAGCCGAAGAGCACCGGCCGGGCGAGCAGCAGGCCCTGCCCGGTGAGTACGGCGACGACCGCGACGTAGATCGGATTGCGCACGTACCGGTACGGGCCGTCCACCACCAGCCGGACCGGCGGGGCGACGGGCGCGGGGGTGCCGAGCCCTTCGAGGGCGAACCGGGTGAAAGCCGCCAGGATGACGGCGGTGCCGGCCGCCAGCGGGACCAGTCCGAGCAACCGCAGCGGCAGCCACCAGTGGCCGGCCCGCCAGCCGCCGGTCAGCCACCACGGCACCACCACGGACGCGCTGCCCGAGACGAAGACGAGGAACAGGGCGCTGCCGAGCGCCGCCGACGCCTTGCGCATACCCCCACCATGACAGGGCGAGGGGCCGCCGTCTCCCTGCTGACGGCGGCCCCTCGGGCTCGGTCGTGCGTGACGGTCACATGTGGACGACCGGTGCGGCTCCGGCGTCCTGCCGCGGCACCCCGCGCCGGTAGAGCAGGAAGGCGAGCAGCGCGCCGACGGCGAAGAAGCCCGCGGACCACCAGAAGGCGGTCGTGTAGCTCTCGATCGTCGCCTGCGCCCGCACCGGCTTGCCGGTGGCGTCCCGGCCGGACAGGTAGTTGGTGGCGGCGGTCGTGGCGAGGGTGTCCAGCAGCGCCGTACCGATCGAACCACCCACCTGCTGCATGGCGTTGACGGCCGCGGAGACGACGCCCGCGTCCTCCGCCGCGCCCCCGCCGATGGCCAGCTGCATGGCCGGCGGCCTGACCAGGCCGAGGCCCACACCGATCACGATCAGCTGGGGCAGCACCGCGCCGGAGTACTGCGAGCCGAGGCCGATGCCGATGCCGGTCGCCGGGTCTGCCACCAGGCGAAGGTCGCCGGCAGCACACCGCCCGCGATCAGGAAGCCCCAGGTCAGCGGCGAACCCCAGTCGTGGGTCTCGGCGTTGGAGAAGCCGTAGGCCAGGGCGAACAGTCCGGCGGCCACCAGGACCGTGCCCGACACGTCGAGCCTGGCGTTCGCCGCGTCGCGGTGGTTGCCCAGCAGGATCCAGCCGCCGGCGAAGGCGACGACGGCGATGGCCACGTTCACGTATCCGTGGGCAGGCTTAGCGAAACGGCAACGTTTCTCTTGTGTATTCCTTGACGTGCATATAACTGCTGAGGCATATTAGATCTCATGTCCGACGCAGCGCTCTGGTCCGCACTCGCCGATCCCCACCGGCGGGCCATCGTCGCGCTCCTGCTGGAACGCCCCCGCCCCGTCGGGGAGATCGTCGAGGCCTGCGGACTGAGCCAGCCCAGCACCTCCAAGCACCTGAAGGTGCTCCGGGAGGCCGGCCTGGTCCGGGTCACACAGGACGCGCAGCGCCGCGTCTACGCCCTGGACCCGGCCCCGATCGCCGCCCTCGACGCCTGGCTGGAGCCCTACCGCAGGCTGTGGAACAGCAGCCTGGACGCCCTGGGCCGACGCCTCGACGAGACGTCGGACGACACCTGACACCCCCCTCACCGAAGGACTGAGACACCATGCCCGTCGACCTCACCGGCACCTATGTGACCCTGGACGACGGCCGCCCCGCCGTCCGGTTCAGCCGTACCTACGACCACCCCGTGGACCGCGTCTGGCGGTTCGTCACCGATCCCGACGAACTCCAGCAGTGGTTCCCCTCCCGCGCCGAGATGGAGCTGCGCCCCGGCGGCACCATCCGCTTCAGCGGCGACCCGAACATGCCCGAGTCCACCGGCCGGGTGATCGCCGTCGACCCGCCCCGGCACCTGTCCTTCGAGTGGGGCGGCGACGAACTCCGCTTCGACCTGGAAGCCGTCGGCGAACGGCGCACCCGGTTCACGCTCACCAACGTGCTCTCCGAGGCGAACACCGCCGCCCGCAACGGCGCCGGCTGGGAGGTGTGCCTCGCCGCCCTCGACGCCAAGGCGCGCGGCGAGCGCTTCGAGGGCCCGCACGCCGGGGCGAGCCCGGCCTGGAAGGACTTCTACGACGGCTACCTCACCGCCGGAGTGCCCTCCGGCGCGCCCGTGCCGGGCCTGGACTGACGTCGGCCCGCGAACACCGGGCCAGGGCCGCGGCCGGCGCCGGACCCGCGTGGCACGGCCTTCTCCCGCCAGGCGTCCCGGCGTACGGTCGTACCGTCGGTTCTCGCGCCCCGCGGTCCTGTGGCGGGCGTTCGGCGGGACTCCGCCGTGCGCGGTGTTTCAGTGTGTGGCGCCCTGGATACACCGCGAAGGTTCGGCCCCGGAGTTCGCGAGCCCGTGCACGCATGTCGCAGTGAGGTCGTCACCATGTCCCAGGCCCCGCCCCCCGCAGGACCGTCGAACCGCATCGGGCCGGTCACGACGTCCGCCCCTCGGACGGGTACGGTCCTGCGCCCCGCCGGGAACCGGGCCGGCCGGGGCGGCACCGCCCTGGTGACGGGCGCCTCCTCCGGTATCGGCGCCGTCGTCGCCCGCCGGCTGGCCGCCGAGGGAGGCTGGCGGCTGGTGCTGAACGGGCGGGACGCCACCCGCCTGGAGCAGGTGGCCGCCCAGGTCGACGCGCTGGCCGTGCCGGCGGACCTGACCCGGCCGGGTGCCGACCGTCTGCTCACCGATCTCGTACTGGACCACGTCGGCCGCCTCGACCTGCTGGTGGCGAGCGCCGGGGTGGGCTGGGCCGGCGACTTCACCGGCATGCCGCCCGCGCGCATCGACGAGATCGTCGGCGTCGACCTGCTGGCCACCCTGCGCCTGGTGCGCTCCCTGCTGCCCCACATGGTCGCCGCCGGCTCGGGACGGATCGTGCTCATCGGGTCCGTCGCGGGCAGCGTCGCCGTGCGCGGCGAGGCCGTGTACTCCGCCGCGAAGGCCGCCCTGGCCGCCTTCGCCGACGCCCTGCGCTACGAGCTGCGCCGCACCGGGGTGGGCGTCAGCCATGTCATCCCGGGCGCGGTCGACACGCCGTTCTTCGAGCGGCGGGGAGTCCCCTACACCAGGACCTGGCCGCGGCCGGTTCCTCCCGAGCGGGTCGCGGACGCCGTCTGGACCGCGGTCCGGTACGGCAAGGACGAGGTGTACGTGCCCGGCTGGCTGCGGTATCCCGCCCTGGTGCGCGGCGCCGCGCCGGGGCTCTACCGGCGGCTCGCCGCCCGCTTCGGGTGAGCGGACATGACCGCCGTCACGGTGCTGCTCGCGCTGCTCGCGGCCTTGACGAACGCGTCCGCGTCCGTGCTCCAGCGCCGGGCCGCCGTACAGGAGCCGTACGAGGACGGCGGGTCCGCCGTGGGCCGGCTCGCCCGGCTGTTGCGGCGCCCCTACTGGCTGGCGGGCGCCGCGCTGCTGGCGGTCTCCGGACTGCTCCAGGCCGGGGCGCTGGCCGTGGGCAGCCTCTCCCTGGTCCAGCCGCTCCTCGCCACCGAGCTGCTGTTCACCCTGGTCGTGGGCAGTGCGGTCTTCCGGCGCCGGGCCGGCCTCGGGACCTGGCTGGCCTTCGTCGCCCTCGCCGCCGGGCTGGCCCTCTTCCTGCTGTCCGCCGCCCCGGCCGCGGGCCGGCCGACCGCGTCGCCCCGGGCCTGGCTCCTGGGCGGCGGCGGGGCGCTCGGCGCGGTCGTGCTCCTGGTGGCCGTGGCCCGCCCGACGCGGGGCGCGCCGCGGGCCGCGCTGATCGGGCTCGCCTCCGCCGTCTGCTTCGCCACCACCGCCGCGCTCCTCAAGGAGGCGATGGGCCGGCTCGGACACGGGCCCGCGGCGATGTTCGCGCACTGGTCGCCGTACGCCACGGCCGGCGCCGGACTCGTCGCCTTCCTGCTGCTGCAGAGCGCGCTGGCCGCCGGGTCGCTCACGGCCTCCCAGCCTGCGCTCACCCTTGGCGACGCGCTCACCAGCGTCGTCCTCGGCTGGGTCCTGTTCGCCGAGGCGATCCACCTCGGGCTGCGGATGCTGCCGGAGGCGATCGGGGTGGTGCTCATCGGGGCGGGCAGCATCGGACTGGCCCGGGCGCAGGCCGCCGGACGGGACTGGGACGCCTCCGCGCGGGGCGGCAGGGGCACCGGCGCTTACGCCTACGGGAAGGCAGGTCAGTGATGCCTCTCGGCTCCGGCCGTCCATGGCGCGCGGCGGCCGTCCTGCTGCCGGCCGCCGTCGCCGCCGCGCACATCGGACCTGCGGCCACCTGGCTCCCGGGGGTCCGGCTGCTGCTGTTCCCGCGGCTGTCCGGCTCCGGCCGCCGCCGGCACATCGCGCTGACCTTCGACGACGGTCCGGACCCGGGGTCCACGCCACGCTTCCTCGACGCGCTCGACGAACTCGGCGTGCGGGCGACCTTCTTCGTGCTCGGCGAGAACGTGGTGCGCCATCCCGCGCTGGTCCGGGAGACCGCCCGGCGGGGCCATGAACTCGCGGTGCACGGCTGGACCCACGACCGTCCCTGGCTCCCCGCCCCCGCCCGCGACGCCGAGCAGGTCGCGCGTACCGTCCGCGCGGTGCACGACATCTCCGGGCACCGGCCGCAGTGGTACCGCCCGCCCTACGGCATCCTCACCTCCGGGCGCTGGCTGGCCGCGCGGCGGGCCGGGCTGCGGCCGGTGCTGTGGACGGCCTGGGGCAGGGACTGGACGGCCGACGCCACCCCGGCGTCCGTGCGGGCCCTGATCGCGGCGGACCTGCGCGGCGGCGGCACCATCCTGCTCCACGACTCCGACCGCCTCGCGTCCCCCGGCTGCTGGCACTCCGCCCTCGGTGCACTACCCGTCCTGGTACGGGACTGCCGAGAGGCCGGCCTCTCGATCGGCCCACTACGCGAACACGGTCCGCCACCCTGAGGAGGAGGGCGCGTGGGGGTGTGGGCTGGCGGCAGGGTGGTGGGGGGGGGCGGGTGCGGGTCGGCGGCCTGAGGTGCGGCCCCTGGCGAGCGGCGGCCGACTCCCCGGAGGTGGGGCGTTTGGCGGGTGCGGGCTGACGGCTTCGAGTGGCGCCCTTTGGTGGGTCGGCGGTTGGAGTTGGGGGGGCTGACGGGTGCGGGCCGACGGCCTGAAGTTGCAGTCTCTGGCGAGCGCGGGTCGACTCCCCGAACGTGGGGCGTCTGGTGGGTGCGAGCCGTCGGCGTGAAGCTGTGGCTGCTGGCGAGCGCGGGTCGGCGGTCTGAGGTTGCGGCCTCTGGGGAGCACAGGTTGGCGGCCTGACGTTGGGGTCCCCGGCGAGCACGTGCGGGCGCCGCTGGATGGTGGCACCGGTCGAGCGTGTGGGTCATGTCGTCACAACCGGGCCACGTACGTCATCGGATCGCCGCGGAACAGCGCGTGTCCGCGGGCCACCCGTTCCGTCCGTTCCCGGCCGTCCTGCGTGAGCCTGGCGAGGGCTGTCAGCAATGTGGGCCCGTCCGGGGGAAGTTCCGACACGCCGAGGGCGGACATCCGGCGGACTCCGTCCGTCCCGTGGCCGGGCAGCGGCCGGTACCCGATCACGGGCAGCCCGGCGGCCAGGGCCTGGACGGCGGTCTGCCCGGCCGCGTTGTCCACCAGGGCGTACGCGGCGGACAGCAGCCCGGGCATGTCGTCCACCCAGTCCAGGGCGAGGACCCCGGGCACCCGGGCCATCCGCGCCCGCAGCCGTGGGTTGCGCCCGCACAGCACCACCGGTAGATAGCCTGCCCCCGTCAGCAGCCGGGCGGTGGCGTCCGGGCGGGACGCGGCACCCCAGGCACCTGCGGACAGCAGGACCGCCGGCCGGCCGGGCGCCCGCCCGGCGAAGCGCTCCCGCCACCGCCCCGCCCCGGGCGCCGGTGCGCGGAACCCGGGAGCGACCGCCGGTCCGGTCGTCACCGCGGGCCTGCCCAGGGCCCGCCGCACCTCGTCCGCCGCGCCGTCCGTCAGGCACAGGTACTGGTCGTTGCCGGGGTGCAGCCACTGCCGGTGCACGGCGAAGTCCACCAGGAAGACGGCGCTCGGCACCCGCAGCCGGCCCCGGGCCCTGAGGTGGCCGGTGAGCTGTGCGGCCAGATGGAAGACGGACACCACCACATCGGCGTCCAGCCGTTCCACGAGATCCGTCAGCCGGCCACCGGCGAGCCGGGCCAGCGGCACCCCGCTGGGCCGCGGCCCCCTGCCGCCGCGCAGGAATGCGCCGTAGACGCCGGCGTACGCCCACGGAAAGTGCCGTACCGAGGCCTGGTAGGAGGCGCGCAGCCCGCCGCCCAGGCCGTACGGCAGCAGCCCCAGGACGTCGGCCACGTGCGGCTCGTGTCCGCATGCCGCGGCCCGGCGCGCCAGTTCGGCGGCCACGGTGTCGTGACCGGCGCCCATGCTGGCGCTCAGGATCAGCGGGCGCCGCGGGCCGCGCGGCCGGGCGGGTTCCGTGGAGGGCACCTCGGCAGGAGTACGCACGGGGTCCGATTCTCCGGTGGGCGCCGCCCGCAAACCGCTCACTCGGCCGCCGTGTCGCCGGACCGGGAACGTGCGGACACGGCATCGACGCGAGTTGCCCGGAGCGCGCCGGGGTGGATGAATCGGCTCAGGAGAGCGAGTGGGCGGCGAGCACGGGAGGAGCCGTGAGGCGGTGGCGGCGCGGCCTGCACCGCGCTTGGGAGTGGCTCAGGGCCGGGGCCCTGCTCGAACACGGCCGTGAGCTGGAACTGATGCACCGGGCCATGGGGTTCGCCACCCTGGCGCTGGTGACGCTGGCGCCGCTGCTGATCGTGGTCGCCGCCGCCGATCCGCTCGTGCGGGGTGGTTTCGCCTCGTGGCTCACCGACGGCATGGGCCTGTCCGGGCGGTCCGCGCACGTGCTCACCGATGTCATCAGGCCGCCGCGCAACGTCATCGGCACGACCAGCATCTGGGGTGCCGTCCTGCTGTCCGTCTTCGGCGTGTCCTTCGGCGGCAGCGTGCAGAACGCCTACGAACGGATCTGGGACGTGCCCTCCGGCCCCTGGCACCGGGTCTGGCGGCAGGCGACCTGGCTGGTGGTGCTCACCGGCTACCTCTACCAGGAGGTGGCGAGCAAGAACACGCTGTACGGGGCCCAGCGGATCGCGCTGTCCACGGTGAGCGGCATCCTCTTCTTCTGGTGGGGGCAGCGCTTCCTGCTGGGCGGCCAGGTCCGCTGGCGCTCCCTGCTGCCGGGCGCCCTCGCCACCGTGATCGGCCTGGCCGGCCTGCGAGCCTTCTCGTACCTCGTCTTCACCCCGCTGATCGTCACCAACGCGCTCAGCTACGGCGCGGTCGGGACCGTGCTCGTGGTGGAGTCCTGGCTGATCGGCGTCGGGTTCGTCATCTACGGCGGTGCCCTGTTCGGCCGCTGGTTCACCGAACACCACTGGATGCCGACCCACCACCGAGGGGAGGAGGCACGCAAGCCGGGCCGGGGAAAGTACTGAGCGCTCCCGACCCCCGGTCGCGGCGGACGCTACGTCAGCTGCCGACGCACCAGCTCGTGCAGCCGGCCGGTGGTGTCGGCGAGCAGCTCCGCCGGTGTGCCCTGCTGGACGACCTTGCCGTCCTCCATCACGATCACCCGGTCGGCGTCCAGGACCGTCGACAGCCGGTGCGCGATGACCACGCGGGTGGCGTTCAGCTTGCGGGTGCTGTCGATGACGATGCGCTGCGTGTCGTTGTCCAGGGCGCTGGTGGCCTCGTCGAAGAAGAGGATGCGCGGGCGCCGGATCAGGGCCTGGGCGATCATCAGGCGCTGCCGCTGACCACCGGAGATCGCGCCGTTGCCCGCGACGATCGTGTGCAGGCCCATCGGCATCCGCTTGATGTCCTCCGCGAGCCCCGCCATCTCGGCCGCCGCCATCGCCTCCTCCGGCGTGTACGGCTCGGTGCCGCAGATGACGTCCAGGATGGAGCCGGTGAAGGGCTGCGCGTGCTGGAGCACCACCCCGCACTGGCGGCGGACGGCCGACTGGTCGAGCGCGGCGAGGTCCTGGCCGTCGTACAGGACGCTGCCGGAGACCGGTTTGTCGAAGCCGATGAGGAGCCGCAGCAGCGTGGACTTGCCGCAGCCGCTCGGGCCGACGACCGCCACGAACTCGCCCGGCCGGATGGCGAAGGACACGTCGTCCAGGACGAGCGGGCCGTCGTCGGCGTACCGGAAGGAGAGCCGGCGGGCCTCGATCGCGCCCGACAGCGGGCCCGGACGGGTGCTCGACGTCCGCACCTCGGGCGTCGCCTCGAAGACCGGCTTGATCTCCTCGAACAGCGGAAGCGCGGCCACCGCCGACACGAAGGAGCCGGTCAGCTGGGTGACCGAGGTCAGCACCATCGTCACCGAGGTGTTGAAGGTCAGGAAGTCCGCCGCCGACATGGCGCCCCTGGCCGGGCCCGCCAGCAGCATGAACATCAGCAGCGTGCACACCGGCAGGTAGATCCCGCCGAGCACCGTGGTGAGGTTCTTGATCCGGCCGACCTTCTGCTGCAGCTCCCGGCTGTGGGCGAACTCCCGCGCCCAGGCGGCGTACGCGTAGTTCTCGGCGGCCGCCACCCGCAGCTTGGGCAGGCCGCGCAGGGTCTGGAAGGCCTGGTTGTTCAGCTTGTTGCCGAGCACCGTCAGCTTCCGCTGCCAGCGCACCTGCCACAGCCCGAGCCCCAGGAACACCGCCGCGATGACCACGAGCATGCCGACCGCAGCCATGGCCATGGACGGGCTGTACCAGAACAGCAGGCCCAGGTTCATCGCACCGACGGTCACGGACTGCGCGACCACCGGGCCGACGCCCGCCAGCAGCCGGCGCATCGCGCTGATGCCCATGGCGGCACTGGCGAGTTCACCGGTGGAGCGCTGGGTGAAGAACCGGGTGGGCAGCCGGAGCAGTCTGTCCCACACGGCGGGCTGGAGCGCGGCCTCGATCCGGCCCTCCAGACGCAGGATGGACAGGTTCTCCAGCAGCGTGAACGCCGCCGCCACCACCCCGCTCACCATCACGGCCAGGCACACCTGGACGATCAGGCCCGTCCGCGCCTCGGGCACGTACTCGCCGAGCACGTTGCCGGTCGCGATCGGCACCAGTGCGCCGATCGCCACCGTCACCAGGCCCGCGAGGAGCAGACCGAAGAGGTCGCCGCGGGTGCCCTGGAGGCTGAACCGCAGCAGGCCGAAGGGAGAGAGGGCCTTGTCGGGCAGCGGACGGTAGAACATCACCGCGCGCGGCTCGAACTCCTCCGCGTTCGCCTTCTCGATCGGCGTCTCGCGCCCCGTCCCGGGGTGTACGGCGACATAGCCGCCGCGCCGCCACAACAGCGCGACCGGCGCCCCGGACAGCGCCCGGTGTCCGACCAGCGGGCCCACGTTCTCCCGCCACCAGCGCCCCTGCAGCCGTACGGCCCGGGTGCGCACCCGGGAGGCGAGCGCGACCCGTTCCACGGGATCGAGGCGTTCGCTCTCGGTGCCGCTCTGCGCGGGCTCGGCGAGTTTGATCCCGGCCGCCTCGGCGACCAGCTTGCAGGCCGCGTAGCCGGCGTCGGCGTCGGCGGCCGTCGTCCGGCGGGCCGAGCGCTTGCCGATGGAGGCCAGCAGGGTCTGGTCGGCCTGGGCGCGCACGGCCTCACCGGCCTTGATCCCGGCGGCCGTGCGGTTCTCGTGGGTGCGCTCCAGCTGCTCGATCCACCGGTCCAGCGCGGTCAGCAGCCGGTACTGCTGGTCGACCATGGTCTGCCACAGCGCCGGGTCCATCAGCAGGTCGGCGGCGGCCTCCGCGCCGTACAGCGCGCCGTACTGGACGCTGCCCGGCGGTACCTGCATCCAGAACACGTCGTCGTCGGTGGGCGTGGCCGCCCGTTCCTCCGCCATCGGCGCCTGGAACAGGACGGACAGGCCACGGCCGACGCCGAGGGCGACCGCGTACTCCAGCGGGCTGGTGGCCGGAGGCACGTACTGGGGGTTGCCGTACTCGTCGTACGACCAGGTCTGGGTGTTCGCGGGCTGGTACAGCTCGCGCAGGTTGATGCGGTGCACCACGCAGTCCCGGACCGGGCGGGCCACCAGGGTGTGCTGGGGCCCGGCGACCGGGCCGAGCAGCAGCGCACCCGCCTCCAGCCGGCCCAGGTGGTGCCAGTGGCCCTGCTGGACCGCGTCCACCGCGAACAGGTCCAGGCCGCCCGCCGCGACCAGCCACAAAACCTGCGGGCCTTCGAGGTCCAGGCGGTTGAACCCGGCGCAGTCGATACGGGTGCCCATGGACCCCAGCGCACCGAGAACGAGGTCGCCTTCGCCGACGGTCGTCATCTCATCGCTCCCTGACCAGCGCGGCGTACGCGCCGCCGTGCGCCACCAGCTCCTCGTGCCGCCCGCGCTCGACGACCGTGCCGTGCTGGAGCACCACGATCTCGTCGCTGTCCCGGACCGTGCTCAGCCGGTGCGCGATCACCACGCAGGCACAGCCGCGCCGGCGCAGGTTGTCCATCACGACCAGCTCGGTCTCCGCGTCCAGCGCGCTGGTCACCTCGTCCAGGACGAGGATGCTCGGCCTGCGGACCAGGGCCCGGGCGATCTCGAGCCGCTGGCGCTGGCCGCCGGAGAAGTTGTGGCCGTCCTGCTCGACCTTGCTGTGGATGCCGCCGGGCCGGCGCATCACCACGTCGTACAGGGCCGCGTCCTTCAGCGCCTCCACCACGGCCTCGTCCGGGATCGACGGGTCCCACAGCGCCACGTTGTCGCGGATCGAGCCCTCGAAGAGGAACACGTCCTGGTCCACGAAGGAGACGGAGGACGCCAGGGCCCCGCGCGGGATGTCCTCCAGGCGGCGGCCGTCGATGCGGATCACGCCGTCCCACGGGGCGTACAGGCCCGAGATCAGCCGGGACACCGTCGACTTGCCGCTGCCGGAACCGCCCACCAGCGCCACCTGCTGTCCCGGGCCCACGGTCAGGTCGAAGCCGCTGAGCAGCGGCTGGTCCAGCGGGCTGTAGCCGAAGGTGACGTTCTCCAGCTCGACGTGCCCGTGCAGCCGGCGCGTGGAGTCGCTGCCGCCCGGGCGGGCGTAGAGCGGGTCGGCCTGGAAGTTCTCCACGTCCTTCAGCCGGGCGACGTCGGCCGCGAAGTCCTGGATGCGGCCCGCCACGCCGTTGAGCCGGGTGAGGGGAGCGGTGAAGCGGGTGACCAGCGCCTGGAAGGCGACCAGCAGACCCACCGAGATGTGCCCCTCGACCGCGCGCAGGCCGCCGATCCACAGGATCAGCGCGCTGTTGAAGGTGGCGAGGGTGGGGGCGACCACGCCCAGCCAGGCGCTCGGCACGCCCAGCCGCTGCTGCTCCTCCAGGGTGGTGGCGTGCTGTCCGGCCCACTTGCGGAAGTAGCCGTCCTCACCGCCGGTCGCCTTCATCGTCTCGATCAGCTGGAGGCCGGTGTACGAGGTGTTGGTCAGCCGTGCCGTGTCCGCGCGCAGCTTCGCCGTACGGGTCGCGCGCAGCCGTACGACCAGCCGCATGGCGACCACGTTGAGCAGCGCCACGCCGATCCCGACGAACGTCAGCTGCGGGTCGTAGGTGTAGAGCAGGACGGCGTAGAGGACGACGACGATCGCGTCCACGCCGGCTGCCGCGAGGTCGCGGGCCAGGGTCTCGGCGACCTGGTCGTTGGACTGCAGCCGCTGCACCAGGTCGGCGGGGGAGCGCTGGGCGAAGAACGTCACCGGCAGCCGCAGCAGATGGCGCAGGAAGCGGGCGCTGGAGAGGGTGGAGGAGATGATCCGGCCGTGCAGCAGATTGGCCTGCTGCAGCCAGGTCAGCACCAGGGTGAGCAGCACACAGGTGCCCATCGAGGCGAACAGCACGCCCAGCAGCGAGGTCTGGCCGCCGATGAGGAACGTGTCGATGTAGGTACGGCTGAGCGC
Organism: Streptomyces sp. NPDC001709; assembly: GCF_053596375.1. Taxonomy (NCBI): domain Bacteria; kingdom Bacillati; phylum Actinomycetota; class Actinomycetes; order Kitasatosporales; family Streptomycetaceae; genus Streptomyces; species Streptomyces sp. NPDC001709. Next base: position 32,702 of record NZ_JBSFGB010000019.1, on the reverse strand, counting down.
GGGCACGGCCGCGCCGACCGCGACCAGCAGCAGGCTGGCCAGGACCGCGGCGGGCAGGGTGCCGGCGGTGCCGCGCAGCCGGGCCGGCATCGCGCCGAGCACACCGGGCTTGCGCCCGCCCTTGGTGAAGCCGTCGCCCGGCTCCATCACCAGCACCACACCGGTGAAGCTGCCGTCGAACTCCTCCATGGGCACGAACCGGCGGCCCTTGGCGGGATCGTTGATGTACACACCGCGCCGGCCGAAGCGGCGGCCCATGCCGTCGAAGACGACGTAGTGGTTGAACTCCCAGAACAGGATGGCCGGTGCCGTCACCTCGGCGAGGGCGGCCAGGTCCATCTGCATGCCCTTGGCGGTCAGACCGTAACTGCGCGCCGCCTTCAGCAGGTTGGAGGCGCGCGAGCCGTCGCGGGAGACACCGCAGGCGATGCGCAGCTCCTCGAGCGGGATGTGCCGGCCGTAGTGGCCGAGGACCATGGCGAGCGAGGCGGCGCCGCACTCGACGGCCTCCATCTGGAGCACGGTGGGCGTACGGACCGTGCCGCCACGGGGCTTGGGGACCGGCCGCTTGGCCGGTGCGGCACGTCTGCGGCCGCGTTCCTGTGTGGTGGTCACGGCAGCAGCCAATCCATGGGGTGCTGGTCGGCCAGCTTGATCGAACCGGAGGCGAGCGTCATGGAGTCGAGCCGGAACGGCGGCCCGTCGGTGGTGGACCAGCGGTAACCGCTCCGGGTGGCCGTCGACCTGTCGAGCGCGACCAGGACGGCCACCGGGCGGCCCTTGCTCGTGAACTGCCGGCCGAGCTGGCTGTCGCCGAGGAAGGCGGAGATCGACTGGGCGGACTGCGCGGTGCGGTCCACCGACTTCACCTGCCCGCGCAGCACGCCGTACGTCTGCGTCGGCACCGAGGACACGGTGAGGTCGACGGAGGCGTGCGCCGGGATGGCGGCGGCGTTCTCGGCGGGCACGTACACGGTCGCGTACAGCGGGTCGGAGGCGTGGGTGACCTTCTCCACGGCGGCGACATCGGTGCCGGTCTGGATGATCTGCCCGATGGCGGCAGCGAGGGTGGTGACGCGGCCCGCGGCGACCGTGCGGACCACCGCATCGCCCTGGGCCGTACGGACCTTCAGGACCGGCGCGTTCGCGGGGAGCCGTTCGCCCTGCCTGGCGAGGACGGCCGTCACCTGGCCGGACACCGGGCTCTGCAGCAGGTAACTGCCCTGCCCGTGGGTGAGGATGGCCGGCGCGCTCACCGTGGAGGCGACCGAACCGGTCACCGCCCAGACGGAGGCCGCCGCCATGACGACGACGGTGACGCCCAGGGCGAGCCAGCCCTGGGGGCGGGCCAGGCGCACCGGGAGGTCCAGCTCTTCCGGTGACTGGAGCTTGGCGAGGGCCTGTTGGCGGAACTGCACGGGACTTCCCTCACCTGTGGGAGAGACGCTGGTGTTTCAGAGCATCCGAGAGCCCCGGAGCCGGCGAACGACTCCGGGACTTCGATGCGACGCGGTGCGATCAGAGACCGGCGACCAGGTCGGTGACCGGCTGCACGTTCAGGCCGGTGACGCCCTCGACGGTGCCGATGGCGGTGTTGACCGCGCCGGAAACCGGGGCAACGCCGTTCACAGCGCCGGTGACGGTGTTCAGGGTGTTCACGGACAGACCGCCGGAGACGCTGTCCAGCTCGGCGTCCGAGATCTCGACGGTCTCAACCTGGGGGGTGGAGTTCATGATGGAACTTCCCTTCCTAATGGATATTTCACAAGGGGGGAGCGGCCCCCCTCTGGGGACAGACGGACGGCCGCGACCGCGGGCGCCGGGCCCCCGTCTCCGGGAGCCCGCCGCGACCCCCGCGGTGCGATGGATCAAAGCACGCAGGCGGGGCGCGCTTCCAATCAACCAGGGCTCTCACCAGGGAACTTGATGTGTGAAGGGTTCCATCCGTGCAGGCATGCGCACGCTACGTCGGCGACTCCTTCACATGCGCCACGGCATCGGCGCGTCCGGCCTCTTGCCCGCCCGGCGGCGAATCCGGCACTCCTCGCCAAAGGAGTGACGAGGGGCGCGCGGATGTGCAGATCCCCGGTCGTCAGTGACTTGGTTGAGTATTCAATGTGTAGATTCCCTGAAGGTGGGATTCCGTATCGCACCTGAAACAGTCCGTTACTGATCGGTAGCGGATCGTGTCAGCCCAGAATCGCGTACACCGTGCTCGCCCGGGCCGCGAGCGCGCCCGAATCCGCGTCGCTCAGGGTGATGTCCGCGAAGGCCATGCGGCGCCCCAGCTTCGTCAGGACCGCTTCGATCCGGACATCCGAACCGGTCACCGCCCGCTGGAACGACGTCGACTGCTGAACCGTCGTCATCGGCACGAAGCCGCCGCGCGCGGCCGACACCGCGATCACCGTCGCCGTGTCGGCGGCCGCCATCAGCGCCTGCCCCGACAACCCCCCGCCCTCCCGGGCCAGCCGCTGCGACCAGGGCAGTCGCAGCACGGCCCGGTCCTCTCCCACCGCCTCGACACTCAGCCCGAGATCGAGCACCCAGGGGGCGAAATTGGCGGAGAGGATCTTGTCGGCTTCGGCGGGGGTCATCGTCATAGGGCGGATTGTTCCCGGCCGCCCACCGCGACACGCGGAGCATGGCCGATTCGCCCACCCGGCACGGCCGTTGGGAAACGGAATTGAACACACCACGCGGCCGGTGCGTACGTACGGCCATCCAGGCGCCCCGATACGAACTGCCCGACAGTGGCAGACCCCCGTCCCCAGGAGGTCGAGAAGTTTGAGTCACAAGCGAATGCCCAAGCGCAAGGCCGCGATAGCGGTGGGCGGTGTCGCGGCGCTCGGTGCGGCGGCCCTCCTGCTGCCCCACGCCAATGCCTCACAGGGCAACAACCAGGCGTCGGACGGCACCGGCACCGCGAAGACGCTGAAGGCCACCCAGGCGTCCGGCCTCGCCGCCCAGCTCCAGAAGGCCCTCGGCGACGCCTTCGCCGGGTCGTACTTCGACAGCGGCAAGCAGCAACTCGTCGTCAACGTGGTCAACGGCGACAGCAACACGATCGCCCAGGTGACCAAGGCCGGCGCGGTCGCCCGCCAGGTGAAGAACAGCACCAGCACCCTGAAGGCCGCCGCCGGCACCCTGAAGACCAAGGCCACGATCCCCGGCACCTCCTGGGCCGTGGACCCGCGCACCAACAAGATCCTCGTCACCGCCGACTCCACCGTCACCGGCGCCAAGTGGAACAGACTGCAGTCGACCGTGCAGGGCCTCGGCTCCGGCATGGCGACGCTGAAGAAGTCCGCCGGCGCCTTCAAGACCTTCGTCTCGGGCGGCGACGCCATCTTCTCCCAGACCCAGCAGGGCGGCGTCCGCTGCTCCCTCGGCTTCAACGTCACCGCCTCCGACGGCAGTCCCGCCTTCCTGACGGCCGGTCACTGCGGGGTCGCCGCCAAGGACTGGTCCGACTCGCAGAACGGCCAGCCCATCGCCACCGTCGACCAGGCCAAGTTCCCCGGCAACGACTTCTCGCTCGTCAAGTACAACGACAAGACCACCCAGGCGCCGAGCGAGGTCAATGCCGGCAACGGCCAGACCGTGCAGATCACCCAGGCCGCGGACGCCACCGTCGGCGAGACCGTGTTCCGGATGGGCTCCACCACCGGCCTGCACAACGGCCAGGTCACCGGGCTCGACGCCACGGTCAACTTCCAGAGCGAGACGAACCCCGGCGGCGTCGACACCGTCAACGGGCTCATCCAGACCAACGTCTGTGCCGAGGCCGGCGACAGCGGCGGCTCCCTGTTCACCCAGGACGGCAGCGCCGTCGGCCTCACCTCCGGCGGCAGCGGCGACTGCACCAGCGGCGGCGAGACCTTCTTCCAGCCGGTCACCGCGGCCCTCCAGGCCACCGGCGCGACCCTCGGCAACGGCGGCAACGGCGGCAACGCGGGCAACGGCGGCAATGCCGGCAACGGCGCGGGCGACCAGTCGGGTTCCGCCGACCCGTCGGCCTCGGCGGGCGACCAGTCCGGCGCCGGTGACCAGTCCGGTGCGGGCGGCGACCAGGTCGGCGGCTCCGCCGACCCGTCCGCCTCGGCAACCGACCCGTCGGCTTCGGCCACCGACCAGTCCGGCAGCGGAAGCGATCAGTCCGGTAACGGTGCCGGATCCGCGAACGACGGGTCGTCGCTGACCAGCACGCGGTAACGCTCCGCTCGGGGGGCGATGGGCGTCCTTGGTCTGCGGCGCCGTCGTGGCTGGTCGCGCCCACGCGGCGGAGCCGCATATTGATACGGCCCCGCGCCCCTTGGGGGGCGCTGCCCCCCACCCCCCACCCCATCTCCCCGCCGCCCTCACCCGCGGTTCCGGCCGGCGGGGAACGGTCCGGCCCTCCGGCGGGAGGGCCGGACCGTCAGGCGTTGCCGCAGGCCCGCAGCAACATCACCGCCACGTCGTCCACCCGCTCCCGCGCCGCCACGCTCTGCCGGACCACCTCGTCCGCCAGCTTCTCCAGCGGCTGGTCGCCGATCTCCGACAGCAGGGCGCCGAGGCCGGCCAGCGCTTCCTCCATGTCGACGCCGGGTGCCTCCACCAGACCGTCGGTGTACAGGACGAGCACCGAGCCGGCAGCGAGGGAGACCTCGGTCGTGGGATACACCGCGGCCGCGTCGATCCCCAGCAGCGGTCCACCTGCCAGGTCCAGCACCCGCACCCGCCCGTCCGGCCGTCTCAGCAGTGGCGGCGGATGCCCCGCCCGCGCCATGACGGCCCGCCCGTGCGCCGGGTCCAGCCGCAGATACAGACAGCTGGCGAACAGCTCGGTGCCGAGGTCGATCAGCAGCCGATTGGTGCTGCTCATGACCTCGTGCGGTGCCTGCCCGACCGTGGTGTACGCCCGGACGCCGGTACGGATCTGCCCCATCAGGCCCGCCGCCGTCACGTTGTGCCCCTGCACGTCCCCGATCACCGCCGCCGTCAGCGGCAGCGTCGGCACCAGGTCGTAGAAGTCGCCGCCGATGTCCATGCCGTGGGTGGCCGGCAGATAGCGGGCGGCCGCCTCGATGCCGGGCGGCGGTGCCAGCGAGTTCGGCAGCAGGGCCTGCTGGAGCCCCTGCGCGAGCCGGTGCTTGGCGTCGTAGAGCCGGGCCCGCTCCAGCGCCTGCGCGATCAGCCCGCCCAGCGACGTCAGTACGGCGCGCTCGTCGGCCGGGAAGACATGCGGCTCGGCGTAGGCCAGCACACAGGTGCCCACCGGCCGCCCGGACGCGATCAGCGGCAGATACGCCCAGGCCGCGAAGCCGTCCGGGATCGCGTGCCGGCGCGGATACAGCCGCTCCAGCTCCTCCTGCGAGTCGAAGAACGCGGGCACGCCGCTGCTGAGCGCATGGGTGCCGGGGGTCCGCTCGGTCAGCGGCAGCCCGTGGAACCGCTCCACGAGGTGCGCGTCGGGGTACCCGCGATGCCCCAGCACATGCAGCCGCCCGCCCTGCGAGCCGAAGATCACCATCGCCTGGCTGCCGACCGCCGGGGCCACCTCGTCCCAGACCAGCTGCACCACGTCCTGCACGCCCACCGCCTCGGTCAGCGCGCCCGCGAAGCTCAGCACCTGGGAGATGGTCACCAGCCGCGACGGGGACCGGTCCGGCTGCGGCGCCCCGCGTGCCATCTCCGCCACCGCCCGGGCCCGGCTGATGCGCACGCTCAGCCCGTTCGTGCTCGGATACATCCGGAACGACAGCCACTCGCCCGGTGGCCGCAGTGCCACGAACGACGTCGTCTGCTGACTGAGCAGCGCCCCGCGGTAACGGTCCTCGTACATCGGGTCGTTCAGCCACGGCACGGACACCCACGGCAGTGTGCCCAGCAGCTCACCGGCCGGTCTGCCGAGCAGCTCGGCGGCGGCCGGGTTGACGAACCCGATCCGGCCGTGCAGATCCAGCGACACCAGCCCGTACGGCAGCCGGGACACCATCCGCGCCGCCTCCAACGAGCCCAGCGTGTCGGCCACGCCCGTCACCGGCGTCGGCACCACGTCGGTCTGGCAGGTGATCGGCCGGTCCTCCTGCGCGGCCCGCTCCAGGCGCAGTGCCAGCCGGTCGCAGGCCGCCCACAGATGGTCGCGCTCCCCGGCGGACAGCTCCGCCGGATGCGCACCGGGCCAGGTCACGAACACCGCGCCGTACAGCCGCTGCTCCGTCGCCACGGGCAGCGCGGCCAGCGCGAACGGGTACGGCAGCACCACCGCGATACGCGGATAGCAGCGGGCCATCTCCTCCTCGCCGCCCACCCACACCAGGCGCCGCCCGCGTGCCGCGTCGGCCACCGGGATCGGCGCGCTCAGCCCGACCCGCTCCCACGGCGCCGCGAACTCCCGGGGCATGCCCGCGTGCACCGTCATCTCCAGGACCGGCTCGTCCGGCCGGAGCAGGTACACCGCCCCAGAGTGCGCCTGTACTTCCTGCATCATCGACACCAGCGCAAGCGACAGCAGCGGCAGGGCGACCGGTGCCCCGTCGGCCGCCGGTGCCGGTCCTGGCCCGTCGGACACGCCGCCCACCTCCTCGCACGGCCGATGCGCGCATCCTGGGGACAAGATTCCCCCGCGGGGGCGCGCCGCGCACGGCGAGCGCCTCGGCCGCGGCCCGAGGTCGGACATGCGGAACGCCTCCGGATACCCCGTCCGCCCGCACCCATGCCCGGGCAGCGGAAGCGCGGGCGGCGTACGGGCGCCCCGCGTGCGCCCCCGCGCACCCTGATGGCCGGATCTCCGCGCCCGCGAACGGTACCGGCGGCCAAGAATGGGCACGCGTTTTCCGTGTCCGCGTCATGGCGCGGATCGTGGCGGCCCGCGAGGGGAGCCAGGGAGCGGGCCACGACGGCACGGCGACGCCGGGGAACGGGCGTAGGACGATCTTTCCGAGGGGGCGGAGTAGTGATCCGGGTGCTTCTGGTGCACGACGCGTGTCTGGTGCGATCGGTCCTGGCCGAGTGGCTGCGGCGGGAACCGGGGCTGGACGTGGACGACACGCCGTGGCGGGGTGCCGGCGCGCGGGTGCGGTCCTTATGCCCGGACGTGTGCGCGGCGGACCTCGAGTGCGCCGACGGTCAGGGCGCGGTACCCCTTGGCGACCTGTGTCCGCCGCACACCGGTGGCAGACCCCCGGCGCTCGTGGTGCTGGCCCAGGCCAACCGGCCGGGCCTGCTGAAGCGGGCCGCGGAGGCGGGCGCGCTCGGCTTCGTCGACAAGGCCGGCTCGCCGGACCGGCTGGTGCGCGCCATCCGCTCCGTCGCCGAGAGGGAACGTTTCGTCGATTCCTCGCTGGGCTTCGGTTTCCTCAAGGCGGCCCAGATGCCGCTGACCAGACGCGAGCTGAGCGTGCTGTCCCTGGCGGCCGGGGGCGCGTCCATCGCGGAGATCGCCGGCGATCTGCACCTGTCCCATGGGACGGTTCGCAACTACATGGCGTCGATCACCCGCAAGACCGGCGCGCGGAACCGGATCGACGCGATTCGGATATCGCGGGGCGAGGGGTGGGTGTGAGGGACGGGGGCGATTGCCCGGGCAGGGGCGCCGGGTGCGTCCAGTGGCCGGCCAGGTCCCGGTACAGGGCCGAGGTGCGCAGCAGCTCGGCGTGAGTGCCGCAGGTGGTGCGGGCGCCGTCCATGACGAGGATCCGGTCGGCGCGGCGGGCGGAGCTCATCCGGTGGGCGACGACGATCAGCGTGCCGCCCGGGCGCGCCGCGAAGGCCCGCTCGGCACGTGCCTCCGCCTCCGGGTCGAGATGGCAGGTCGCCTCGTCCAGCAGGGCCAGCGGGGCGGGGGAGAGGTAGGCCCGGGTCAGCGCGATCAGCTGGCGCTGGCCTGCGGAGAGCTCCGCCGGGTCGACGGGGGTGTCGAGGCCGCCCAGCGTTGTCAGCAGTGGGGTCAGCCCGATGGCCCCGGCGGCGGCGAGGAGTTCGGACTCGGGAACCGGGTCGCAGCGGTGGAGGGTCAGGTTCTCGGCGAGGGTGCCGGTGTGGACGTAAGCCTCCTGTGGGATGAGGACGCCTGCCTCGTGCACGCGGAGGGTGCCGTGCGCGGGAGTGAGCAGGCCGGAGATCAGTGCGGTGAGTGTCGACTTGCCGGTTCCGCTGGGGCCTACGACGGCCAGGTGGGCGCCGGTGGGGAGGGTGAGGTCGAGATTGTGTACGACGGGTTCGCCGGCGGGGCCGTAGGCGAAGGTGACGTTGGTGAGGGTGAGGGCGGTGTGCTCTGCGCCGGAGGGAGGGGGGAGCGCGGTTGTCGGGCGGGTGCGGGTCCGTTGTGGCTGGTCGCGCCCCGCGGCGGAGCCGCTGATGCATGCGGCCCCGCGCCCCTCGGGGTGGCGGACCGTAAGCCGGCGAAGAACCACTGTGAGACGGGAGCCGCTCGTGCCCAGGCCGTGGATCAGGTTGTTGAGGGCCGGGAGGAGGGACTGGGTGACGTAGGCGAGCGCGCCCACCAGGGCACCCGGGGTGACGCCGTGGCCGAGCAGCCAGGGGGCGGTGAACAGCAGGAGTACCGCAGGGAGTTCGCCGCCCACCGCCAGCGCGGCCACACGGGCCGTGCTCCAGCGGGCCAGGGCGCGGGCGGCCCGCAGTTCGGCGTCGGTGCGGTCGCCGACGGCTTCGGCGATCCGTTCCTCGGCGCCTGCCGCGGTGATGTCCCGGAGCCCCGGGCAGACCGTGCCCAACTCGTGGGCCAGTGCCTCGTCCGCGGCCAGGAGCGCCTCCTGGCGGCGGGCCAGTGGTCGGAGCGTCGCGCCGAACAGGGCCACGCCGGTGAGCAGCGGAGGCACCACGACCGTCAGCAGCAGTGGGGCCAGCGAGAACAGGCCGATCAGGGCGCCGGCGGCGGTGAACAGGAACGAGAGGGACACCAGCACCACGCCGGCGAGTGTGTCCCGTGCGATCTCCACCTGCTGGGTCAGCCCGGACAACGCACCCGTGTCCGCCTCCCGCACCCCGCGCGCGACCACCTCCGTCACCAACCTGTCCCGGGCCGGTTCCACCAGCCCGGCGACCACGCCGTACACCCGCCCGGTCCCGTACGCCCCGGCACCCACGGCGAGCGCCGCGGCCCCCAGCCACAGCAGACCGATCCGCGCGTTCCCGGCCAGGAACCCGGCGTCCAGGGCCCGCGCGAGGGCGTATCCGGCGAGGAAGGTCTGTCCCGCCTCCAGCACGGACCAGGCGCCGAGCCGGACCAGCACCCGCCACCGCGCCCGCAGGAACCGGCGGGCTTTCTGGCGCACGAGCGCCGCCGACCCGCCGGCCGACCCACACGTCCCGCCTCCGTCCACCGCGCCGGAAGCCCGTTCCCCACCACACACGCCGGTCAACTCCCGTTCCCGCCTGGTCATGGCCGCTCCTCGCCGCGTAGGTCCATCGGCCCGTGCCTGCGCTGCGGTGGCCGTCGGGTGTGGTCGCGTCGTGTCGTGTACGGCCGCCGGTTCGTGCCCGGGTTTCGGCCGCGGTCCGGTGTGGGTGGTCGGGTGCCGTGTGGTGGGGCTATCGGTCCGTGGCTGCGGTGCGGTGGCGGTTGGGTGTGGCCGTGTCGCGGCGCGTATGTCCAGCGGCTCGCGCCCAGAGTGCGGCCGCGGTTCGGGGTGGGCCGTTGGGCGTACCGGAGGGACATCGGCCGGGGGCCGGAGGCGGGCGCCGGTCGAGTGCGGTGCGCCCGGGAATGCGGCAGGACCGCCATCAGCCCCGCGCCTCCCTCTCGACCGTGTGGTCGCCGGCGGCCGCGAACTCCGGGCCCGGCTCCGTGCCGACTGCCCCTTCATCCCCGAACACCGCCCGGTACTCCGCCTCCCGCCAAAGCTCCCGGTGGGTCCCGATCGCCCTGACCCGGCCCGCGTCCAGCCAGGCGACCCGGTCCGCGCGGGACGCCGTCGTCGCGCGGTGGGCGATCAGCAGGCGGGTCCGGTCCGGGTCGGGGGCCAGCAGGGTCTGGGTGATGCGGTGTTCCGTGACCGTGTCGAGGCTGGACAGGGCGTCGTCGAGGATCAGCAGCCGACCGCCGTGTGCGAAGGCCCGGGCGAGACCCAGGCGTTGGGACTCGCCGCCGGAGCGGGGCGCGTCGGCGGTGCGGGTGGCGTAGCCCGCGGGCAGGCGCCGTACGAAGTCGTCGGCGTGGGCGCTCAGGGCGGCGGAGCGTACGGCGGCGGGTGGGGCGGCTACGCGCCCGAAGGCGATGGTGTCCTCGATGGTCGTGCCCAGCAGAACGGGGCGGTCGAAGGCGTAGCCGACGGCACGGCGCAGCTCGGCGTGGGCGAGGTCGCGCAGCGGGACGCCGTCGAGGAGGACCTCGCCCGCGTCGGGGTCGGCCAGCCGGCCGGCCAGCTCGGCGAGCAGGGACTTGCCGGTGCCGGAGCGGCCGACGACCGCCAGGGTGGTGCCGCCCGGGACGGTCAGGTCGACCCCGGCCAGCACGGTTCGCCCGCCCCGGCGTGCGGTCACCGCCCGCAGCTCAAGCCGGCCGTTGCCGGGCGGCAGGCCCCCGGTGCCGTGGGCGGGCGCGGGCTCGGCCCGCACCTCGGCGAGCCGGCCGGTCGCGGCCCTGGCTCGCGCGAGCGCGGCCAGCTGCCCGACCACCGTGCCGACACCCGTGGCGAGCACCGCGTAGCGGGACGCGGCCAGCACCTCGCCCACCGACAGCCGGTGCCGGGCCAGCAGCAGCCCTGCCACCGCCAGCACGCCCAGGTTCAGCAGCGGTGCCACCGTGACCGCCTGCGCGGCGGCCCGCCCCTGCACCCGCCACATGCGGTGCCCGGCGCGCGACAGTTCGGGCAGCGGGGTCAGGATCCGGGCCGTCTCGCGCTCCTCGGCGCCCGCGGCCCGGATCGTACGGAAACCGCCGACCGCCTCCGCCAGCGCGCCCGCGATCCGGCCCTGCGCCCGCTGGTAGTCGGCCACGCACGCCGACGTGTTCCGGGCGAAGGCGCGCAGCAGCAGGGCCAGGACCGGCGCGCCGGCGAGGAACACCGCCGCCAGCCACGGGTCGATGAGGCCGAGCGCCACCACACCTCCGACGGGCCCGGCGAGCGCGGCGAGCAGCGCGGCCAGCGCACCCGGCGCCGTCCCGGCCTGCGCGGCGTTGCCGACCAGCCGTGCCACCAGATCCCCGGAGCCGAACCGGGCCGTCGCGCGCGGGCCCAGCGCCAGGACATGCCCGGTGAGTTGTCGGCGCAGCCATGCGGTGGCGTGCGCGTCGGTAGTGCCGGTGAGCACGCCCGCGCAGCCGTCCAGCAGGGCGAGCAGCAGGACGAGGCCGGCACAGCAGCCGCCCCAGCGGGCGGCCGGGGCGTGGGCCAGCAGCAGATCCAGGGTGTGTCCGAGCAGCGCGGGCAGCAGCAGGCCGGCCGCCGTCGCGGCCGTACTCACGGCGCACAACGCGACGCAGCGGGCGGCGCCCTGCCGCAGCGCCGCCCGCGACAAGGCACGGACGGGCGCGGAAGCGGCGCTGTCGGGGCGGGAGTTCATCGGCTGCGGCCTCACTCGGGTCGGACGGAAACGGGAGGGCGGCCGGGCGTCGGGCAGACGGCCCCCTGCCAGGCGGACGCTCCGGATGGCGTCTCGTTCGCCGGTGGGAGGGGGGCCGAACGGCGGTCTCCTGCCGAGGCTTTGGGCACCTCTTCCCAGGTGGGTGGAGTGCGCCGGAACGGTCACCCTCGCGGAGGCTTCCGACGGGCCCCGCCCAGCCGGAGGCCCCGGACAGCCCCTCCCCTGCGGGAGGGCGCCGTCCGGAGCCGTGGGCTCGCCGGGGCGGTCAGAGACAGAGCAGAACGCTCGCCGCGGAGACACAGGAGAGCAGGCTCACGGTGCTCGCGCCGGTGTGGGTGTACTCCTCGGACTCGAGGGTCTGCAGGTCGAGCAGTGCCATGGTGGTGTCCTTTCCTGATGGGGGACGGGGTGGTGCGTCACGGCTCCGTCGGTGCGGAGCCGCGTGTGCGGGCCGCCGGTGGCGGCGGAAGGAAGGGCAGGTGTGCCGTGCGGGCGTCGTCGCGGGCCGCGGCGAGCGCGAGCAGGCAGCCTGCCGTACCGGTGGCGAGGTCCATGGAGAGGCGCATCATCTGGTGGCCGGGGAAGGCGAGTTGGCCCTGGTAGGCCATCGCGAACCAGCCGAGCCCCGCGATCTGCTGCGCCAGCCGTTCGCGGGTGGCGCCGGGCGCGGAGCCGCGGGCGAGGTGCAGGATCATTCCGGCGCGGCCCTGGAAGAGGCCGGGCTGGGCGTAGAAGCGTGAGGTGGCGGCGGTGAGGATGCCGGACCGGGCACGCTCGAACTCCGGGCTGTCCGCGTGCGCCAGGTAGTCGTCCAGGACCAGTCCGATGCCCGCGCTGCCGTCGCCGAGGTACGGCAGTGTCCGCCAGCCCTCGTCGACCTCCAGGCCGCCTCCCGCCTCCTGGGTCACACAGCAGTCCAGGTCACGCCGCAGCGCCTCGGCCGCCCCCGTCAGGAAGCGGGCCTCGCCGGTCTCCTCGTACCGTCGGAGCAGGAACAGGGCGGGTCCGCTCGCTCCGCGCAGCAGACCGGCGCGCCGGCGCGGGGTGTCCGGGACCGGTTCGGCGAGTCGTCGTACGAGGATGTCGGCGGCCTCGGCGGCGTGTTGCCGCAACTCCGGCTCGCCGGTCGTGTCCGCGAGCCGGCCGAGGACCAGGCCGAGCCCGGCGAGACCGCCGTGCAGATCGGAGGCGAGGCTGCGCCAGTTCTCCCGCAGGATGCCGTCGAGCAGGTCCAACGCCCGCTGCCGGTGGCCGAGTTGGTCGAGTACGAGGGCGACGCCCGCGAGCCCGTCGTACAGGCCGAGTGGGGTGCCGGGCGGCGGCGGGGCGGTGTGGTCCAGCAGCCAGCGTTCGCCCTCGTCGTACGGGGCGGCGCCGGCGGCCTTGAGGGCGTACAGGACTCCGGCCGCGCCGTGGGCCAGGCCGAGGCCGCCGCCGTCCGAGAACTGGGCGATGTCACCGGGAAAGAGCCGGTCGTCGCGTTCCGGGGTGGCGGAGGCGAGGATCGCCTTCACCATCGAGTCCCGGCTGTAGGGCCAGTCGCCGGGCACCACCGGCGGGGCCGGCCGGCTGCGCCGTCCGCCCGCAGGGTCCCGGGTGATCTCCGCGACCGCCTCGTCCAGGAAGGCGCGCGGCACGTCCGGGAACTGCTCCGCGATCACCTCGGCGAGATGGGCCGCCTTCCCGCGGTCCACCACGAACAGCGTGGTCACCGGCAGGAACAGGGCGAGCCGCAGACAGGCCAGCGCATAGCTGTCGACATCGGTGCCCCGGCGGTCCGGCGGGGCGAAGAAACCGGGGTGGGCGACGGTCTGCCGGGCGTACTCCTCGGCCGGCGCGGCGGCCTCGAAGTCGATGAGGTACACGGACTCCTCGTCCTCGGCCACCATGATGTTGAAGACATGCAGGTCGTTGAAGACCAGCCCGCGCGCGTGCACCGCCGCCACCGCCCGCTCCACCGCCGCGTTGATCCGCAGCGCCCACGCCGTGTACGCGGCGATCGCGGCCGGGTCGGGGTCGGGCGTGAGCAGCGGATGGCGCTCGGCGAAGAAGGAGTTGAGCGGGCGGCCCGACAGATGGTCCATCACCAGGAACCGGTGCTCGCCGAGCAGGAACCAGTCCCGTACCTCCGGCACCACACCGGTCCCGGCGACCCGCTCCAGCGCCGTCTTCTCCCGCTCCAGCCGGGCCACCGCGTCCGCGCCGTCCGCGGCGAGCCCCGCGTGCGGCCGGGCCTCCTTCAGCACCACCCGGCGCCCGTCGCGCGTGTCGGTGCCGGCGTACACCCCGCCGCCGTTGGAGAAGTGCAGCGCCTTCTCGATGCGGTACGGCAACTCGCCCACCGTCGTGGTGTTGCGCGCCTGCAGATGCGGCCGCAGGAACTCCGGCAGCGTCACCCACTCCGGCACCTGGAAGGACGGCGCCCGCCGGTCCGGCACCAGTCTGCCCGCACCGTCGGTCACCGCCGGGACCAGCGAGCCGCGCTCGTCGACCACGTACCGGCGGGCGAACGCGCCGTAGCGGACGTAGAGCGGACCGTCGGACCAGCGCAGGTCGGTGAGGATGTACGGCCCTTCGAAACCCTCCAGCAGCGCGCCCAGTTCACGCAGCGTCCGGTGCAACTGCTCCTCGTCCGCCGGATAGAGCGTGACGAACTTGCCACTGGTGTCGCGGCCCGCGTACTTGGCGTTGCGCAGGTGCAGCAGGTGCGGGCCCGGCACGAACTTGAACGGGATGCGGCGCGGCAGGCAGTAGTCCCACACGATCTCCGCGATGCGTTCCGCGTTCGCGGCGGTCGCCGAGGAATGGATCTTCCAGCCCTGCGCCGGCGACGGAAGCGGCGCGCCGTCCGCGTCGAGCGGGGTCAGGGTCAGCCAGTCCCCGGACCGCGCCGCGTGCCAGCCCTCCGGGACGGCGCGACGCGCCGTCGCGAACAGCGGCGCCGGCTCACCGCCCGCCCCCGGCAGCCGGTCGGGCGTGTCGTAGAAATGCCCGTCGGCGAGCGCGTACACCTCGTACCGCTTGTCCATGCGCCTCCCGCCCCTCGTCGTGTGGCCGGGACAGACACTCGCAGGAGTCGGACGGTGGCGGACAGTAACAACTGTCACGAGGTCACCATGCGGAACTCATGGGTCAAGATGTGTTCGGCGGCTTTCGAGTCGACGGGCGCAGCGAGCACCCCGAGCGTTCACAGGGGCTGCGCAGAAGCCCCACACGCGCTGTAATGGCGAACGTGGTGAGGAGTGAGGGCGCTGCGATCAGCAGAACGAGAACGGAGCGTGCCGAAGCCGCCCTGGACACGCTCACCGCGTCACCCGCCACGCCCGACCGGCTCCGCCGGGTTCTCGAACAGGCGCTGGTGTTCGCAGGCGCGGCCTTCGCCGGTGTCTACACACCCGGCGACGACCCCTCCCAGCTGTGCCTCGCCGAGTCGGCGGGCCTGCCGCGCACCCTGTACGGCCTTCGCGACGGCTATCCGGCCGCCGGCGGTTCCCCGGTCGCCGAGGCCCACCGCACCGGACGCCCGCTCTGGCTCGGCCCCGAGGACCTGGCCGGCTGCCCCGAGGCCCGGCGCACCCCGTCCGCGGAGTTCTTCATGGCCGTCCTGCCGCTCGGCCAGACGGGCGGCAGCTGTCTGCTGGCCGTCAGCGAGCACCCCGGCGGCTTCGGCGCCGACGACCGGACCTGCCTGGAGCTGGTCGCCCGCGCGATCGCCGTACCCGTCCCGGCCGCCCCCGCCGGCGACACCGGTGAGCTGCCGCCGGACGCCTTCAGCCTGGCCATGGACAGCGGCTGGGTCGAGGTCGGCGACGAGATCCTGCGGCTGTTCGGACTCTCCCGGGACGCCTTCGACGGCCGGGTCGAGACCCTGCTCGCCCTCACCGTGCCCGAGGACCTGCCCGCGCTGATGTCCGTGGTCGAGGCCGACCACATGTCCATCGGCGACCGCGAGCTGGAGTTCCGCATCCTGCAGCCCTCCGGCGCGCCGAGGTGGCTGCGGCTGCGCGGCCGGCTGCTGCCCGGCGGCGAGGGCCGCTCCGCCCGGCTCGTCGGCACCGTCGCCGATGCCTCCACCCTGCGCTCCGACGTCACCGACGTGGCCCGGGTCCAGCGCCTGGCCGCCGCCCTGGCCACCGCGGGCACCGTCAAGGACGTCGGCAAAGCCGTCGTCGCCGCCCTGCGCGGACCGCTGCAGGCCGACCGGATCGCGCTCGCCGAACTGGAGAACGACCGGCTCGTCGTCACCGTCCTCGACCCGCCCGAACCCGAGGCCTGGCCCGAGGTGTGGCGCACCGAATGGCGCACCGAGTGGCCCGACGCGCCGGTGCGCGACATGCCCACCCTGGCCGCCGCGCTGCGCGAGGGCCGCTCCCGGATCTGGCCCGCCGGCACCCCGCTGGAGCCCGCCCTCGCCGACGTCGGCCCCGGAGGCCTCGCGGTGCTGCCGCTGCCGGCCGGCGGCCGCATGGCCGGCGCCTGCCTGATCGGCTGGGACCGCCCGCGCGACTTCGGCCCCGACGAACGCGCCCTGCTCACCGCCTGCGCGGGCCTCACCGGGCAGGCGCTGCTGCGCGCCCACGCCTTCGACGCCGAGCACGAACTCGTCGGCATGCTCCAGCGCACCCTGCTGCCGCGCCGCCTGCCCCGGCTGCCCGGCGCGGTCGCCGTCGCCCGGTACCTGCCCACCACCGCGGGCCTGGAGGTCGGCGGCGACTGGTACGACGTGATCCCGCTCGCCGACCATCACGTCGCCCTCGTCATCGGCGACGTCCAGGGCCACAACGCGGGCGCCGCCACCCTGATGGGCCAGATGCGCACCGCGCTGCGCGCCTACGCCGCCGAGGGCCACTCCCCGGACGTGGTCGTGGCGCACGCCAACCGGCTGCTGCTGGACATGGAGACCGACCTCTTCGCCACCTGCTGCTACGTCGACGTCGACATGGAGGAGGGCACCGCCTGGTGCGTGCGCGCCGGTCATCTGCCGCCGGTGCTGCGCCACCCGGACGGCTCCACCGAGATCGTCCACGCCGAGGGCGGCCCGCCGCTCGGCGTGCTCACCCAGGCCGACTTCCCGATGACCCCGCTCCGGCTCCAGCCCGGCACGGTGATCGCGCTCACCACCGACGGCCTGGTGGAGTCACCGGACGCCGACATCGACGTCGGCATCGACCGGCTCGCCGCGGAGCTGGCCGCCGCCGACCCCGCACACCTCGGCCTGATCGCCGACGCGCTGCTCACCGGCGCCCACCGGGGCGACGACGTCGCCCTGCTGCTGATCCGCTACGACGGCATGACCGTACGCCCGCTGCGCGAGACCTGGACGGTGTGGCGGGTACCGGAGGCGGTCCGCCACGCCCGCCGCTTCACCCGGCGCACCCTGCGCACCTGGGGCGTGTCGCAGGACACCATGGACGCGGCCCTGCTGGTGGTCTCCGAACTCGTCACCAACGCCCTCGTGCACACCAGCGGACAAGTCCGCCTCGACCTCAGCCTGGTCAACCACCGCCTGCGGCTCGCCGTCGCCGACGCCTCGCCGCGCAGCCCCGTAAAACCGGCCAGCATCGGCTGGGAGGCCACCGGCGGCCGGGGCATCCTCCTGGTGGAGGCGGTATCGGCGGCCTGGGGAACGATCCCGGTCAGCGGCGGCAAGCAGGTGTGGGCGGACCTTGTGCCTGGGCGCTGACGGTTGTGGTGGGTGGTGGGGTGTGGTGGCTGAGGGTTGTGGTGGGTGTGGGGTGTGGTGATTGACGGTCGTGGTGGGTCTGGGCTGGGCTTGGCGGTCGGGCTTGTTCCGGCCGTCCGGCCTCGCAGCGGTCGGCTTCGTACCTGCCCCGACGCCGTCCCGGTTCGCCTCGTACCCGATGGCCGAGCGCCGCTGCCGATCCCGTACCTCCCCGACGCATCCGTCGCGGCCGATCTCGTACCTCGCCAACGGACCCGCCACAGCCGAACAGTGCCCGCCGGCCGCCCCAGCACCGTCGGCCGCGTACTCACCGGTCGGTCCTGGGACAGCCGGCCGTGTATCCACCGGTCGGCCCTGGCACCGTCGGCCGCGTTCCCACCGGCCGAACCTAGGACAGCCGGCCGCGTACCCACCGGTCTGTCCTCGCACCGTCGGCCGCGCACACACCAGCCGGCCCTGGAGCGGCCAGCCCCGTATCCACCAGTCGTGCACGCTGCCGACGGCCCCCGTGGCTGACCGCCACACGGGTGCGTTTCCCGCAGGTTGGTGAGGCTTGGGGAGGCGTGGGGCGGGAGCGGTGCCTAGGGTCGATTAGTGTGGCACACACCTTCGAGGAACTCGTGCAGAAGCAGCGTGCGGCCGAGGCGGCGCACGCCACGGTGGAGGAGCTGCGGGACACGTACGGTCCGCCGGCCGAGCGGCGGATGACCGGGGCTCAGTCGGGGACCTATGAGACCGCGCTGCGCGCCTGGCGGGACCTGGCCAGGGACGTGCAGACCGCCGTGAGCGAGTACGCGAAGGAGACGGGCCGGCCGCGCCCCGAGGTCGAGGACGAGGTGGCCCGCGCGGCGGCGGAGCCCGAGGACGCATGAGCCGTGCCGGCCGCCGCGCCGAGCGGCTCGTGGACGCCGCGGACGCCCGGCTGCCCGTCCTGGAGGGCGGCCCGCTGCTGCGCAAGGCGTTCCCCGACCACTGGTCCTTCCTGCTCGGTGAACTCGCCCTGTACAGCCTCCTGGTGCTGATCCTGACCGGGGTCTGGCTGACCCTGTTCTTCCAGCCGGAGATGCGCGAGGTCGTCTACGCGGGCCGCTATGTGCCGCTGCGCGGCGTGCGCATGTCGGCCGCCTTCGACTCCACCCTGCACATCAGCTTCGACGTGCGGGGCGGACTGCTGATGCGGCAGACCCACCACTGGGCCGCGCTGGTCTTCGTCGCCGCCATCGGCGTGCACATGCTGCGGATCTTCTTCACCGGCGCCTTCCGCCGGCCTCGCGAGCTGAACTGGGTGATCGGGCTGACCCTGTTCGTGGTCTCGCTCGCCGAGGGCTTCGCCGGCTACTCGCTCCCCGACGACCTGCTCTCCGGCACCGGACTGCGCATCGCGCAGGGCATCATGCTGTCGATCCCGGTCGTCGGTACATACGTGGCCTTCTTCGCCTTCGGCGGCCAGTACCCGAGCCACGACATCATCACCCGCCTGTATCCGCTGCACGTCCTGCTGCTCCCGGGTGCCCTGATCGCACTGGTCGCCGTGCACCTGATCCTGGTGGTGCACCTGAAGCACACGCAGTGGCGCGGCCCGGGCCGCACCCACCGCAACGCCGTAGGCAAGCCGTTCTTCCCGCAGTTCACCGGTTCCTCCGGCGGCCTGGCCGTCATCGTCACCGGCGTCCTGGTGCTCCTGTCCGGCATCGCCCAGATCAACCCGGTCTGGAACTACGGCCCCTACCGCCCCGACCAGGTCTCCACCGCCTCCCAGCCCGACTGGTACGTAGGCTTCCTGGAGGGCGCGCTGCGGCTGGTCCCGCCGTGGGAGACGAACGTCGCGGGACACACCCTCATGTGGAACGTCCTGCTCCCGGCGGTCGTCCTGCCGGGCCTGCTGTTCGCCGTGCTCTACGCCTACCCCTTCGCCGAGCAGCGGCTGACCGGGGAAGGACGCACCGAGCGGCACCTGTGCGACCGGCCCCGCGAGCGGCCCGTCCGCACCGGGCTCGGCGTCGCGGGCACCGTGTTCTACGGAGTGCTGCTGCTGGCCGGCGGCAACGACGTCATCGCCCAGACCTTCCGTGTCTCCGTCAACGCCATCACCTGGGTTCTGCGCATCGCCCTGATCGTGGCACCGGTCCTCGCCTTCCTGGTGACCCGGTGGCTGTGCCGGGCCCTGACGGCGGCCGAGATCGAGCGGCTGGCCGAGGGTGTACCCACGGGCGAGATCCGGCAGAGCGTCACCGGCGGTTACGAGACCGATCACGAGCCCGTCGGGGCGTTCCGGCCGGGTGCCCCGCGCAGACCGCTCACCGGTGCGCGTACTGGAACACCAGCCCGAACACCCCGCGCGCCAGGACGCCCAGGCCGATGACGAACAGCCACAGACCGAAGACCACGCCGGTCGCCGTCAGCGCGAAACCCAGCGCGGTGACGATCGGCCACAGGCTCTCGTCGGGGAAGAACGCCACCGGCCCGGCCCCGTCCGCCACTTCCGCCTCCGTGCGGTCCTGCGCCCGCGCCCCCCGGCGCCGGTACTGGATCAGGCAGAAGAACGCGACCAGTGAGGCCATCCCGCACGCGACGACGAGCGCGACCGTGCCCGTCTCGTCCTGCGACCACATCCCGTACAGCGCCGCGGACCCGCCGAAGAAGACCGCGACCCCGCCGAACAGCAGCGCCTCCGCCTTCACCGGCTTCCCTCCTCCTCGGCCATGCGCCCGACCTCCGGATGGTGCAGGTCGAAGGCGGGTGACTCCGAGCGCACCCGGGGCAGCGCCAGGAAGTTGTGCCGGGGCGGCGGGCAGGACGTCGCCCACTCCAGGCCCCGCCCCCATCCCCAAGGGTCGTCCACGGTGACCTTCTCGCCCCTGGTGGCGGTGCGCCACACGTTGTACAGGAACGGCAGGGTGGAGATGCCCAGCAGGAAGGCGCCCGCCGACGACAGGGTGTTGAGCAGGGTGAAGCCGTCCGCGGGCAGATAGTCCGCGTACCGGCGGGGCATCCCGGCCTCGCCGAGCCAGTGCTGCACCAGGAAGGTCAGCTGGAACGCCGGGAACAGCAGCCAGAAGTGCAGCTTGCCGAGCCGCTCGTCCAGCATCTTCCCGGTGAACTTCGGCCACCAGAAGTAGAACCCGGCGAACATCGCGAACACCACCGTGCCGAACAGCACATAGTGCAGGTGCGCCACGATGAAGTAGGTGTCGGTGAGATGGAAGTCCAGCGGCGGCGAGGCGATCAGCACCCCGCTCAGCCCGCCCAGCAGGAACGACACCAGGAAGCCCAGCGACCACAGCATCGGCGTCTCGAACGACACCGAGCCGTTGGTCATCGTGCCGATCCACGCGAAGAACTTGATGCCGGTTGGCACCGCGATCAGGAACGACATGATCGAGAAGAACGGCAGCAGCACCGCGCCGGTGGCGAACATGTGGTGCGCCCACACCACCGCCGACAGCATCGTGATCGCGATGGTCGCCCCGATCATCGGCAGATAGCCGAACAGCGGCTTGCGGGAGAACACCGGAATGATCTCCGAGATGATCCCGAAGAACGGCAACGCCACGATGTAGACCTCGGGATGCCCGAAGAACCAGAACAGGTGCTGCCACAGCAGCGCGCCGCCGTTCGTCGCGTCGAAGACGTGCGACCCGAACTTCCGGTCCGACTCCAGCGCCAGCAGCGCCGCCGTGAGCACCGGGAACGCCGGCAGGATCAGGATCGAGGTGAACAGCACGTTCCAGGTGAACATGGGCATCCGGAACATCGTCATGCCCGGCGCCCGCAGCGACAGGATCGTGGTGATGAAGTTCACCGCGGTCAGCGTGGTCGACACACCCGAGACCACCAGCCCCATCGCCCACAGGTCACCACCGGCGCCGGGGGAGAAGTAGGCGCTGTTCAGCGGCGCGTAGGCGAACCAGCCGAACGCCGCCGCCCCGCCCGGCACCAGGAACCCGGAGACCACCATCAGGCCGCCGAACAGGTACATCCAGTACGACAGCGCGTTCAGCCGCGGGAAGGCCAGGTCGGGCGAGCCGATCTGCAGCGGCATCACCGCGTTGGCGAACCCGGCGAACATCGGGGTCGCGAACAGCAGCATCATGATCGTGCCGTGGACCGTGAAGAACTGGTCGTAGCCCTGCTCGCTCAGGAACTGCAGACCCGGCCGGGCGAGTTCCGCGCGCATCCCGAGCGCGAGCAGGCCCGCGAGCAGGAAGAAACAGAACGCCGTGACCATGTAGAGCCGGCCGATCACCTTGTGGTCGGCGGTGGAGACCCAGCGCAGTACGGCCCGGCCGGGACGCGGGGCGGGTGCCGTGTAGCGCGCGACGATCTCGCGCGTGTCCGACATTTCAGGTAGTTCCGTCATCGCCGGTGACGCTACCCCCGGTGACCTGCGGCCCCGCGCGCGCCACGCCCGAACACCCGGGCGCCGGGGGCTGCGAGCGGTGGCCGGGGCTGAACGGCCGGAGCCCGTCCGGGTTTGAGGACCGGCGATACGGCTACTCGGCCCGGTACAGCTCGCAGAAGGAAGATGAACGACGTGACCGCGCAAGCCAGTGAGAAGCCCGCCCCCATCGACCCCGAGACCGGCCGGGCGCAGGCCCGCCGCCGGCGGGACCGGGGAGTGCGCACCTGTCTGCCCGCCGTACTGGACCGCACCTCCGCCGACCAGCGGGGTGACGTGTCCGAGGACAACATCGTCCGGGGCGAGGACTGAGCGAGCGGGCACACCGTCGTAACAGCCCACGCGCGTTCCCGGCTCGCACGCCTCGGGTCGCCGAACTTGCGAGCGGATCGGCCGTGTTGCGTACCGGCTGGCCGTACGGCGTGCACGGCCGGAGCTTCGTCCGCGCCATGCCGACCCGCCCGTGCGCCGTCAGCCGCTGAAGTCCCCGGAGCGCAGCCGCTCGTAGTGGGCGGTGCAGTCCGCGTATGCGGGCAGCAGCCCGGATCGCTCCGCCTCGGCCAGCGAGGGCGCCTCGGCGTCCTTGGGGGACAGCACCGGTGCGATGTCCTCGGGCCAGGTGATGCCCAGCGCCGGGTCGAGCGCGTGCAGCCCGTGCTCACGCCGTGGCGCGTACCCGGCCGAGCACAGGTACACCACCGTGGCGTCGTCGGTGAGTGCCATGAAGGCGTGCCCGAGGCCCTCGGCGAGGAACACCGCACGCCGGTTCCCGTCGTCCAGCCGTACGGCCTCCCACTGCCCGTAGGTGGGGGAGCCGACGCGGATGTCCACGACCACGTCGAGGACGGCTCCGCGCACACACGTGACGTACTTGGCCTGGCCGGGCGGCACGTCCGCGAAGTGGATGCCGCGCAGCACACCCCGCCGGGACACCGAGCAGTTGGCCTGGAGGAGTTGCAGGTCGTAACCGGTGGCCTCGCGGAACTCCGCGCCCCGGTACCACTCGTGGAAACTGCCCCGGTCGTCCGGGAACACCTGGGGCTCCAGCACCCAGGCGTCGCCTATCCCCAGTTGCCGCACGCCGTCATGCCTTCCGTGTAGTCGTGGCCGTACGCGTTCCTCGTACCCGGCCCAGCAGCCGCCGTACCCCGCGCACCAGCCGGCGCAGCCGCCCCGGGGGTGCCGGGCGGACCACCTCGACCGCCCCGCGGGTGCGGCCCACCCGCAGCAGCAGCGGCAGTCTCAGGATCCGGCCGCCGGCCAGGCGCAGCTCCGTGCGCCACAGGGCGCCGCGCAGCTCGTGCAGCGGCAGGCCGGTCTCCAGCAGTGCGTGGACGCCGTCGGCGGGCGTGAGCACGGCCGGCCGGTCGAGCGTCCGGCCCGAGGCGCCGACCAGGCCGACCGTGGCCGCCGTGGTGTCGGGCACGTACAGCGGCAGCGCGACGGTCAGGGTCGCGGCGTCGGAGACCGCCGCGTCCGCCGGCGTGAGCCGGTGCAGACCGAGGGACTTCACCGCACGGTCCACGTCCAGGGTCAGGTTGCGGCACCGCTGCGTCCAGTACGGCAGGACGACCCGGTCCGTGACGATCCCGGCCGGCGGCAGTGCGAGCTCCTCGGCCGGGGCCGGGCCCAGTCGGCACTCCTTGGTCCAGCCGCCCAGGCCGACCCGCACGTACAGGTCCCACAGCCCGCCGTGCAGCGGGTCGCCGCCGGCCGCTGTGGCGGGGTCGACCGTGGCCGTGGCGTGCAGCAGCAGCCGGGTGCCGCCGTCCTCGGCGGGGACCCGCTCGCGGGTGACCCGTACCGGCTGGGAGAAGAAGGCCTCGCTCTCCCGGTCGCGCACGATCAGGTCCACGGTGGCGGCCTCGAAGCCGTCCTCGGCGGCCGCGGCCAGCCAGGACACGGCCTCGGCGAGATCGCGGGGCGCCCCGTCAGCCGGTGGCCCGGGGGCGTCCGCCGGGACGGAGAGCGGGCCGTCCGCGGTGGTGTACTCGGCGGTGAAGCCGATACACAGGGCGCCGTCCCGCCAGTCGACCGTGGCCGGGACGGCACGGGGCCGCACCCCGGCCTCCCACTCGGCGTGGGCGACCAGGTCGTCGTAGCGGTCCTCGCGGATCAGCGCGGCGACGATCCGCCGGCCGGGGCGCAGCCCGGGGGCGACCCCGGGCCCGAAACGCTCAGCGACGACCGCCCGCATCTCCCGCAGCAGCTCGCGCCGGTGGTCGTCGGGCAGCGCCAGCAGCCGGCGGCCGCTCATCCGCTCGACCATCTCCACCCGCAGCCAGCGGCGCAGCAGCTTGTCGCGCAGCGGGCCCGGCTCGGTGTACCGCTCGACCACGTCGAGGGCCTCGCGGAGGTTCTTGAAGTAGCCGACCGGGTCGAATCGCCGGGAGCCGGCGTCGGCGGCGTCGTCGCGTTCGCGGTGGTGGTAGCAGACGTAGTCGCCGAGGACCGAGACGTTGTCCGCGCGCAGATAGGCCTCGGTGACGAAGACGTGGTCCTCCAGGTGACGCGGGCCCTCGGGGAAGCGCAGTCCGGTGCGGTCCAGGAAGGAACGCCGGAGCATCTTGTGCGGGGTGAGGCTGTCGATCAGGGGCGCGTTGTCCACCGTGGCGTGCGGGTGGTTGCGCCGGAACAGCTCCACCGGCACCGGGCGGCCCGCTGCGGCCGTCTTGCCGACGATCACGTCGGCCTTGTTGGCGACCCCGTAGTCGTACATTCGCTCCAGGGCCTCGTCGCCGAGCCGGCCGTCGTGGTCGACGAACACCACGAACTCGCCGCGGGAGGCCTCGATGCCCACGTTGCGGGGCCTGCCGGAACACCCGGAGCCCTCCTGGTGGATGACGCGGACGTGCGGGTGCTCGGCGGCGAGCGCGTCCAGCCGGGCCGGGGTGGAGTCGGTGGAGCCGTCGTCCACGAAGATCACTTCGTAGGAGTCGGGAGACAGCGACTGGCGCAGCAGCGAGGCGATGCAGTCCTCGATGTGCGGCCCCGGGTCGTACACGGGGACGATGACGCTGACCTTGACCGGCATCCGGCTCCAAGCCCCCTTTGTTCGCCTGCCGTTGCCTCCGTGGCACGGGGGGCGTGGCCGCATGCTAACCCGGCCCCCGGCGCGGATGTGCGGGTACCCCCACTCCGCCCCAAGAGGCCGGGCCGGCCGACCGGTTGTGGAACTCGGCGGTCAGGCGCGGGTCTTGGCGAGCAGCTCCAGGATCTCGGCGGTGGTGCCGCTCTCGCCGAGCCGCGGGAAGATCCGCTCCACGCTGTTCGCGTGCGCCTCGGCGTCGGCGTCGGCCATCGCGTCGGTGGCGAGGGTGACGTGGTAACCGTGGGCGTAGGCGTCCCGGGCGGTGGACTCCACGCCGATGCTGGTGGCGATGCCGGTCAGCACGATCTGCGTGATGCCGCGACGGCGCAGCTGGACGTCCAGGTCGGTGCCGTGGAAGGCGCTCCAGTTGTGCTTGGTGACGCGGATGTCGCCGGGGTGGCCGGAGAGTTCGTCGACGACGGTGTCCCAGCCCTCGGGGAAGGCGAGGCCCCGGGCCTGGCGCTCGGTGCGGCCGGGGACGGCGTCCGCCCAGTCGGGCGCGAAGGAGACCCGGACCAGGACCACGGGTAGCCCGTGCGTGCGGAAGGCGCCTGCGAGTTCGGCCGTGCGGGAGACGACGTCCGGGGCCGCGTGCGGCTGGACCGGCATGCCCACGATGCCGTTCTGCAGGTCGATCGCGACGAGGGCGGTACGGGGGTCGAGCGTGGTGAGCGACATGAGTCGGTCAGGCCTTTCCAGGGGTTGGAGGTGAGGTGGTGCCGAGCCGGCCGAGTGAGCGGTCCGGCAGAGTCGTCGCCGACAACAAGGCGGAGCCGGCGAGCATGAACAGGGCCAGGCCGTGCAGCCCGGCCGTGTCGGCGCGGTGCGGGTAGAACGCCGCGGTGGCGGCGGACGCGCCCAGCGCGCCGAGGTAGGAGAAGGTCCGCAGCAGCCCGGCCGCGGAGGCGATCCGCTCCGGATCGGCCTGCCGGTACAGGGCGTTCTGCGTGGCCAGGCCGATGAGGCCCTGCGGAATGCCGAGCAGTGCGCCGACCGCGAGCAGCAGCCACAGCGGACTGCCGGACCGCACCACAAGCAGCAGGGCACAGCCCGCGAGCTGGAGCGCGGAGCCGATCAGCAGCTTGGCGCGCACCGCCTCCCGGCGACCGGTGAACGCGGAAACGACCAGCGCGGCCACCGACTGCGGCAGCAGCACGAGACCGGCGGTGGAGGCACTGAGCCCGCGCCCCTGTTCCAGCCACTGTGTGTAGCCGTACATGAAGGCGTAGGAGGTGGTGTAGGCGAGCAGCTGGCGCAGATAGGTGGCCAGCAGCGGGCCGTTGCCGCCGAGGACGCGCAGGTCGATGAACGGGTCCGGCACCCGCAGCTCGCGCACCGCGAAAGCGGCGGCAGCGGCGGCCGACAGCACCGGCAGGTACCAGCGGTCGGCACGGGGGTCCATCAGGAACAGCAGCAGCGCGACCAGCAGCAGCGCGAACAGGGCCATGCCGGTCAGGTCGACGCCGCGCCGCCGGATCGTCCCGGACCGGGGTAGCCGCAGTGCGCCGAGCACCAGGCAGGCCGCCGAGAGCGGCACGTTGACGGTGAACACGGCACGCCAGCCGCCCAGACCGATCAGCAGGCCGCCGAGCGCGGGCCCGACGACGGCCACCGTCTGGTTGGCGACGGCCAGCACGGCCAGCACCCCGGCGGGGCTGTCCCGCCCGGTGCGTTCGGCCTCGCCCCGGGTCAGCCGCATGGCCGCCGGGTACGCCGCCGACGTCCCGAAACCCAGGAGCACCCGGGCCGCGATCAGCGCGCCCAGCGAGGGCGCGAGCGCGCCGAGCAGTCCGGCGATGCCGACCAGGGCCGTACCGGCGAGGTAGAGCCTGCGCGGGCCGTACATGTCCACCAGCCGGCCGATGACGGGCTGCCCGACGGCCGTGGCCAGGTAGAGCGCCGTCACCAGCCAGGCCGTCTCGGCGGGCGGGGCGCCGAAGGCGACGCCGATCGGCACCAGGGCCACGGCGATCATGGAGGAGTTGACCGGATTGAGGACCGAGCCGATGACCATCGGCGGGATCAGCCGGCGGTCGAATCCGGCGGGGGAGGGGCGGGTGGCCTTCGCGGTGCCTCCGCTGGGCCCCGGTATCACGGCTGCGACAGCCGTTCCATCAGCTCCAGTGCCATGAGGACGGTCTGCCGCTCCTCCTCGGTGTAGCGGTCCTGGAAGGCGCGGGCCAGCCACTCCTCGCGGACCTGCCGGTTGCCCTCTATACGGGCCCGCCCGGCGTCGGTCAGCGTGACCAGCTGGCGGCGGCCGTCGTCCGGGTCGGGGGCGCGTCGGATCAGACCGTGCTGGTCCAGCGCGGTCAGTGTGGTCGCCATCGACTGCGGCCGTACGCCCTCCGCGGCGGCCAGGGCGCTGGCGGTGGCGGCGCCGTGCTTGCCGACCAGGGTGAGCGCCGACTCCTGCGAAGGGCTGAGGTCGGTGTCCTGTGCGACCTCGCGGATACGGCGCCGCAGCCGGCTGAACACCACGCGCAGATCGCGCGCGGCGCGGGCGGCGGAGTCGGAGATGTCAGGCATGACGCCCACCCTAGAACCGGCAGCTGGAACTGTCCAGCCCAAACTGTTCAGTTCTCCTGTTCAGTTTTGCCTGAACGATTGCCGGGTACTCGCCCGTCCTCGGGCAGGACAGCACGCCGGTGAACCCAAGGAGCGCAGATGACCCCTCCGGACAGGTCCGGCCTGGAGGCGGCCCTTCACGCCGAGGTGGACGGCGAGGTCCGCTTCGACGCCGGCAGCCGCGGCACCTACGCCACGGACGGTTCGAACTACCGGCAGGTCCCCCTGGGCGTCGTCCTCCCCCGCACGGTCGAGGCCGGTGCCCGGGCACTGTCGGTGTGCGCGGGCTTCGACACCCCCGTCCTCTCCCGGGGCGGCGGCACCAGCCTGGCCGGACAGACGGCCAACACCGCCGTGGTGATCGACTGGAGCAAGTACTGCACCCGGCTGATCTCCGTCGACCCCGAGCGGCGCACCTGCGTGGTGGAGCCCGGGATCGTCCTGGACGAACTCAACCGCCAACTCGCCCCGCACAGGCTCCAGTTCGGGCCCAAACCCGCCACCCACAGCCACTGCGCGCTCGGCGGCATGATCGGCAACAACTCCTGTGGCGCCTCCGCGCAGGCCTACGGCAAGACCGTCGACAACGTCCGGCGCCTGGAGATCCTCACCTACGACGGACAGCGCGCCTGGACCGGGCCCACCCCGCCCGACGAGCGCGCTCGGATCATCGCCGGCGGCGGCCGGCTCGCCGAGCTCTACGGCGGCCTCGACCGCATCGCCGGCGAGTACCTCGCCGACATCCGCCGCGGCTACCCGAAGATCCCGCGCCGCGTCTCCGGCTACAACCTCGACTCCCTGCTGCCCGAGAACGGCTTCGACGTGGCCAAGGCGCTCGTCGGCAGCGAGGGCACCCTGGTCACCGTCCTGCGCGCCGAACTCGACCTCGTCCCGGTCCCGCCGTACCAGTCGCTGCTGGTGCTCGGCTACGACGACGTCTGCGCCGCCGCCGACGACGTACCCCGTCTGCTGCAGCACTGCTCGCCCACCCAACTGGAGGCGCTGGACGACCGGATGGCGCAGCTGATGCGCGAGGAGGGTGCCTACCTCGACTCGCTCGCCTTGCTGCCCGAGGGCGCCGGCTGGCTGATGGTGCAGTACAGCGGCGACAGCCAGGACGACGTCGACGAGCAGGCCCACGCGTTGCTGCGCGCCATCGGCCGCGACGAGAAGGACGCGAAGGTCGCCTTCTCCGACGACCCCGAGCGCGAGCAGAGGATGCTCAGGGCCCGTGAGGCGGGACTCGGCGTCACCGCACGCCCGCCGGACGACCGGGAGACCTGGGAGGGCTGGGAGGACTCCGCCGTACCGCCCGAGCGGCTCGGCGACTATCTGCGCGACCTGAAGGTGCTGTTCGACGAGTTCGACTACGACCACCCCTCCCTGTACGGCCACTTCGGACAGGGCTGCGTGCACACCCGCATCCCCTTCGACCTCCGGACCGCCGACGGCGTGGCGGACTTCCGCCGCTTCGTGGAACGCGCCGCCGACCTCGTCGTCTCCTACGGCGGCTCCCTCTCCGGCGAGCACGGCGACGGCCAGTCCCGCGGCGAACTGCTCACCCGTATGTTCGGCGAGCGGCTGGTGACCGCCTTCGGCGAGCTGAAGGCCCTCTTCGACCCCCGCGACCGGATGAACCCCGGCAAGGTCGTCCGCCCCAACCCCGTCGACGGACAGCTGCGGCTCGGCCCCGGCTGGCGACCGGCCACGTCCCCGACCCACTTCGGTTTCCCCGAGGACGACCACTCCTTCAACCGCGCGGTGCTGCGCTGCGTCGGCATCGGCGAGTGCCGCCGCCACTCCGGCGGCGTGATGTGCCCCTCCTACCGGGCCACCAGGGAGGAGGAGCACTCCACCCGCGGCCGGGCCCGGCTGCTGTTCGAGATGCTCGACGGCCACACCGACTCCCCCATCACGGACGGCTGGCGCTCCACCGCCGTACGCGACGCCCTCGACCTGTGCCTGGCCTGCAAGGGCTGCAAGTCCGACTGCCCGACCGGCGTCGACATGGCCACCCTCAAGGCCGAGTTCCTCGCCCACCACTACGAGGGCCGGATGCGCCCCGCCGCGCACTACTCCCTGGGCTGGCTCCCGGTGTGGGCGCGGCTGTCCCGCCTGGCGCCCTCCCTGGTCAACTCCGCGCTGCACGCGCCCGGCCTCGCCCGCGCGGGCAAGCTGCTGGCCGGCGTGGACGGCGCGCGCTCGGCACCGGTGTTCGCCGAGGAGTCCTTCGTCCAGTGGTGGCGGGCCCATGACGAGGAGGAACCCGATCCGGCCGACCCGCACACCGTGGTGCTGTGGCCCGACACCTTCAGCACCTACTTCCACCCCGCGATTGCGAAGTCGGCCGTACGGGTCCTTCAGAACGCGGGCTTCCGGGTCGCCGTGCCCACCGAGCCGGTCTGCTGCGGTCTGACCTGGATCTCCACCGGCCAACTCGCCGTCGCCAAGCGGGTGTTGACCCGCACCCTCGGAGTGCTGCGCCCCTATCTGGAGGCGGGCACCCCGATCATCGGCCTCGAACCCTCCTGCACGGCCGTCTTCCGCGCCGACGCACCCGAACTGATGCCCGGTGACCAGGACGTGCGGCGGCTGGCCGGACAGGTCCGCACCCTCGCCGAACAGCTCGTCCACCACGCCCCCGACGGCTGGCGGCCCCCGCGGCTCGCCCGGCAGGCGACCGTGCAGACCCACTGCCACCAGCACGCCGTCATGAAGTTCGACGCCGACCGCGAACTGATGCGCCGCGCCCACCTGGACGCGGAGGTCCTCGACGAGGGCTGCTGCGGGCTCGCCGGCAACTTCGGTTTCGAACGCGGTCATCACGAGGTCTCCATGGCCGTCGCCGAACAGGGCGTCCTGCACGCCGTACGAGGAGCGGTGCCCGACAGCCTGATCCTCGCCGACGGCTTCAGCTGCCGCACCCAGATCGAGGAGGGCGGCACCGGCCGCCGCGCCCTGCACCTCGCCGAGGCCCTGGCGTTCGCGCTCGACGGCAATCTGCCGAGCGACCAGCCGGAACGCCTGGCCGACCGCCCGCCCGAGCCCTCGCGCACGGCCCGCTGGGCGACGACCGCCTCCGCCGCGGCGCTGGCCGCGGGCGCCGGGTACGGGCTGGGACGGCTGGGGAGGCGAGCGTGAGCGACCGGCCGACCGTCGACGACGTCGACACCGCCGTCTACACCGTCCCCACCGACGCCCCCGAGGCGGACGGCACCCTCGCCTGGGACCGGACCACCCTCGTCCTGGCCACCGTCCGCTCCGGCACCACCACCGGCCTCGGCTACACCTACGCCCCCGCCGCCACCGCCCACGTCGCGCGCGAACTCCTCGCCGGCACCGTCACCGGCCTGCCGGCGCTCGATGTGCCGCGCGCCAACGAGCGGATGTGCCGGGCCGTGCGCAACGCCGGACTGCCAGGGGTGGCCGCCCAGGCGATCTCCGCCGTCGACATCGCCCTGTGGGACCTCAAGGCCCGGCTGCTCGGCCTGCCCCTCACCGGCCTGCTCGGCGCCGCCCGCGACGACGTGCCCGTCTACGGCAGCGGCGGCTTCACCACGTACGACGCCGAACGCCAGGACCGCCAGCTGCGCGGCTGGACCGAGGACGAGGGCATCCCCCGCGTCAAGATCAAGATCGGCGAGTCATGGGGTGCCCGCGAGAGGCGCGACCTCGAACGGGTCGCCCGCGCACGGGCCGCCATCGGCGACGCGGCGGAGCTGTACGTGGACGCCAACGGCGGCTACACCGGCGCACAGGCCGCCCGCGTCGGCCACGCGCTCACGGACCAGGGCGTGACCTGGTTCGAGGAACCGGTCTCCTCCGACCACCTCACCCTGCTCGCGGACCTCCGCGGCCGCCTCCCGATGGACGTCACCGCCGGCGAGTACGGCTACACGCTGCCGTACTTCGAGCACATGCTGGCCGCCGGAGCCGTCGACTGCCTCCAGGCCGATGTCACCCGGTGCGGCGGCATCACCGTCTGGCTGCGGGTCGCCGCGCTCGCCCACGCGCGCGGGATCGACGTCTCCGGCCACTGCGCACCGCACGCCCACGCGCATGCCGCCGCTGCCGTGCCCAACCTGCGGCACCTGGAGTGGTTCCACGACCACGTCCGCATCGAGCGGCTCCTCTTCGACGGTGTCCTCGACCCCGGCGGCGGCAGCATCACCCCGGGCGCCGACGGGGCACCCGGACTGGGACTGACCCTCGTCGAGGAACGGGCCGGGCCGTACCGGGTGGAGTGAAGCCACCCTGTGCAGCCACCTCGTGCAGCCACCTCGTGCAGTCACCTAGTGAAGTCACCGTCTGGGAAAGGGAGATGACCATGCCCTCGACCGTCGTCATCACCGGCGCCAGCGCCGGGATCGGCCGCGCCACCGCCCGCCTGTACGGCCGGCGCGGGAGCAATGTCGTCCTGGTCGCGCGCGGCGAGGGCGGCCTCGCGGCTGCGGCGGACGAGGTCGCGGCCCTCGGCGGACGCCCCCTCGTCCAGGCGGCCGACATGGCGGACCAGGCCCAGGTGGAGGCCGTCGCCGAGGCCGCGGAGAAGGAGTTCGGCCCCGTCGACGTATGGATCAACTGCGCCTTCGCGACCGTGTTCGCGCCGTTCGACGAGATCACCGCGGAGGAGTTCCGGCGGATCACGGACGTCACCTACCTCGGCTTCGTCAACGGCACCCGCACCGCCCTCAAGCGCATGCTGCCCCGCGACCGGGGCACCATCGTGCAGGTCGGCTCGGCGCTCGGGGAGCGGTCGATCCCGCTGCAGTCGGCGTACTGCGGCGCCAAGCACGCCGTCAACGGCTTCACCTCCGCCGTGCGCACCGAACTGCTGCACCGCGGCAGCCACGTCCGCATCACCGTCGTCCAGCTGCCCGCCGTCAACACCCCCCAGTTCGAATGGGTACGCTCCCGCCTGCCCCGGCACCCCATGCCGGTACCGCCGATCTACCAGCCGGAGGTCGCCGCGCGCGGCGTCGTGTACGCCGCCGACCATCCGCGCCGCAAGCAGTACTACGTCGGCGCCAGCACCCTGGGCACCCTCTGGGCCAACCGCCTCGCCCCGGCCCTGCTCGACCGCTACCTCGCCCGCACCGGCTTCGACTCCCAGCAGACCGACCGCATCCCGCCCGCCGGCCTCGACAACCTCTTCGCACCGGTGGACCAGGACCCCGCCCAGGACCAGGGCGCCCACGGCTCCTTCGACGACAGCGCCCACCCCCGCTCCTGGCAGCAGACCCTGGCCCGGCACCCGACCGCCACCGCCCTCGGCACGGGCGCGGCTCTGCTGGGCGCCGCACGCGGAATCCGCCGGCTGACCTCCCGGGCCGCATAGACACCTCAGGCGCTTAGCGTGTCAAGCGACGGCGGCGAGTTCGTAGGGGAAGGCCGTGTGTTCGTCGAACAGTTTGCGGTGCTTGAGGCAG
>NZ_JBSFGB010000018.1:0-201985 GCF_053596375.1 Streptomyces sp. NPDC001709 | reverse complement strand
ATCGGGATCAGCGCCACCTGCACGGGGACGACCAGCAGACCGACCACGCCGAGGAACCACCAGTCCCGGCCCGGGAACTCCATCCAGGCGAACGCACCCACCGCGGCACCGCGGTCGTCCTCGCCGACGGCGACCCCGGCTTCTTCGGCGTCGTACGCACCCTGCGCGCACCGGAGTTCGGCCTGGAGATCGAGGTCGTCCCCGCCGTCTCCGCGGTCGCCGCCGCCTTCGCCCGCGCCGCCATGCCCTGGGACGACGCCCAGGTGGTCGTCGCCCACCCGCGCACCCTGCGCCGGGCCGTGAACGTCTGCCGCGCCCACACCAAGGTCGCCGTCCTCACCGCGCCGGGCGCCGGACCCGCCGAACTCGGGCTCCTGCTGGAGGGCGTCCACCGGACCTTCGTCATCTGCGAGGAACTGGGCACCGAACGCGAGCGCGTCACCGTCGTCACCTCCGACAAGGCGGCCGACCACACCTGGCGCGACCCCAACGTCGTCATCGTCATCGGCCCCGCCGCACCGGGCGTCGCGGCGGACAGCGGCGGCTGGATCGCCGGCCGGGACCCGGGCGCCGAACCGCGCGGCTGGGTGCAGCCAGACGAGTCGTACGCCGACGGACCCGGTGGCAGCCTCGGCGAGGGTGAGACGGAGCTGCTGCGCGCCGCGCAACTCGCGCGTCTCGGCCCCCGGGTCGGCGACCTCGTGTGGGACATCGGCTGCGGCTCCGGTGCCTTCGCCACCGAGGCCGCACGCGCCGGCGCTGCCGTCATCGCCGTCGACCGGGATCCGCGGGCCTGCGCCCGCACCGAGACGGCCGCGCGCCGGTTCGGCGTACAGCTCCAAGTGGTCCAGGGCACCGCCCCGCACGCGTTGGAGAACCTGCCCGAGCCGGACGTCGTCCGGGTCGGCGGTGGGGGAGCGGCCGTCGTCTCCGCGGTCGCCGACCGGCGCCCGCAGCGCATCGTCACGCACGCCGCGACCCGCGACGCGGCCGAACTCGTCGGGCGGGACCTGACCGAGCACGGATACCGGGTCGAGTGCGCCCTGCTGCAGTCCGTCGAACTCGACACCCGCGCCTGGACGGAGACCGAGCGGAGCGTCGCGTTCCTGCTCAGCGGCGTACTACCGGACCGCGCCCCGTGATCGGGTTGTCGTACTGCGCGCGGTAGGCTGGCCGATCGTTGTACCGCACCGGGCGGCCCGGAACTTCGTTCGCCAATGTCCGGAAAGCACGCCCGTTTTGGGGTGGGTGTGGTACTGCGGAACCGGAGGACGCGCAACGTGGCGCAGTCCACAGCGGGCTGTCGCGGATCATGCTGTCGCGACGGCGGAACGGCCGGGACAATGCCACTGAATGGCTTTGTCGCCTTTTCCGGCGGGTCGTTCGTGCCGCTGGGCACGGACGCTCGTTCTTCACTACGGGCGGTCGGTGCGCCGTTCCGGGTGAGCTGGTCGTAGGAGCATTAAACCGATGGGCGAGGGGTACGCATGACCGACACCGGCCAGGTCCCGGCCGAGGGGCAGCCGGAGAGCGCAGGCATGGTGGAGCAGCCGGGCGTCCCCGCGCACGGTGCGTACACCTACCTCTCCGAGACACCCGCCGAGGACGAAGACCTGCTGCTGCCGGGCGCCCAGGGCGCGTGGGGCAACGAGGTGCCGCCACCCGCTCCGGAACCGGTCGTCGAGGCCGTCCACGAGCCGGGCCCGCACGAGACGTCCGGCCGCGACAGCGGCTCCGTCGACCTCGGCGGCGTCCGCCTGCCGAACCCGGCTCCGGCCTCCGTGCCGCAGTCGCCCATCCTCTCGGCCCCGCAGGACCAGTCGGCCGCGCCGCAGTCGCCGCGCCGTCCGCTGCACCTCGGCCCGCCGATCCCCGACGCCTCCGCGAGCCCGGTCCGCTCCCTCGCCGACCGCGGCCCGGCCGGAGCGCCGATGCGGCAGCCGGGTCCCGCCACGGCCGGCCCCGAGTACCTCGACGCCCAGCCGCTGCACGACATGGCCCCGCAAAGCGCGGCCCCCTGGGGCGCGGCGCCGGCCACCCCCGTGGTGGCGGAGACCGGCGCACCGGCTCCGGCCGCGGTGGCCCAGGCCGGCGCGCAGGCACCGGCCGCCGAAACGGTTGACCCGGCCGCCGTCGCCCAGTCCGACGCGTCCGACGCCGCCCAGGCCGCCGTCGCCCGCCTCGCGAACCAGGCGGCCGCGCAGGCGCCGGGCACGGCCCAGGTGGTGCACGGTCACGACGGCGCGCAGCCCGTGCACGGCCACGACGGGGTGTATGCGGCTGCTGTTCAGCCGGCGCCTGAGGGGTCGGCTCCTGCGGGGGCGGCTCCTGAGGGCGTCCAACCGTTCGTCGTGGGTCCGGGGGCCGAGGGCGCCTTCGAGCCCGCCCCGGCCGAAGGGCCGGAGGGTGTTCAGACTGTTTCCGGTCAGGGCGCCGAGGGTGTCCCTCAGGCTGCTGGCGAGGCCGCCGCACCGCATGCCGAGGTCATGGCCGCCGTGGACGGTGGCCCGGTCGCCGACGGCGGTGCCGCCGCGCCCGGTGACCCCGTGGCCGAGGCGGTTCAGGTGTCCGGGGCCGTGCCCGTCGCCGTCGAGGAGGGCGACGTGGCCGGTGATCAGGCCGCGGCTGCCCCGCAGGAGGCACCGATGACCGACCCCGCCGAACAGGGAGCCGTCCAGGAGGCGGGAGCCCCGGTGGTGCTGGGCGAGGCCGTGCCGGGTCAGGTTCCGGAGGAGGTGCCCGTGGTCGCCGCCGAGACGTCCGAGCACGCTCAGCCGTCCGAGGGCGAGGGTCTGCCGCAGGCACAGGGCGCGCCGATCGCCGTCGACGCCGGGCAGGCGGTTGCGGTCGCCGAGGGCGCCGTTGTCACCGAGGGCGCCGCCGGGACCGTGGAGACCGTTTCCGCGCCGGAGGCGTCCGATGCGGCCCAGGTCGCCGCGGAGGCCGTGCCGGGCCAGGTCCCGCAGCAGCGCGGTGAGGGCGTACAGCAGGGCGAGGACGCGTCGGTTGGGCAGGTCGCGGATGTTGCTGAAGGGGCGGCCGTAGCAGCCCAGGGCGGAGTCGAGACCCCGGCAGCCGTTCCCGCCGCCGAGGTG
Source organism: Streptomyces sp. NPDC001709 (assembly GCF_053596375.1). Taxonomy (NCBI): domain Bacteria; kingdom Bacillati; phylum Actinomycetota; class Actinomycetes; order Kitasatosporales; family Streptomycetaceae; genus Streptomyces; species Streptomyces sp. NPDC001709. Next base: position 198,890 of record NZ_JBSFGB010000018.1, on the reverse strand, counting down.
CCGGAGGCCGCTGCGGAGGCCCTTCCCACCCCGGCCGCCGTTCCCCCGGCGCAGCCCGACCCGGACACCCCTGGTGCCGTGGAGTCGCAACCCGGCGCGGTGGACGCCCAGCCCGCCGCCCAGCCGGTGGCTGTCGCCGATGCCGCTGCCGATGCCGACGCGGTACAGACGCCCGAGCCCGCAGCGGCACCCGCGGCCGATGCCGTACCGGCGCCCGCACCCGCGCCCGTCACCCCGGCCCCCGCGCCGGAGACGGCGGAAGCCCAGGCCGCCGCTGTCTCTCCGGCCCAGGAGGCCGTACCGCAGCCCGCGGCCGAAGGCGCCGGGACGCCCGGGCCGCACCCCTACCCGGCCCAGGGCCCGCAGCTGGCCGAGCCCCTCGCGCAGGACGCCCAGGCCGTGCCCGTCGCGCCGCACCCCCAGCCGGCCGCCGACCTTCAGCCCCAGCCGGCCGTTGAGCCGAACGCGCAGGCCCAGCCCGACGCGGCCGCCCCCGACGCCGTCCAGCAGGCAGTCGTCGCCGCCCCTGCCGGCCCGCAGGCAGTCGTCGCCGCCCCCGCCGGCCCGCAGACGCAGCCCGCCCAGGCCGCCCCCACGCCAGCCGCCGCCGAAACCGGGGCCGAGGCCGCGCGCCCTGCCGACAGCGCCGCCGTTCACCCGGAGACCGTCGGGCAGCCTGCCCCCGCTGGGCCGGGTGAGCCGCTGTCCCCCAGCGTGTCGCCGCACCCGGAGCAGCCGCTCGGGCAGTTCGTGCCGGTCGAGGGCCAGGTGCCCACGACCCCGCATCTGGCGCCGACTCCGCCGCAGCCCCTCGTCATCCCCGACGACGCCCCCGAGCCGGTGGCCATGGTGCCGGCCCCGCGCGAGGGCGAGCCTGCCCCCGTGGCGGCGTCGGACGCGGAGCACGCCCCCGATGTCGTACAGCAAGCGGAGGACCTGCAGACCAGGGCCGCCGACCAGGAAGAAGAGAGCACGGCCGCAGTGGCGGAAGCACGACAGTCCACCGGCCCCGCCGCGCCCGGCTACGCCGACGCCGAGCGCGAGGCCGTACTGAAGGTCATGCGCGAGCGCAGGGACATCCGCAACGGCTTCCGCAGCGACCCGATTCCGCACGAGGTACTGCTGCGCGTCCTGGAGGCCGCCCACACGGCGCCCTCCGTGGGCCACTCGCAGCCCTGGGACTTCGTCGTCATCCGCTCCGCCGACACCCGGCGGACGATGCACGAACTGGCGATGCGACAGCGCGAGGCGTACGCCAAGTCGCTGCCGAAGGGCCGGGCCAAGCAGTTCAAGGAACTGAAGATCGAGGCCATCCTCGACACCCCGGTCAACATCGTCGTCACCGCAGACCCCACCCGCGGCGGCCGCCACACCCTCGGCCGTCACACTCAGCCGCAGATGGCGCCCTACTCCTCGGCGCTCGCGGTGGAGAACCTCTGGCTCGCCGCCCGCGCCGAAGGCCTCGGCGTCGGCTGGGTCAGCTTCTTCGACGAGCGGGAGATGGTCCGCGCGCTCGGCCTGCCCGAGCACTTGGAGGTCGTCGCCTACCTGTGTGTCGGGTACGTCGACGAGTTCCCGGACGAGCCCGAGCTGATGCAGGCCGGCTGGTCCAAGCGACGCCCCCTGTCCTGGGTGGTGCACGAGGAGACGTACGGCCGCCGCGCCCTGCCCGGAGAGGAACCCCACGACCTGCTTGCCGAGACCGTCGCACAGATCCGCCCGCTCGACGCCAAGGCCCTCGGTGAGGCCTGGGAGCGCCAGAAGCGCATGACCAAGCCGGCCGGCGCGCTGGGCATGCTGGAGATCATCTCCGCTCAGCTGTCCGGGCTGTCCCGGCAGTGCCCCCCGCCGATCCCCGAGCCCGCGGCCGTCGCCATCTTCGCGGGCGACCACGGCGTGCACGCCCAGGGCGTCACCCCCTGGCCGCAGGAGGTCACCGCCCAGATGGTGGCCAACTTCCTGGGCGGGGGAGCGGTCTGCAACGCCTTCGCCAACCAGGTCGGCGCCGAGGTGTGCGTCGTGGACGTCGGTGTCGCCGCCGACCTGCCCGCCACGCCCGGTCTGCTGCCCCGCAAGATCCGCGGTGGTACGTCCGACATGACCACCGGCACCGCGATGACCCGCGAGGAGGCCAAGGCGGCCATCGAGGTCGGCATCGAGACCGCCCGCGACCTGGTGGCGGCCGGCAACAAGGCGCTGCTCACCGGCGAGATGGGCATCGCCAACACCACGGCGTCCGCAGCCCTGATCTCCGTCTTCACCGGCGCCGACCCGGCGGAGGTGACCGGCCGCGGCACCGGCATCAACGACGAGACCCTCGCCCGCAAGACCGAGGTCGTCCGCCGCGCCCTGGAACTCCACCAGCCGGACCCGGCCGACCCGATCGGCGTCCTCGCGGCCATCGGCGGCTTCGAGCACGCGGCCCTGGTCGGCCTGCTCCTCGGCGGCGCGTCCCTGCGTACGCCGGTGATCCTGGACGGCGTCAGCGCCGGCGCCGCGGCCCTCGTCGCCCGCGCCATCGCCCCCGAGGTCCTCGCGGCCTGCATCGCCGGCCACCGCAGCGCCGAGCCCGGCCACGTGGCCGCCCTCAACAAGCTGGGGCTGCGCCCGCTGGTCGACCTGGACCTGCGCCTGGGCGAGGGAACCGGTGCCCTGCTGGCCCTGCCGCTGGTCCAGAGCACGGCACGGGCGATGCACGAGGTGGCTACGTTCGATTCGGCTGGGGTCACTGAGAAATAGCGGCAGCCACAAGGGGCCCGGGACTGCGGTGCCGGGCCCCTGTTGTACACGTCCGTGGGCCCGTGGGCAGTCGTCCCGCAGGGCGGGACGGGTGGGCACGGGCTCACGCACCCGCACCCGGCGACGATGCCCAGCCACCGGACACCTGAGCCGCCTTCACCGCCGCCAACGTAAAATCCGCACGTCAGCGCCACCGCACAGCCACCGGAGGAGCCGCCCCATGGCCGAACACCCCGCCTACCCCGTAGGCCTCCGCCTCTCCGGCCGCCGCGTGGTCGTCCTCGGCGCCGGCACGGTGGCCCAGCGCCGCCTCCCGGCACTGATCGCGGCCGGCGCGGACATCGTCGTCGTATCCCCCGAGGCGACTCCCTCCGTGGAAGCCATGGCGGACGCGGGCGAGCTCACCTGGGAGCGGCGCCCTTACGCGGACGGCGACCTCGCAGACGCCTGGTACGCCCTCATCGCCACCAGCGACCCCGACGCCAACACCGCGGCCTCTGCCGAAGCGGAGCGCCACCGCGTCTGGTGCGTCCGCTCCGACGACGCCGACCGGGCGACCGCCTGGACCCCGGCCACCGGCCACAGCGAGGGCGTCACCGTCGCCGTGCTCACCACGGACGCGCGCGGTCGCGACCCCCGCCACACCGCCGCCATCCGGGACGCGGTGGTGGAGGGCCTGCGCGACGGCACCCTGGTGGCGCCCCACCACCGCACCCGCACCCCGGGCGTCGCCCTGGTCGGCGGCGGCCCCGGCGACCCCGACCTGATCACGGTCCGCGGCCGCCGGCTGCTCGCCGAGGCGGACGTCGTCATCGCCGACCGGCTCGGCCCGCGCGACCTGCTCGCCGAACTGCCGCCGCACGTCGAGGTGATCGACGCGGCGAAGATCCCGTACGGCCGCTACATGGCCCAGGAGGCCATCAACAACGCGCTCATCGAGCACGCCCGGCAGGGCAAGTCGGTCGTACGGCTCAAGGGCGGCGACCCGTTCGTGTTCGGCCGGGGGATGGAGGAGGTCCAGGCGCTCGCCGAGGCCGGCATTCCCTGCACCGTGGTCCCCGGCATCTCCAGCTCGATCTCCGTGCCGGGCGCGGCCGGTATCCCCGTCACCCACCGGGGTGTCGCCCACGAGTTCACGGTCGTCAGCGGCCATGTCGCCCCGGACGACGAGCGCTCCCTGGTCGACTGGCCGTCGCTGGCCAGGCTCACCGGCACGCTCGTGATCCTGATGGGCGTCGACAAGATCGGGAAGATCGCCGAGACGCTCGTCGCACACGGCAAGTCCCCTAAGACACCCGTGGCGCTGATCCAGGAGGGTACGACGGCCGCGCAGCGCCGCGTCGACGCCACCCTCGCGACGGTCGCCGAGACCGTACGGACCGAGGAAGTGAAGCCCCCCGCGGTCATCGTCATCGGCGAGGTCGTGACGGTCGGCCCGGAGCCCGCCGCCTGACCACCCACCCCTTGATCACGCGTAACCCGGGGTAACGCACCCGTTCCCAGCCGTTGGCACCGCACCCAGGACAAGGCAGTATCACCCTGTGGCCGATCTCATCACCGTCGAGGATCCCGACGACCCGCGTCTTTCCGACTACACGGGCCTGACCGACGTCGAGCTGCGCCGCAAGCGCGAGCCCGCCGAGGGCCTGTTCATCGCCGAGGGCGAGAAGGTCATCCGCAGGGCCAAGGAAGCGGGCTACGAGATGCGCTCCATGCTGCTCTCGGCCAAGTGGATCGACGTCATGCGCGACGTCATCGACGAACTGCCCGCCCCCGTCTACGCCGTGAGCCCCGAACTCGCCGAGCAGGTCACCGGCTACCACGTGCACCGCGGAGCGCTCGCCTCGATGCAGCGCAAGCCGCTGCCGACGGCCGGCGAACTCCTGCGCTCCGCGCGCCGGGTCGTGGTCATGGAGTCGGTCAACGACCACACCAACATCGGCGCGATCTTCCGCTCGGCGGCCGCCCTCGGCATGGACGCGGTCCTGCTGTCACCCGACTGCGCCGACCCGCTGTACCGGCGGAGCGTCAAGGTGTCCATGGGCGCGGTGTTCTCGGTGCCGTACGCCCGGCTGGAGACCTGGCCCAAGGGCCTGGAGTCGGTCCGCGAGGCCGGTTTCACCCTGCTCGCGCTCACTCCGGACGAAAAGGCCCGTTCCCTCGACGAGGCCGCCCCGCACAGGATGGACCGGGTGGCCCTGATGCTCGGCGCCGAGGGTGACGGACTGTCCACCCAGGCCCTGGTCGCCGCCGACGAATGGGTCCGCATCCCGATGGCCCACGGAGTCGACTCGCTCAACGTGGGCGCGGCCGCGGCGGTCGCCTTCTACGCGGTGGCCACGGGCCGCCCGGAGTCCTGATCTTCCTCGACTCACCCTGACCCACCCGAGCCCGCGCCGGCCCGGGGGAGCGGCGGTGACGTGTCCGAAGCGTCAGCCGCTCTGGGGCGGCGGCGCCTCTTGGGGCCTGTGCGTTGGCCGCTTTGGGGTGCCGCCACCTCTTGAAGCCTCCGCTCCTGAAGGGCTGCCGCGACCCGAGCCTCAGCCCCGGAGAGCTACCACCATCCGAAACCTCAGCCCCCCGAATGGCCGCCATATCCCGGAGCCCCGGCTGTTCGCGGGGCGTCGGTCACTTTCCGAAGTCCTGGCTCGGCGTTGACCCGTACCGTTGGGACATCGGCTGGTCCGCGTCCGTCGTCCGGTGGCTCGGCTGGGTGCGCTGCTGAGGTCGGCCGCCGTCGTCCCCGAGCCCGCGTGCCGGGCCCTGGCAGCCCTGTGCCACCGCGATGCCGAGTGCCACGAGCAACGTCACCACGACGAACACGAAAAGCCGCTGGCGCAGCAGCCGGGGATTGGCCGGCCGTAGCCCACTGCCCGTCGCACGCGGCGCCCGCCGCCCGGAGCCGTTGCGCGCAGCGGGACGGTTTCCGTTGCCCGAGCGCGCGCCGCCACCACGCGGCGCCGGGGTCGGGCGGGCCGAGCCCGGCCGCGCGGAGGCACCCGTACCGTTACCGCGCGGGCCGTTGCCGGCCGCGCCGCGCGACGGCACCCCGCTCCGCGAGGGCGCGCCGCCGCGCGGCACCGGTGTGCCGGGGGAGGTGCGCCGCTGGGTGCGCTGCTGCTCGGGATAGGTGTCGATGAGCCGCCCGGTGGGCCGGTCCGCCTCCGCGGTGCGCGGCGCGGGCGGCCGTACGTCGGCCAGGCCCTGGGCCTCGCGGGCGGCGATCTCCTTCAGCCGCAGCGACAGCTGCAGGGTGCTGGGCCGGTCGTCGGGGTCCTTCGCCAGGCAGGCCCGCACCAGCGGGGCGAGTGCGTCCGGTACGCCGTGCAGGTGCGGTTCCTCGTGCACCACCCGGTACAGCATCACCTCGGAACTTCCGTGCCCGAAGGGCGAGTCGCCGGTGGAGGCGTAGGCGAGGGTCGCGCCCAGGGAGAAGACGTCCGTCGCCGGGGTGACGGCCGCGCCGCGCACCTGCTCGGGCGCGAGGAAGCCGGGGGAGCCGACCGCCGTACCGACGTGGGTGAGGGTGGAGGCGCCCGTGGCCCAGGCGATGCCGAAATCGATGATCCGCGGCCCCTTCGGGGACAGCAGGATGTTGGAGGGCTTGAGGTCCCGGTGGACGACACCGGCCTCGTGCACGGCGACCAGACCCTCGGACAGCGCCGCGCCGATCGACGCGGTGTCGGCGGCGCCGAGCGGGCCCTCGTCGGCGACCTTGTCGTGCAGGGACGGCCCGGGCACGTACTGTGTGGCGAACCAGGGCCGGTCGGCCTCCAGGTCCGCGGCGACCAGCCGGGCCGTGCAGCCGCCCCTGATCCGCCGGGCCGCCGAGACCTCACGGGCGAACCGCGAGCGGAACTCCTGATCCTCCGCCAGATCGGGCCGGATCACCTTCAGCGCGACCCGCTGCCCCTTCTTGTCGGAGCCGAGGTAGACCACACCCATCCCGCCCGCGCCGAGCCGTCGGTGAAGCCTGAACGAGCCGACGACGCGCGGGTCCTCGCGCCTCAGGCGCATCATCGCCATGTTCATCCCCGCTGCCCGGTCCCTGTGACGTGGCACAGCTTACGTTTCCACGGCCGCCTGCGCGCAGAGGCCGCGCCCTCCAGCCCGGACGGATTGTGCGGGCCACCGATACGGGGTGAAACACGGTCAGGAAGTCGGCGACTTCCGGGCCATTGAGCCACAGATGCACCCAACCGATGCTGAACACACGGGTGTTGAGGACGCGAGACGGCAGGTGGTGCCGGTTCGCGCACCCCCGCGACACCCACCACGGACCGTCCGCGGCTCCGGGCGCGGAACGGATCACGAACCGGACACAGCACACGTCCCACCCCCGCCCGGAGTGATCGAAGTCACTCCTCCCGGCCTGGTGGACGCTTCGGAAATGACCGGACACAGCGGGCGACCCCTCGGGGAAGACCCCTAGACCTGGAGCTGCGCCTCCACCCAGGGGAGTACGTCCCAGGTCATGGCTCATCCTCGGGGAGGCCCGGCAATCGGTACGAAGGCATGACGCCCGCGATGGGCCCCGCGCCTAGATTTGAGGTCAAGCGGCGGGTGTAGCACTCGTCCCCCGAGGTCAGACACCCGCCGCTGCCGACGACAACCGAAACGGTCAGGAGAGGGACCATGGCCCACACGGCACCGCGACGTCCCGCGTTCGCAGCCCGCCGGACGGGCCGTCGCCACCCCTTGGTGGCGACGCTCATGGCCCTTCCCCTGGCGGCCCTGCTCCTGCTCGTCTTCGACGGCTGGGAGACGGTGGCCACACAGGCGTCGTCCGTGGGTGCGATGCTGGGGCGCTGAGCGGCGACCCCAGGCCCGGAAGAGCGGTCCGGGCGGGGACATCCATCCAGGAAACCCCGTGGGGACGGGGGTGCGGCGGACGGCACAAATGCCGGCGCAGCTGGGGAGCTGCGCCGGCATTGCGCCGTTTACGGGGCGATCAGGGGCTTGCGGTACGGCTTCCGGGTGCGGTGCGGTGCGGTGCGGTGCGGTGCGCTGCGGTGCCGTGCGGGGTGCGTGCGGGTGCGGCTGCCGGTCCGTCGTGGCTGGTCGCGCAGTTCCCCGCGCCCCTCGGGAGCTGCAGTGCCGGCGCCTTCGAAGTGCTGCCGCACCCGCTCGGCATCAGCACCGGGCAACAGCGCACCCCCGCTCCCGAAAGCGACGTACGCTCACCTCACCGCCCCTCGACCGCAGAGGCCCCGTTGACCCTCCTCCCCGCGCTCACCGCAAAGGCGAGAGCCGCCGCCCACCCGGACAACGCCGGATCCCCCTGCGCCTGCGCCGACACCCCCGTCCCCCTCGCCGACCGCCCCGACGCCACCGTCGTACGGCATGCCGACACGGTCGCAAAGGCCCACGCCCCGGGCACGGACCCCGCCGAGCTGGCCCTCCGCCTGGCCACCGCCGCCCGCCTCCCGGACGTCCTCCTGCCCCCGCTCACTCCGGCCCCCACCCCGGTGCAGGGCCGCTTGGTGACCTTCTGGCCGTACGGCACCCCCGTGGACCCCGACGCCCCGGACGCGGCCCCCTGGGAAGCCACCGCCACCCTCCTCGCCCGCCTGCACCGCACGCCCCCGCCCGACGGCCTCCCCGCGATGCGCGGTCCCGCCAAAGCCGCCCGCGCCCTCGCCCGGCTCCACACGGCCCTGCGCGCCCAACCCCACCCCGCGGCCGCCCCCGTCCTCGCCGCCTGGGCCGCCCTCCCCGACTGGGCCCGCGCCGAGGCCCCCATGCCGGGCACCCCCGTCCTCTGCCACGGCGACCTGCACCTCGGCCAGCTCGTCCGGCACCCGGCGCCGGACGGCCCCTGGCGACTGATCGACGTCGACGACCTGGGGACCGGCGTCGCGGCCTGGGACCTCGCCCGCCCCGCCGCCTGGTACGCCTGCGGGCTCCTCCCGCCCGACGAGTGGACGCGTTTCCTCGGCGCGTACCAGCGGGCCGGCGGCCCCGCCGTACCCGCGGCCGGCGACCCCTGGCCCGTCCTCGACGTCCCGGCCCGCGCGCTGACCGTGCAGACGGCCGCCCTCGCCGTCACCAAGGCGCTCGCGGCCGGCCGTCCGCTGGACGAGGTGGAGCTGGCCGTCATCGACGCATGTGCCCGAATGGCCCCGATTCCAGAAGAGTTGGCGCCCGGGGAGACGGGCTAGGCTGCAACCGGCCAGGGCTGGACGGAGTCTGTCCTGGGGAAACACGAAGCAGGACCGACCGGCGAGGAGTTGAGCCGACCATGCAGTGTCCGAAGTGCCATGCGCCGATGCACACCTACAACCGCAACGGCGTTCAGATCGAGCAGTGCAGCGGCTGTCGCGGCATCTTCCTCGACTACGGCGAGCTGGAGGCGCTGACCCAGCTGGAGGCCCAGTGGTCGAAGTCCGTCCCCCCGGCCCCGCCCGCCGCCCCGTACCCGGCCCCGCACGCGCCCGCCTGGGGCGCCCCGCACGGCGGCCACCACGAAGGTCACCACGGCGGTCACGGTCACTACGGCCACCACGGCCACAAGAGCTGGGCCCACATGCTCTTCTCCAGCTGATCCGGCTGATCCGGCTGATCCAACCGATCCAGCGGGGCGCACGAAGAAGCCCCTGGCCGTACGAGACGGCCGGGGGCTCTTTGCTGTGTGGACGATACTGGGATTGAACCAGTGACCTCTTCCGTGTCAGGGAAGCGCTCTCCCGCTGAGCTAATCGTCCGCAGACTGTGACCGGTGAGTCACAGGCGGTGCGCGATACTGGGATTGAACCAGTGACCTCTTCCGTGTCAGGGAAGCGCTCTCCCGCTGAGCTAATCGCGCGGGTGGGGATCTTCGAGAAGACCCGTGGATCTTGCGAGAAGATCCAGTGGACGATACTGGGATTGAACCAGTGACCTCTTCCGTGTCAGGGAAGCGCTCTCCCGCTGAGCTAATCGTCCTTGGAGGTGGAGACGGGATTTGAACCCGTGTAGACGGCTTTGCAGGCCGTTGCCTCGCCTCTCGGCCACTCCACCAGGAGTGTAGGGGATCGGGATGACCCCTTCTTCCTTCGAGCGGACGACGAGGCTCGAACTCGCGACCTCAACCTTGGCAAGGTTGCGCTCTACCAACTGAGCTACGTCCGCCTGTCGTTTCGGTCCGCTTCCGCGTCCCGGCGACGTGTTGAACTCTAGCGGATTCCCGGGCCAGTACAAAAACGCGTTTGCGCAGCGTGTGCCGCTGCCCTCGGCGGACCCCGTGGCCGGGGCCCCCGCCGGGACATCCCGGGGCCACCTGTCGGACACCCGACCTAGACTCGTCCACGTGCTCCACCACCCTTCCCGGCTTCCCGCTCTGGCCCGTTTCGGCGACCGCGTCGCCACCGGTCTCCTCGACGTCACCAGCGACCCCGCCGCCCTGGACTCCACGGGCTTCTGGGCCGTCTGCGCCGACTTCGAGGGCCGGCTGACCTGCGCCCGCTTCGCGGACGTACGTGAGGAGCCGGTGCCCGCCCCAGTGCCGGGCGGCTGGCGGGGCCCGGCGGTGGGGGACTGGACCTCCTCCCTGGACCGGGGCGCCTATACGGCGGCCGTCCACCGGATACGCGAGCACATCGCGGCCGGCGAGGTCTACCAGGCCAACCTCTGCCGGGTGCTCAGCGCGCCCGTCGCCCCGGACGCCGATGTGGACGCCCTGACCGCCCTGCTGGCCCGCGGCAACCCGGCGCCGTACGCCGGAACGATCCGGCTGCCGGAGCACGGCGTGGAGATCGCCACCGCCTCGCCCGAGCTGTTCCTGCACCGGGACGGGCGGGTCGTGGAGTCGGGGCCCATCAAGGGCACCGGACGCACGGAGGCGGACCTCCTGGAGAAGGACTACGCCGAGAACGTGATGATCGTGGACCTGGTCCGCAACGACCTCGGGCGTGTCTGCACGACCGGCAGCGTGACCGTCCCGGACCTGTGCGCGGTGGAGAAGCACCCCGGCCTGGTCCACCTGGTCTCCACCGTCCGCGGCGAGCTGCGCGACGGCGCCGGGTGGCCGGAGCTCCTCGCGGCCGCCTTCCCGCCCGGTTCGGTGACCGGCGCGCCGAAGTCGAGCGCCCTGCGGATCATCGAGGCCCTGGAGACCGCCCCGCGCGGGCCGTACTGCGGCGGCATCGGCTGGGTCGACGCCGACCGGGGCACGGGCGAGCTGGCCGTGGGCATCCGCACCTTCTGGATCGACCGGGCCGAGGGCGCCCTGCGCTTCGGCACCGGTGCCGGCATCACCTGGGGATCGGACCCCGAGGGCGAGTGGCGGGAGACCGAGCTGAAGGCGTCCCGGCTGCTCGCGGTAGCGTCGGGAGCGTACGAGGCGAGTGGAGGGTTGTTCGCATGAGGATCTGGCTGGACGGCGGGCTGCGGGACCTGGAGTCCGCCCATGTCTCCGTCTTCGACCACGGGCTCACCGTCGGCGACGGCATCTTCGAGACGGTGAAGGCGGTCGGCGGAAGGCCGTTCGCGCTCACCCGCCACCTCGACCGGCTGACCCGCTCGGCCCGCGGCCTCGGTCTGCCCGACCCGGACCACGACGAGGTCCGCGAGGCTTGTGCGGCCGTCCTGGAGGCCAACCCGATGCCGCTCGGCCGGCTGCGCATCACCTACACCGGAGGCCACGGCCCGCTCGGCTCCGACCGCGGCGAGCACGGCCCGACCCTCGTGGTCGCCCTCGGCGAGACCACCCGCCGCCCGGACACCACCGCCGTGATCACCGTCCCGTGGACCCGCAACGAACGCGGCGCCCTCACCGGCCTGAAGACCACCTCCTACGCCGAGAACGTCGTCGCGCTCGCCCGCGCCCATGAACACGGCGCCTCGGAAGCGCTGTTCGGCAACACGGTCGGACAGCTCTGCGAGGGCACCGGGTCGAACGTCTTCGTCGTCCTGGACGGCGAGCTCCACACCCCGCCGGTCGCCTCCGGCTGCCTCCCCGGCATCACCCGCGCGCTGGCCGTCGAGTGGACCGGCGCCAAGGAGACCGACCTGCCGCTGGACGTCCTGCTCCGCGCCGACGAGGTCTTCCTCACCTCGACCCTGCGGGACGTCCAGGCCGTGCACCGGGTCGACGACCGCGAGCTGCCCGGCACCCCGGGCCCGGTGACCGCCAAGGCCATGCGGATCTTCGACGAGCGGTCCGGGCAGGATCTGGACCCCTGAGCCGGGTCTGCGCACCGGGCCCGGGCCCGTCCACCGGCCGCTGAGCCCCGCCAGCGGCCGTGGCCCGGGAAAACGGGCTGACTTGAGGGTCGGCCGTGGGTAGAACACCAGTGATGACCACGACCCTGCGGCCGCTCGAGCCGCTCCGGCACAACCCCGACGGCACGCGCTCCCGCCGCTACCAGGTGTGCGTGAACAGCCGTCCTGTCGGCGAGATCCACCTCGGCACCTCGCCGTCCTTCGGCGACTCGGTGGCCCGCGTCATCGACCTGTGGATCGCCGAGCCCGACCGACGGCGCGGCCGGGGCACGGTGGCCGCGCTCGCCGCCGAGGAGGTCGTGCGGGGCTGGGGCTGCACCCAGATCGAGACCCTCGTCCCCGCCTCGGCCGACATCGCCCTCCGGATGTTCGGCGCCCTCGGCTACACCCTGCGCAACCGCGGCATGGAGAAGCACCTCGGCACCATCCCGCCCGAACTGCCGCCGGGCACCCGCGCGCGGCCCATGACCGGCGTCGAGTTCGACGCGTGGAAGGAGCGGGAGCGCGAGAACTACGCGCGGCTGTGGATCGATCGTGGCATCCCCGAGGCCACGGCCCGCGCCAAGGCCCGCAGCGACCACGAAAGCCTGCTGTCGCACGGACTCGCGACCGACGGCATGCTCTTCAGCGTCCTGGAGCACGAAGGGGCCCGGGTGGGCACGCTGTGGGTGGCCCTGCAGGACACCAAGGCGTACGTGTTCGTCGTCGAGATCGACGCGGCCCACCGTGGCCGGGGACACGGCCGTACGCTCATGCTGCTGGCGGAGCGCCAGGCCATCGAGGCCGGTCGGGCGGTCCTCGGCCTCAATGTGCACGCGGGCAACACCCCGGCCGAGCGGCTGTACGAGTCACTCGGCTACGAGACGGTGACCCACTCGCTCTCCAAACCCCTGCTGTAGGGCACCGAGCCCTGCTGTAGGCACCGAGCCCCTGCTGCGGGGCTCAGGCGCTCTGCTCGCCCAGCAGCCGGTCGGCGATCTCCTCGATGCGCTCGCGCAGCCCCTCCTGGCTCTTGCCGCCGTCGAGGCGTTCGCCGCCGATGACGTACGTCGGGGTGCCGGTCACGCCGATCGCCTTGCCCTCGGCCTGGTCGGCGTCCACGATCAGGATGTGCCGGCCGTCGATCAGCGCGGTGTCGAACTCCTCGGCGTCCAGCCCGAGTTCACGGGCCACCTCGACCAGGAAGGGTTCTCCCTTACGGTCCAGCTCCTCGACCCGCTCCAGCACGGCCTCGACGTACGGCCAGCCCGTGCCCTGCTCCAGCGCCTCCTCGGCGGCCTGCGCGGCGGCGAAGGCGTGCTTGTGCTTCTCCAGCGGGAAGTGCCGCAGCCGCAGCTCCAGCCGGTCGCCGTAGCGGGCGCGCAGGGCGCGGACGTCGTCCAGGGCGGTGCGGCAGTCGGGGCACTGCAGTTCGCACCAGACGTCGAGAACGAGGACGTCGGTGCGTGCGGGGGAGGAGTCGCTCATGCCGACCAGTCTTCCAGGCCGGACGCGAGCGACCCAATCGGGACGGCACGGCTGCGGCGCCCCGGCCCTGCACCGGCACCCCAGGAGGAGACGACCCGGAGATGTCCCTGATGTCCCGCCGGAGCATGGCATCGCGAGGACGAAACGGTGCAGGATGGAGGAGACGGGGACGGCGCGCCGTGCCGGTGTGCCGTGTCCGCCACGTTGCTGTTCCTGCTGTTTCCCCTACGTCCGCTACCAACCCTGCTTCCCTTGCTTCCACTGACCGAGCCCGCCAGGAGGACCGGATGATTGCCGAGACCGTCTGCTCCGCCGCGTCCGTGGCGGGCCTGGGCATCGCGGTGGTCACGGCCTACCGCAAGCGTTTCCTCGCGGCGGCCCGCATCGCGGCCTACTCGCTGGTGCCGGTCGGCCTGGTGATGACCGGGGTCGTCGGCTGGCTCGCCGACACCGCTTTCAGCCCCACCGCCTGGGCGGGCTTCGGGGTGCTGGGCGGCGCCTGGCTCCTGTTCACGGGCACCCGGGCGGTCGAACGCCGGCGCGGCGGCACCCGCGCCGAGCGCAAGGCGGCCCGCGGCGACCGGACCGAGGCCATGGCTCCGGGGGCCTCCGCACCCTCCCTGGGCGCGGGCACCCGCCCCGCGACCGGGTCCGCGACCGCCCCGCGCGCCCAGGGCTCCGCCGACGACTTCAGCGACATCGAGGCGATCCTCAAGAAGCACGGCATATGACAGCTGCATGCCACCGCGGTGACGCTACGACCCCGCGGGCGCCCTTCGGACTGAAACGACACAGAGCGTCGCGCTGACGTCCGGAACCGTTCACAACCCGAAGCAAGTCGGACGAGACGGCGCCGAATGCGGCAACTCCCGCATATCGCTGGCGTGCTGATCGCGTACAGGGTCCCTCCTGCGTCATGATCTGCCGCGAGATGCTGGACACGAGACAGAGCGAGGCCGCGCCGCCGAAGGACGAGCCGCGCGGGTGCCTCTTCGCCCTATCCCAGCCACCGCTGATGATCTTCCTTGCGGTGATCGGGTGTCTGCTGCTCATGGCTGCGCTGCACGACCTGCTGTTGCTGTGAGCCGTACACGTCCGTCCCGGCGCCACCCGCCGGGACCGACGTCGCCTACCGGTCCGTGGCCACCCTGGGCGAAACCCCGGAGGCCGTCTCGACCCCTCGAACCTGGTGCACCCTCGCCTCGGGCCTGGAGATTCAGTCCGTCGCTTCCTTGCGGCGGGCCCGGTAGGCGGCCACGTGGAGCCGGTTGCCGCAGGTGCGGCTGTCGCAGTAGCGGCGTGAGCGGTTGCGGGAGAGGTCGACGAAGGCGCGCCGGCAGTCCGGTGCCTCGCAGCGCCGCAGCCGCTCCTGCTCCCCGGCCACCACGAAGAAGGCGAGCGCCATCCCGCCGTCGGCGGCGAGATGGTCGGCCATGGAGGCGCCGGGTGCGAAGTAGTGCACATGCCAGTCGTAGCCGTCGTGGTCCGTCAGGCGCGGGGTGGTGCCCGCCGCGGCGACCAGCTCGTTGATCAGGCCGGCGGCGGAGCGGGCGTCCGGCGCCGCGAAGATCGCCGCGAAGCGCCCCCGGACCCTGCGCACCGCCGAGAGATCGAACTCCGACAGCACACCGACATCGCTGATGTCGTGGTTTCGTACGAATTCCGCGAGAGCCGGGACATCGGGCAGTCCGTCGGCCGCCGCGTCGTCCTCCGGCGCGGTGTTCACCAGATCCACCACGGTGTCGAGGGCGCACCGGGTGTCGTGGGTGATCAGCACGTTTCGCTCCCTGGCCTGAGGGTCGGGCGGATGCCCGCCGATGGTGGCCGATGGTAGCGACAACCCCGTCCGTCGCACCGTCCGCCGCCCGACCTCGATTGCCCGTACAACGCCGCGATGCCCGAGGCGGTTCCCGCACCGCGGCGAGCCGCACAGGCCATGCCCCGGGCGGGACCGTGCGGGCACAGGCCGGCGCCGTCCCGCGAAACGCTCACGGTGACGGCGCCGGGCTGTGCCGTATGCGGTTGTCTTGGCCCGAGCCGTCTCCCCGAGTGGACGGCGCCGGGCTGCTTTCGGAGGCCGCGACCTAGCTCTCCGCCAGGATGTGTGAGAGCTCCTGATCCAGATCGAAGTGCCGGTGTTCCGTGCCGGGCGGCACGGCGGCGTCGGTTCGCTTCAGGAAGGACTCCAGGGCCCGCGCCGGGGCCTCGAGCAGAGCTTCCCCCTCCGGAGAGCTGAGGGCGATGCACACGACGCCCTGACCATGACTGCGGGATGGCCAGACGCGGACGTCGCCGGTGCCGGTGGGCCGGTGAAGCCCCTCGGCGAGGAGGTCGCGGGCGAACACCCACTCGACGGTCTCCTCGGCTCCGGTGTGGAAGGTGGCGTGCACGGCGTAGGGGTCGGCCGTGTCGTACCGCAGGCCTGCGGGGACAGGCAGGGAGGACTCGCTCGACACAACGAGGCGCAGGTGCAGCTCGCAGCTGACCGTGGTGTTCATAAGCGCCAGGGCCTTTCGCTCAGTGTGCGCTCGGGGATTCGCACGTCGGCGAAATCGACATGCCACCTACGATGCCGTTGTAAACCCCTCTGAGGGTTTTGCGTGTCTTTACGTAACTCTTCCGGCCGAGAACTCGTACGGGATCTACGACCATTCCGGTGACTGGATTCACTCCGGTAGGGTTTGTCTGTATGAATACGGGGAGTGACGAGTCGGGCGAGGTCGCCGTGGCAGCGGACGAGGCGAGGACGGACCGGCCCGAAGCGGGGCAGGACGCCCGGTCCGGGGATAGCGCCGGGCTCGGATCCCGGGCGCCGGAATTCATCAAGGCCCGTCGGCTGCTGCACCTGAGCTGGCAGGTCGGCGTCTTCGTGGTCGGCCTCGCGGTCGTCGTCACCGGGATCATCTTGCTGCCGCTGCCCGGACCCGGCTGGGTGGTGATCTTCGGCGGCATGGCGATCTGGGCGACCGAGTTCGTCTGGGCCCAGCTCGTGCTCCGCTGGACCAAACGCAAGGTCACCGAGGCCGCCCAGCGGGCACTCGATCCCAGGGTGCGCCGCCGCAACATCACACTGACCGTGATCGGGCTGGTGATCGTGGCCGTGCTGGTCGGGGTCTACGCGTGGAAGTTCGGCCTCGTCATGCCGTGGAAGATCAAGGATCAGTGACCCGACCGCGCCGCCCGGGCGCCCAGCGCCCCGGCCCCCTGGTCGGAGGCACCGCCTGACATGGGGTAATGTTCTTCCTGCGCCCGGGCGATTAGCTCAGTGGGAGAGCGCTTCGTTCACACCGAAGAGGTCACTGGTTCGAACCCAGTATCGCCCACCCGGACCGACGGCCCACCTGCGACAGAGCAGGTGGGCCGTCGGCGTATGCGCGTCCGGGCCGGTCGACGGGGCCTTGCCCAGCCGGCTCCGCCACGTTCCGGTGAGCGAGCGTGGCGGGCGGGCAACGGACCCCAGCCGCCACCGAGACCGGTGGTCTCACGGAGGCCGGTGGTCCTGCCAGGACCGGTGGTCTCGCCTGGGCCGGTGATCCCGCCTGGGCCGGTGATCCCGCCAAGACTGGTCTCGCCGAGGCTGGTGGCCCCGCTGAGGTCGGTGGCTCTGCCAAGACCGGTGGTCCGCCATGGTCGGTGGTCTCACGGAGGCCGGTGGTCCTGCCAAGATCGGTGGTCCCGCCAAGATCGGTGGTCCCGCCAAGACCGGTGGCCCTACTGAGGCCGGTGGTCCGCCAAGAGCAGTGGTCTCACCGAGGCCGGTGGCCCAGCTTAGGCCGATGGTCCCGCCGCCAGTGGTCCGCCAAGGCCGATGGCCCAGGCAAGGACAGGCCTGAGGCACCAAGTCCGGCACCCGGACGCCACCGCACGCCCGTGCCGATCGGCGCGCTATCCGCAGAGGCACCCGAGGCGAGGCCCACCGGACCCTTGTCCCGAGGCCCGCCGGACCCTTGTCCCTTGGCCCGCCGGATCCTCATCCCGACGCCCGCCGAGCAGGTCGCCTTTTGCCGAACCGGCAAATTTCCTCGTGCCCACCAGCCCGCCCACCGCACGATCATCGCCACCGGCGGCGACCGCACAGGCGTTCCCCGGCTCGTCACCGGACAGCAGCCGCACACCCGCACCCCGCCCCCCGGCCCCCCCCCGCACCCCGCCCCCTCGCACCAGCACTCCCCACCCGCCCCGCCCCCCAGGAGGCCCCATGCCCGGGAATCCCGCCCCGACCCCCACTCCCACCGCCACCCACCACCTGGTCCCCACTCCGGCCGGGCGCACCCACCTCGTGGAGCAGGGCCGTGGCCCCCTCGTGTTGCTGGTGCACGGGTTCCCGGAGTCCTGGTACTCCTGGCGGCACCAGTTGCCGGCCCTGGCCGCCGCCGGCTACCGCGCCGTGGCCGTCGACGTCCGGGGCTACGGCCGTTCCTCCAAGCCGGCGGCCGTGGACGCGTACCGGATGCTCGACCTGGTCGCGGACAACGTCGCCGTCGTGGAGGCCCTGGGGGAGGAGTCCGCGGTGGTCGTCGGGCACGACTGGGGCGCCACGATCGCCGCCACCTCCGCTCTGACCAGGCCCGATGTGTTCCGGGCCGTGGGTCTGCTGGGCGTTCCGTACACCCCGCCCGGCGGTCCGCGGCCCAGCGAGGTCTTCGCGCGGATGGGCGGGGACGAGGAGTTCTACGTCTCCTACTTCCAACAGCCGGGCCGGGCCGAGGCGGAGATCGAGCCCGATGTGCGCGGCTGGCTCGCGGGCTTCTACGCCGCCCTGTCCGCGGACACGATGCCCGCTCCCGGCGCCCCCGCCCCGTACTTCGTCGGTCGCGGCGGCACGCTGCGTGAACGCTTTCCCGCCGGCCCGCTTCCGGCCTGGCTGAGCGAGGGCGAACTCGACTTCCTGGCCGGGGAGTTCGAGCGGGCCGGACTGACCGGGGCGCTGAACCGCTATCGGAACATGGACCGGGACTGGGCGGACCTGGCAGGTCACGAGGGTGCGCCGATCGCGCAGCCGTCGCTGTTCGTCGGCGGTGGCCTGGACGCCTCGCTCGCCTGGCTGACCGACGCCGTCAAGGCGTACCCCGAGACGCTGCCCGGGCTCCTCGGCTCGCACATCCTCGACGGCTGCGGCCACTTCGTCCAGCAGGAGCGCCCGGAGGAGACGAACCGGATCCTGATCGACTGGCTCGCCGCCCTGCCCGGCTGACGCCCCCTTACGGAGGGGCCCGGGGTGCGTCATGGGAACCAGCAGGAATCTTGAGAGGTGTACGATCCTGAAGTCGGCCGGGGCCTCGCGGTTCCGGGGACGGGACGGTGACGATCCGTTACTCCTGGTGGGGTGCCGAGGAGCGGGCCAAGAAGATCAACCGGACCATCGCGCTCTTCGAGAAGAAGTACCCGAAGATCAAGGTCAAGACCGACTTCCAGACGTACGCGTCCTTCTGGGAGAAGTTCCAGACCCAGGCCGCCGGCGGAAATCCCCCGGACGTTTTCCAAAATGCCGTCACCTTTCTCCGGAAGTACGACAAGCGAGGAATTCTGCTCGACCTCACGTCACAGGTGCAGGCAGGAAATCTGACCCTGGATCACTTCCGGGACGGTGTGACGAAGGTGGGCGAGGTCGACGGAAAGCAGCTCGGAATTCCCGTCGGTTCCAACACCATGGCGCTCGTCGTCGACAAGAAGGTGTTCCAGAAGGCCGGTGTCGAGCCGCACCCGGGATGGACCTGGGACGACTGCTTCAAGGCCCTGAAGACCGTCGCCAGCACGGCAAGGCGTTCTTCACCAAGGACGGACTCGGCTTCGACAAGGCCGATCTGACTCAGTGGTGGACCGACGGCTACAACCGCGTCAAGGCGGGCATCGTCACCGACCCGAAGGTCGTCGCCCAGGACGACCCCAAGTCCCCTCTCTTCGCAGGCCACGGCGCCTCCGAGTTCACCTGGGACAACTTCACCGTCCGCTACGAGAGCGAAGGCGACAGCGCCTATGGCCTCGCACCGATCCCCACCACGGACGGCAAGCACACCGGCCAGTACCTCGCCTCCCTGATGCTCAGCGCCTCCGCGCACACCTCCCACCCCAAGGAGGTCGCCCAGTTCGACCAGGTGGAGATGCGCCGTTGGTACGGCTTCTGGGACTACGGCGACATCATGCACACCTACGACTCCGCCCGGCACGTCTGGCGCTACGACGTCGGCGGCTACGCCTGGGACAACTCCGAGCTGTCGCCGCCCTGGTGTCGGCATGGCTCACGGAGTGGGAGCGCAAGGGACCCAAGTGGGAGAAGGCCAGGGCGCGCGTGCTATCCACCATGGCGGGCTGTGCGCCGAGCTCATCCATCTCGTCGACATGCCCGCGTTCAAGACGGCCTACCTGGACTACTGCCGCTACTTCAATGCCACCAAGGCCGAACAGAAGGCCCGTTAGGGCTCGGACTTCG
The DNA here is from genome assembly GCF_053596375.1 of Streptomyces sp. NPDC001709. Classification (NCBI taxonomy): domain Bacteria; kingdom Bacillati; phylum Actinomycetota; class Actinomycetes; order Kitasatosporales; family Streptomycetaceae; genus Streptomyces; species Streptomyces sp. NPDC001709. Next base: position 179,053 of record NZ_JBSFGB010000018.1, on the reverse strand, counting down.
GCACCCTGCTGCTCTTCCAGGGCCATTCACGCCTGGACGCCTACACCGAGTCCGCCCGGCGACACCATGCCCTAGCCGGTGCCGGGGAGCGCCGTCGCACGGGCGGCGGCGCTCGCCCACCGAGTCTGCCCCGGCGCGCGGCGCGGCGCCTGAGTACGCGTACTCAGATCCCCGCCCTGCACCGGGCAGACTCTGCCCATGGACTGGACCCACTACCGCTTCCGCAGCCTGTGGTCCCTGCCCGCGCCGCCCGCCGCCGTGTACGCGGCGCTGGAGCGCCCAGAGGACTATCCGAGCTGGTGGCCGCAGGTCCGCTCGGTGACGCGGCTCGACGACGACACGGGTGTGATCACCATCCGGTCCGTGCTGCCGTACGACATGACCGTCACCGCACGCCGGACCCGCCACGACCCCGGCGCCGGTGTGCTGGAGGTCACCCTGTCCGGTGACCTCGAGGGCTGGGTGCGCTGGACGGTCACCGCCGAGGGCCCAGGCACCCTGGCCCGCTACGACCAGGAAGTCCACGTGCACAAGCCACTGCTCCGCCGGCTCGCCGTACCCGGCCGCCCGGTCTTCCGGGCCAACCACCGCCTGATGATGTGGTCCGGGCGGCGTGGGCTGCTGCGCCGGCTGCAAGCGGTTTGAAGGATCGGCGCCCGGACCTGTATTGTTCAGTGCGTTCCCGGGCGATTAGCTCAGTGGGAGAGCGCTTCGTTCACACCGAAGAGGTCACTGGTTCGAACCCAGTATCGCCCACCGGGAGAAGGCCGGTCCGCACACGCGGACCGGCCTTCCGCGTGTTCATGCCGCCGCCGGCAGCTCCGGCCGCAGGGGCCAGTCCGTGCTGACGATCTCCTCCGAGCCGCTGCGCGCGAACCACGCCTGGAGCCCGCGGGCCTGTGCCGCGTGCCAGTTGGCCTGGAGGGTGTGCAGCTCGGCGGGGGTCAGGCGCTCAAGACGGGTCGCGAAACGGCGGCCCAGGGCCCGTACGACCTCCAGGGCGGCCAGCGCGTCCGCGCCCGCGTCGTGCGCGTCCTGCAGCGTCACGCCGTAGTGGTCGCACAGGTCGGTCAGCGTGCGGCGGCCCTTGCGGTAGCGGTCCAGGTGCTTGTCCAGCACCCGCGGGTCCAGCACCCTCAGCTGCACCGACTCGAACCAGCGGTCCAGCGACGACGCCCGGTGCCGGCGCAACTCCCGGTCCAGCAACGTGAGATCGAAGGGCGCGTTCATCACCACCAGCGGGCGGCCCATCGCCGCGTGCTCCGCCAGCTGCTCGGCTATCTCGTACATCACCGGCGCCGGCCAGCGGCCGTTGTGCTGCAGGTGCTCCTCCGTCAGCCCGTGCACCGCCGTCGCCGCCTCGGGCACCGGCACCCCCGGGTTCACCAGCCAGCGGGAAACCCGGGGCCGGGTACCCGGCGCGTCCTGGACGACGACGGCGGCCGACACGATCCGGTCGGTCTCGACGTCCACGCCCGTCGTCTCCGTGTCGAAGGCGGCCAGCGGCCCCTCGTACCAGTACGTCATCCCAACCCAACTCCTCGTTCACCCAGGGCAGGTGACGTTCCGTCTTCTGCCCGTTTGGTGATACCCGGGCCGTTTGCGCCGTACGCCGCGAGGAGACAACAGGAGTACGGGTCTTTGCAGTTCAGCGGCCCGCAGCGGGGACACTCATTGCCTGGAAGGCTGTTGGTCATGGCCATAGCGCAGCCCGAGCGGGGCGGGCTGCTGCCCGATCGCGCGGGCCCCCTCCGCGGCACGCTCGCCACCACCGCCTGCATGGAGACACTGCAGGTCGGCTATCTGCACGCGGTCGCCGCCGCGGCCGGCTGCTCGCTGTCCCAGCCCTTCCCGGACAACGGCATCGACTGGCACGTCAGTCACAGCGCGCCCGGACACACCGTCGACGACGAGGTCACGATCAAGGTGCAGCTGAAGGCCACGTACCAGGTCGCGCCGAACCCTCCGGGGCGCCACTTCTCCTTCACCCTCGACAACGACCACCTGCGCAAGCTCGCCCGCACCCCGGTCTCGGTGCACAAGGTCCTGGTCGTCATGCTCGTCCCGCGCTCGCAGGACGACTGGCTGCGCGCCAGCCACGACCGGCTCGACCTCAGGCACTGCTGCTACTGGGTGAACCTGGCCGGCCACCCCATCACCGGCCGGAACCGGACCACCGTGCGGATCCCGACCTCGCGCATCTTCGACGACCGGGCGCTGTGCGAGATCATGACGCGGGTCGGGACGGGAGGCAGGCCATGAGGATCCGCCCCTACGAGGAGCTGCCACGCCAGGTCCGGCCGCATCCGGACGACCTCGCCTGGCACCGGCCCCCCGACCCCGCCCAGGTCGACCCCGCCGTGCTCGGCGCCCTGCTGCACCGGCACGGCTGGCAGCGGCGCGGCGGAGCCCCGGGACGCTACGGCCGCTGGACCCCGCCGGGGCCGGGCGGTGGCGGGACCAGCCTGCTGGTGCCGGAGAGCCGGGCCTTCCCCGACAGCGAGGACCTGCTCGGCGAGGCCCTCGACGCCCTCGCCCGCAGCGAGACGCCCGCCGCCCGCGAGGTGCTGATCTCCCTCGCCGTACCCAGCGACGAGATCCGCTGGCGACGGGACACCCCGAGCGGACCGGTCGGCGCCGCGCCCTGGACCGCGGACGAGCAACTGCGCGGCGCCGCCCGGCAGATGCTGCTCGCCGCCGCCCTCGCCACACGCGCGCGTGCCGGTTACTACGGCGCCCGCCACCGCCGCGCCGCCGCCGCCCTCCTGGACGACGTCCTCGTCGGCCCCTCCGCCGAGGGACGCCACCTCACCGCCTTCGTGCCCGTGCCCACCGGCCGCTCCCTCGCCGTCCGCCTCCACCAGGCGCTGTACGCGGCCCGCGAGGCCATCGACTACCAGCGGGCCACCGGCGGCATGGACGCCTTCGACGGCGCCGTCGAGGCCGGAGTCAGCCGCGAGCTGACCGAGGCGCTGGCCGTGCTCGTCCGGGGCACCGAGGGCGCCCGGATCGCCGTCGCCTGGGCGCCGGGCGCCGGCGTCCCCGAGGGCTGCGCCCCCTCGGCCGAACCCGTCGAGTTCTCACCCGGCGACCTGCCCGTCCTGCGCGAGGCCGCCGCCCGCTATCTGCGCGAGGAACCCTCCGTGCCGGTCCGCATCACCGGCGCCGTCGTCCGCATGCGCCGCTCCGGCCCCGGCGGCGAGGGCACCGTACGGCTGCGCGTCCTCACCGGTGCGGACGTGCCGCACGTCCGCGTCACCCTGGACGAGGAGGACTACCGCATCGCAGGCCACGCCCACCTCGTCGGCCTGCCGGTGCGCGTGCACGGCCGGCTGGAGCGCCGGGGCGGCTTCCGCCGGCTCACCGGCGCCTCCGGGGTCGTACCCGTGCAGGTCGACGAGGGGGAGCGGGACCGGCTGCTGAAGTCCCTGCAGGAGAACCTCGACTTCTTCGAGGAGGCGTGCGGGGACAGGGAGCCGGGAGAGTACGGGGACGAGGACTGAGCAGTATCGGACAGGGGACTGAGGGTGACCGTTTCGCGGTCGGTGCCGTGGGGTCGGTACGATCGCCTGTGCGCGCGTTCCTGGTACGGCGCCGCACCCCACCTTCAGTCAGGAGAGACCGGTGTCAGACGTCCGTGTGATCATCCAACGCGATTCCGAGCGGGAAGAACGCGTGGTGACGACGGGCACTACGGCCGCCGACCTCTTCGCGGGCGAGCGCTCGATCATCGCCGCGCGCGTGGGCGGTGAGCTGAAGGACCTCGCCCACGAGCTGTCCGAGGGTGACGAGGTCGAGGGTGTAGAGATCTCGTCCGAGGACGGCCTGAACATCCTGCGCCACTCCACCGCGCACGTCATGGCCCAGGCCGTGCAGGAGCTGTTCCCCGAGGCGAAGCTGGGCATCGGCCCGCCCGTCAAGGACGGCTTCTACTACGACTTCGACGTCGAGAAGCCGTTCACGCCCGAGGATCTCAAGGCCATCGAGAAGAAGATGCAGGAGATCCAGAAGCGGGGGCAGAAGTTCGCCCGCCGTGTGGTGACCGACGAGGCCGCCCGCGAGGAGCTGGCCGACGAGCCGTACAAGCTGGAGCTGATCGGCCTCAAGGGCTCGGCCTCGCACGACGACGGCGCGGACGTCGAGGTCGGCGCCGGCGAGCTGACGATCTACGACAACCTGGACGCCAAGACCGGCGAGCTGTGCTGGAAGGACCTCTGCCGCGGTCCGCACCTGCCCTCCACCCGCCTGATCCCGGCGTTCAAGCTGATGCGCAACGCGGCCGCCTACTGGCGCGGCAGCGAGAAGAACCCGATGCTGCAGCGCATCTACGGCACCGCCTGGCCGTCCAAGGACGAGCTGAAGGGCTACCTGGACTTCCTCGCCGAGGCCGAGAAGCGCGACCACCGCAAGCTCGGCACCGAACTGGACCTCTTCTCCATCCCCGAGCAGATCGGCTCCGGCCTCGCCGTCTTCCACCCCAGGGGCGGCATCGTCCGCCGGGTCATGGAGGACTACTCGCGCCGCCGCCACGAGGAAGAGGGCTACGAGTTCGTCTACACCCCGCACGCCACGAAGGGGAAGCTCTTCGAGACGTCCGGGCACCTGGACTGGTACGCCGAGGGCATGTACCCGCCCATGCAGCTCGACGAGGGCGTGGACTACTACCTCAAGCCCATGAACTGCCCGATGCACAACCTGATCTTCGACGCGCGCGGCCGCTCCTACCGCGAACTGCCGCTGCGTCTCTTCGAGTTCGGGACCGTGTACCGGTACGAGAAGTCGGGCGTCGTGCACGGCCTGACCCGCGCCCGCGGCTTCACGCAGGACGACGCGCACATCTACTGCACCCGTGAGCAGATGTCCGAGGAGCTGGACAAGACGCTCACCTTCGTCCTCGGCCTGCTGCGCGACTACGGCCTGACCGACTTCTACCTGGAGCTGTCCACCAAGGACCCGGAGAAGTTCGTCGGTTCCGACGAGGTCTGGGAGGAGGCGACCGAGACCCTGCGCCAGGTCGCCGAGAAGCAGGGCCTGCCCCTCGTCCCGGACCCGGGCGGCGCCGCCTTCTACGGCCCGAAGATCTCCGTGCAGGCCAAGGACGCGATCGGCCGTACCTGGCAGATGTCGACCATCCAGCTCGACTTCAACCTGCCCGAGCGGTTCAACCTGGAGTACACGGGCCCGGACGGCTCGAAGCAGCGCCCGGTGATGATCCACCGAGCCCTCTTCGGCTCGATCGAGCGCTTCTTCGCGGTGCTCCTGGAGCACTACGCGGGCGCGTTCCCGGCGTGGCTGGCGCCGGTGCAGGCGCTGGGCATCCCGATCGGCGACGCGCACGTGGAGTACCTGCAGAAGTTCGCGGCGGCGGCCCGGAAGAAGGGCCTGCGCGTCGAGGTGGACTCCTCCTCGGACCGTATGCAGAAGAAGATCCGCAACGCCCAGAAGCAGAAGGTGCCCTTCATGGTCATCGCGGGCGACGAGGACATGTCGAACGGCTCGGTGTCCTTCCGCTACCGCGACGGCTCCCAGGAGAACGGCATCCCCTTCGACGAGGCCATCGCCAAGATCGCTCAAGTCGTGGTGGAGCGGGCCCAGGTCTGAACCGCCTGATTCCGAGGCCCCCGGGGTTCTCCCCGGGGGCCTTCCCTGTCCGCAGGCGGGACGCCATATGCTGCACAGCATGACGAGTGAGCCGGAGCAGCAGATCGGAGTGGGGACGCAGGACGCGTTCCAGCGCCTGTGGACGCCCCACCGGATGGCCTACATCCAGGGCGAGAACAAGCCGACCGGTCCGGGGGCCGACGACGGCTGCCCCTTCTGCTCGATCCCGGCCAAGTCCGACGAGGACGGACTGATCGTCCGGCGCGGGGAGCATGTGTACGCCGTCCTCAACCTCTACCCGTACAACGGCGGCCACCTGATGACCGTGCCGTACCGGCACGTCGCCGACTACACCGAGCTGACCGGGCCGGAGACCGCCGAGCTGGCCGAGCTGACCAAGCAGGCGATGACGGCCCTGCGTACCGCCTCCGGCGCGCACGGCTTCAACATCGGCATGAACCAGGGCACGGTCGCGGGCGCCGGTATCGCCGCCCACCTGCACCAGCACATCGTGCCGCGCTGGGGCGGCGACACGAACTTCATGCCGGTCGTGGGCCACACGAAGGTGCTGCCGCAGCTTCTGGCCGACACCAGGAAGATGCTGGCCGAGGCCTGGCCGGCATAGGCCCGGGTGCGCTCTGCCGAGGGCACCGCTCACGCGTCGTACAGGTCGGCTTTCCTGGGCGCCACATCCTGCACCAGCCCGCTGAGGATGCCGGACCGCGTCCCGAACTTCTCCGTGTCCACGCCGTTCTCCTCCAGCACCCTGATCGCCGCCGAGTGCACCACCCGTAGCACCGGCGTGGCCGCGCGCAGCGCGTCGTCGGCCATGAAGCGGTGCCGCCACGGCTGGTCGGCCCAGGCGTGCCGCAGGCCGAACGGCTCAGGCAGGGTCACCGAGCCGCCGAGCCAGTTGAGCAGCGGCGGATACCAGCTCAGCGGGGCGCGCGTCGCGAGCCGTACCACCTCGTCGGTGGTGACCAGGGGCAGCATGACCTTCCGGGTCTCCCAGGGCTTGAGCGACTTGGCGACCTCCTTGCTCGGCGGCTCCGGCTTGGAGGTGAACAGGGGGTTCACCGGTCCCAGCGCGTGCCCGGTGACCTCGATGCGCAGCGTCTCGTGCAGCACGGTCACGGTGATCAGCATGGTGATGACCAGCTGCCCGTCCCACAGCGTCCACTGCACACCCAGATAGTGCCGGTCGCCGCTGCCGAACTGCTGCTTGTTGCAGATCTCCTGTATCGCGTGCGGCTTGACCTGGAAGGCCTCGACGTCGGTGCCCTCGGGCCGGGACACCTCAGCGGCCTTCTCACCGATCGGCGTGACGATCCAGTGCTTGATGGATGCCTTGGGGAAGCCGCCGGTGTTCAGCGGGCCGCGCTCCAGCAGGGCGAGCTGGTCGTGGATCGCGCGTATGACGTCCCAGCTGCGGAAGGGGTGGATCTCCCGGGTCGGGTCGGCGGCCACCAGGTCCTCGGCGAGCTGCCAGGAACCCCAGCGGGTGCCCATGCCGAGTATGCCCTTGGGGCCTGCGTAGAAGACCGAGTTGGATTGCTGCTCGGCGCCGAGCCGGGCCAGCGACTGGCGCAGTTCCTCGGCGGCGGTCTGGTTCGGACCGCTCGGCACGGCCTCGGGGACCTTGGCGCCGACGCTGGTGCCCGAGAGCAGGCCGCCCCAGCGGGCCCGTAGGTCCTTGGCCGTGCTCTCGCAGATCCGCTTGGCCCAGAACCAGCCCAGCACGGGCACGACGACGCACGCCCGGGCATACCACGCCCAGAAGCCGTGGAACGGCATCTTGATCAGGAACAGCGCGGCGAGCACGCCGACACCGAGGAGCAGGGCGGTGGCGAGCGCGCCGACCCGTTTGTCGTCGCGCTTGGCGACGAACGTGCGCAGCTGGAAGACCAGCAGCCAGGCGATCAGTCCGGGCAGGAACAGCACTCCGCACAGGACGGTGACGGCCGTCAGACGGTTGTCGCGCTCCCGGCGGATGTTGTTGGCCGCGAGGCAGTGCTCGACGACGAACTGGGGCTCGGAGCCGAAGGACTGGATGAGCGGCTTGCGGCCGGGAGCGAGCATCCGGGCGACCACGGCCCGCGAGAACGCCTCACCGAGGTTGGGCCGCAGCAGCGCGATCCGGCCGGTATTGACGGTCGTCTGGTGCCATTCGTTGTCGGCCTTCTTGATCTCGTCCATCGGGCTGTCCCGGTATGCCGCGGAGGCCAGCGCGGCCGTCGCCGCCTGACTCGCGTCGCCCGAGACGGGTACCTGGGGCCCGTCCCACTCCGTTCCCAACGACATTCCCGCCCCCATCGCCGCCGGTTTCGCTTCTGCGGCCTTCCCGACTTCCTCGCTCCGCACACCTGTTGAACAGGCCGACGCGTCGATTACCCGTCACCACCGGACGACTGCGGCACGACGCGATCAGGTGATCAGCGTATCCGCCGCCACCGACAACCCGCGGGCGGACGGCCGAAGCCGCCCGCCCGCGCTCCCGGCGCGAAGTGGTGAACTACCCGTTCTCGCCCGCCTGTTCGCGGATCCGTTCGGCGATCTGCGGCGGCATCGGCTCGTGCCGGGCGTAGGAGCGGTCGAAACGGGCCGTGCCGTGCGACAGCGAGCGCAGGTCCACGGCGTACCGGCCGATCTCGAACTCGGGCACCTCGGCCCGGATCAGGGTCCGCCCCGAGCCCACCTGTTCGGTGCCGAGCAACCGCCCGCGCCGGCTGGACAGGTCGCTCATCACCGCGCCCACGTAGTCGTCGCCGACCAGCACGGACACCTCGGCCACCGGCTCCAGCAGATGGATCTTCGCGTCGGCCGCGGCCTCGCGCAGTGCCAGGGCGCCCGCGGTCTGGAAGGCGGCGTCGGAGGAGTCCACCGAGTGCGCCTTGCCGTCCAGCAGCGTGATCCGCACGTCCACCAGCGGGTATCCGGCGGCGACCCCCTTGGCGGCCTGCGCCCGTACGCCCTTCTCCACGGACGGGATGAACTGGCGCGGTACGGCGCCGCCGACCACCTTGTCCACGAACTCGATGCCCGAGCCACCCGGCAGCGGCTCCACCTCGATCTCGCAGATGGCGTACTGGCCGTGCCCGCCGGACTGCTTCACGTGCCGCCCGCGCCCGGCGGCCTTGTTCGCGAACGTCTCCCGGAGGGAGACCTTGTGCGGCACGACGTCGACCTGGACGCCGTAGCGGCTGCGCAGCCGCTCCAGGGCGACGTCCGCGTGGGCCTCGCCCAGGCACCACAGGACCACCTGGTGGGTGTCCTGGTTCTGCTCCAGACGCATCGTCGGGTCCTCGGCCACCAGCCGGGACAGGCCTTGCGAGAGCTTGTCCTCGTCGGCCTTGCTGTGCGCCTGGATCGCGAGCGGCAGCAGCGGGTCGGGCATCCGCCAGGGCTCCATCAGGAGCGGGTCGTCCTTGGCGGAGAGCGTGTCCCCGGTCTCGGCACGGCCGAGCTTGGCCACGCACACCAGGTCGCCGGCGACGGCGTGCGTCACCGGGCGCTGCTGTTTGCCGAAGGGCATGGACAGGGCGCCGACCTTCTCGTCGACATCGTGGTCCTCGTGGCCGCGGTCGGTCAGTCCGTGCCCGGAGACGTGCACCGTCTGGTCGGGGCGCAGAGTGCCCGAGAACAGGCGCACCAGGGAGACGCGGCCGACGTAGGGGTCGGAGGAGGTCTTCACGACCTCGGCGACCAGCGGTCCGCCGGTGTCGCACGGCTTCAGCCGGCGCGCCTTGCCGTCGACGGTGGTGACCTCGGGCAGCGGATGCTCGAACGGGGTCGGGAAGCCGCCGGTGACCAGCTCCAGCAGCTCGACCGTGCCGAGCCCCTGCTTGGCGCCGTCGGCGGCGGGGGCGGCGGCCAGGACGGGGAAGAAGGAGCCGCGGGCGACGGCCCGCTCCAGGTCCTGGATCAGCGTCTTGACGTCGACCTGCTCGCCACCGAGATAGCGGTCCATGAGGGTCTCGTCCTCGCTCTCGGCGATGATCCCCTCGATGAGCCGGTTGCGGGCCTCCTCGATGTGCGGCAGCTGGTCCTCGCCGGGCTCGGACTCCTTGCGCTCGCCGGTCGAGTAGTCGAACACCTTCTGCGACAGCAGCCCGACCAGCCCGGTCACGGGCGCGTGCCCGTCGGGACCCTCGGGTCCGCGCAGCGGCAGATACAGCGGCAGCACCGCGTCCGGGTCGTCGCCGCCGAAGGCCTCGGCGCACGTACGTGTCATCTCCTCGAAGTCCGCGCGTGCGGCCTCCAGGTGTGTGATCACGATCGCGCGCGGCATCCCGACGGCCGCGCACTCCTCCCAGACCATCCGCGTGGAGCCGTCCACGCCGTCCGAGGCCGAGACGACGAAGAGGGCCGCGTCCGCCGCACGCAGACCGGCCCTGAGCTCCCCGACGAAATCGGCGTATCCGGGAGTGTCGAGGACGTTGATCTTGATGCCGTCCCATTCGACCGGCACCAGGGAGAGCTGTACGGAGCGCTGCTGCCGGTGCTCGATCTCGTCGTAGTCCGAGACGGTTCCGCCGTCCTCCACGCGGCCCGCCCGGTTCACCGCCCCCGCACTCAGCGCGAGGGCCTCCACCAGAGTCGTCTTGCCCGAACCGGAGTGGCCGACCAGCACCACGTTCCGTACGGATGCGGGCTGGTCGGCCTCCAGAGCCCTGCCGGCGGCCCCGGGGTGGTGTGTCTGTGTCTTGTCGCCCATGATCCTGCCTCCCGTGCACGGTGAGGTCATGTGTGGGCGCGGACGTGCGGGACCCGCGTGCACTGGCGGCTCCGGCGACGCCCGCGGTTATTCGAGCTTTCCACTCCCGTCACGCTGCGTCCATACGAACGACAGCCACGGCCGCCGATCGCGCCGCGCGCGCCCGCGTACGGCGGCGCATACCGGTTCGCGCCACGGGCCGTGGGTGCCCGCCCGTCACGCACGCACGCGCGTGGCTACGATGGGCCAGCCGGAGGCCACCAGGGGCCGCGGCGACACCGACCGTCGGGAAGGCCATGCTGAACAAGTACGCGCGTGCATTCTTCACGCGTGTCCTCACGCCGTTCGCCGCGTTTCTCATCCGGCGGGGGGTCAGCCCAGACACGGTCACGCTCATCGGCACGGCCGGAGTGGTCGCGGGAGCGCTGGTCTTCTACCCCCGGGGAGAGTTCTTCTGGGGCACGGTCGTGATCACCCTGTTCGTCTTCTCCGACCTGGTCGACGGCAACATGGCCCGGCAGCTGGGCCGCTCCAGCCGCTGGGGCGCCTTCCTGGACTCCACCCTCGACCGGGTCGCCGACGGCGCCATCTTCGGCGGCTTCGCGCTCTGGTACGCGGGCAACGGCCACAACAACGCCCTGTGCGCCGTCTCGATCTTCTGCCTGGCCAGCGGCCAGGTGGTGTCGTACACCAAGGCGCGCGGCGAGTCGATCGGGCTGCCGGTCGCCGTCAACGGGCTCGTCGAGCGCGCCGAGCGGCTGGTGATCTCGCTGGTCGCGGCCGGTTTCGCGGGCTTCCACAAGTTCGGTGTGCCGGGCATCCAGTGGCTGCTGCCGATCGCCCTGTGGATCGTCGCCGTCGGCAGCCTCGTCACGCTGATCCAGCGGGTCGTCACCGTGCGCCGCGAGTCCGCGGAGGCCGAGGCCGCCGCGGCCCGGCAGAGCCCCAGCGAGGCCGCGAAGTGAGCGCCGCCGAACGGCTCACCGACGGGCTGTACGGCGTCGGCTGGAGCACCGTCAAGAAGCTCCCCGAACCCGCCGCGGTCCGTCTCGGCCGTACCATCGCCGACCTCGCCTGGAAGCAGCGCGGCAAGGGCGTACAGCGCCTCGAGTCCAACTACGCGCGCGTGCTGCCCGACGCCGGCCCGGAGCGCCTGCGCGAGCTGTCCCGCGCGGGCATGCGCTCGTACCTGCGCTACTGGATGGAGTCCTTCCGGCTGCCGGCCTGGAGCCGCGAGCGCATAAAGACGGGCTTCGACCCGAAGGACGTGCACTACCTCACCGACGGGCTCGCCTCCCCCCAGGGCGTCATCCTCGCCCTGCCGCACATGGGCAACTACGACCTGGCCGGCGCCTGGGTCACCACCAAGCTGGAGACGCCGTTCACCACGGTCGCCGAGCGGCTGAAGCCCGAGACGCTGTACGACCGTTTCGTCGCCTACCGCGAGGGTCTCGGCATGGAGGTCCTGCCGCACAGCGGCGGCTCCGCCTTCGGCACCCTGGCCCGGCGGCTGCGTGACGGCGGTCTGGTCTGCCTGGTCGCCGACCGGGACCTGTCCGCCTCCGGTGTCGAGGTCGACTTCTTCGGCGAGCGGACCCGGATGCCCGCGGGCCCGGCTCTGCTCGCCCAGCAGACCGGCGCGCTGCTACTGCCGGTCACGCTCTGGTACGACGACTCGCCCGTCATGCAGGGCCGTGTGCACCCCCCGATCGAGGTACCGGAGTCAGGTACGCGCGCCGAGAAGACGTCTGTCATGACACAGGCGCTGGCCGACGCCTTCGCCACCGGGATCGCCGACCATCCGGAGGACTGGCACATGCTCCAGCGCTTGTGGCTCGCCGACCTCGACCCCGCGAAGGGACCCTCGTGAGAATCGGGATCGTCTGCCCGTACTCCTGGGACGTGCCCGGCGGGGTCCAGTTCCACATCCGCGACCTCGCCGAGTACTTCCTCCGCCTCGGGCACGACGTCTCCGTGCTCGCCCCGGCCGACGACGACACCCCGCTGCCGCCGTACGTCGTCTCGGCCGGCCGCGCGGTCCCGGTGCCGTACAACGGCTCGGTGGCCCGGCTGAACTTCGGCTTCCTGTCGGCCGCGCGGGTACGGCGCTGGCTGCACGAGGGCGCCTTCGACGTGGTCCACATCCACGAGCCGACCTCGCCCTCGCTGGGCCTGCTGACCTGCTGGGCGGCGTCCGGCCCGATCGTGGCCACCTTCCACACGTCCAACCCGCGCTCGCGCGCGATGATCGCCGCGTACTCCATCCTCCAGGCCGCCCTGGAGAAGATCAGCGCCCGGATCGCGGTCAGCGAGTACGCCCGCCGGACGCTGGTCGAGCACCTCGGCGGAGACGCGGTGGTCATCCCCAACGGCGTCGACGTGGACTTCTTCGCGAAGGCCGAGCCGAAGCCGGAGTGGCAGGGCGACACCATCGGCTTCATCGGCCGCATCGACGAGCCCCGCAAGGGCCTGCCGGTCCTCATGAAGGCCCTGCCGAAGATCCTCGCCGCCCGCCCGCAGACCCGGCTGCTGGTCGCGGGGCGCGGCGACGAGGAGGCGGCCGTCGAGGACCTGCCGAAGGAGCTGCGCTCGCGCGTGGAGTTCCTCGGCATGATCAGCGACGAGGACAAGGCGAGCTTCCTGCGCAGCGTCGACCTGTACGTCGCGCCCAACACCGGAGGCGAGAGCTTCGGCATCATCCTGGTGGAGGCGATGTCCGCGGGCGCCCCTGTCCTCGCCTCCGACCTGGACGCCTTCGTGCAGGTCCTGGACCAGGGCGAGGCGGGCGAGGTCTTCGCCAACGAGGACGCCGACGCACTCGCCGAGGTGGCCGTACGGCTCCTGGAGGACCCAGCCCGCCGCACCGAGCTGCGCGAACGCGGCAGCGCCCATGTACGGCGCTTCGACTGGTCGACGGTCGGCGCGGACATCCTGTCCGTCTACGAAACGGTCACGGCCGGCGCGGCAGCGGTCGCCGCGGACGAGCGCACGACGGGGCTCCGGGCACGCTTCGGGCTCGCCCGCGACTGAGACCACGAACACGGTCCGGGCTGCAGGGGCCGATCGGCCGGAGCGGTGCCGCAACGCGGGCGCGGGACACACCCGACCGACACGAACCCGACCCACCCCACGACCACAGCCACGCCCTCCCGGTCCCAGCCTTCCCCGGCTACCGCAGACCGTGCGGAGCCTCAGCGCCAGCCGGCCCACGACGCACTGGGGCCGGCCGTACCACCCGGCGTCGGCCCTCGCGGACGGTGCGGATCCTTGGTCTCGGCCGGTCCACCACCTAGCGCCTGGCCCAGCCCGATTCCCCCCGGCACCAGCCGATGCCAGCCACCACGGACCGTGCGGAGCCTCAGCCTCGGCCGGGCCGCCTTGCACCTGGCCCAGCCCGATTCCTCCCCGCACCACAGTGGCACCGCCCACCGCGAACAGGCAGAGCCTCAGCCCCGGCCGGGCCGCCCCAGGCCACCAGCCCCCGGCCCAGCCCGCGAGTCACAGGACGGCCCGGACGCTTCCGGGGTCCGCGGGGACCGGTCCGCTGCGGTCCCGGTGTCCGTGCCGTGCCGTGCGGGCGACAGCCGTAGTCCTGAGCCGCTGCGGCGCGCCCGCAGCCTCAGTCGCGTACCGGGCCGGAGCACCCGCAGCAGCACTCGGTGGCGCGCCCAGCCTGCTGGAGGGCGGCCGGACCCGGTGCGGGATTGCCGTGAAGGCCGGGTGTGCGCAGCCGATAGCCTTCCGGCGTGACCGCAACCCTCATCTGGATCCTTGTCGCACTCGTCGCGATCGGTGTGTACCTGAGCTGGACGGCCGGGCGGCTGGACCGGCTGCACGTGCGCATGGACGCCGCGCGGGCCGCGCTCGACGCGCAGCTGCTGCGCCGGGCCTCCGTCGCGCAGGAACTCGCGACCTCGGGTGTGCTGGACCCGGCCGCCTCGATCGTGCTGTACGAGGCCGCGCACGCCGCCCGGCAGGCCGAGGAGGAGCAGCGCGAGGTCGCGGAGAGCGAGCTGAGCCAGGCGCTGCGCGCGGTCTTCGCGGAACCGGCCCAGGTGGAGGCCGTACGGGAGGCACCCGGCGGCGAGGAGGCGGCCCACGAGCTGGCCGAGGCCGTCCGCCGGGTCCCGATGGCCCGCCGCTTCCACAACGACGCCGTCGGAGCCGCCCGCAGGCTGCGCGAACACCGCAAGGTCCGCTGGTTCCGGCTGGCCGGCCACGCCCCGTTCCCGCTGGCCTTCGAGATGGACGACGAGCCCCCCGTGGCCCTGGTGGAGCGGGCCGCCTGAACCCCCAGGGGAACCTCCCCTGAACGAAAAGGATCCACCGGCTTGCCATTGGCCCTTGCTGTGGCCTGGTCCACTCACGTTTCCTCGTCGGTGCAGAAATCCTCTTTCCCATCAGTGAGGTCACCCGTGTCCAGCACCGAGAACCAGGCCCCCGAGACCGGCACCGCCCGCGTGAAGCGCGGCATGGCCGAGCAGCTCAAGGGCGGCGTGATCATGGATGTCGTCACGCCGGAGCAGGCGAAGATCGCCGAGGACGCGGGCGCCGTCGCCGTCATGGCCCTGGAGCGGGTCCCGGCCGACATCCGCAAGGACGGCGGCGTGGCCCGCATGTCCGACCCGGACATGATCGAGGGCATCATCGACGCCGTCTCGATCCCGGTCATGGCCAAGTCCCGCATCGGCCACTTCGTCGAGGCCCAGGTGCTGCAGTCCCTCGGCGTCGACTACATCGACGAGTCCGAGGTCCTCACCCCGGCCGACGAGGTCAACCACTCCGACAAGTGGGCCTTCACCACTCCGTTCGTCTGCGGTGCCACCAACCTGGGCGAGGCCCTGCGCCGCATCGCCGAGGGCGCCGCGATGATCCGCTCCAAGGGCGAGGCCGGCACCGGCAACGTCGTCGAGGCCGTCCGTCACCTGCGCCAGATCAAGAACGAGATCGCCAAGCTGCGCGGCTTCGACAACCACGAGCTGTACGCCGCCGCCAAGGAGCTGCGCGCCCCGTACGAGCTGGTCAAGGAGGTCGCCGAGCTGGGCAAGCTCCCGGTCGTCCTCTTCTCCGCCGGCGGCGTCGCCACCCCGGCCGACGCGGCCCTGATGCGCCAGCTCGGCGCCGAAGGCGTGTTCGTCGGCTCCGGCATCTTCAAGTCCGGCGACCCGGCCAAGCGCGCCGCCGCCATCGTGAAGGCCACCACCTTCTACGACGACCCGAAGATCATCGCGGACGCGTCCCGCAACCTCGGCGAGGCCATGGTCGGCATCAACTGCGACACCCTCCCCGAGACCGAGCGCTACGCGAACCGCGGCTGGTAAGCACACAGGTAACCGAACCCCATGAACACTCCTGTCATAGGCGTCCTGGCCCTCCAGGGCGACGTACGGGAGCACCTCATCGCCCTGGCCGCGGCCGACGCCGTGGCCAGGCCGGTGCGGCGCCCCGAGGAACTCGCCGAGGTCGACGGCCTCGTCCTGCCCGGCGGCGAGTCCACCACCATCTCCAAGCTGGCCGTGCTGTTCGGCGTGATGGAGCCCCTCCGCGCGCGCGTGCGTGACGGCATGCCCGTCTACGGCACCTGCGCGGGCATGATCATGCTCGCCGACAAGATCCTCGACCCTCGCTCGGGTCAGGAGACCATCGGCGGCATCGACATGATCGTGCGCCGCAACGCCTTCGGACGGCAGAACGAGTCGTTCGAGGCCGCGGTCGACGTCAAGGGCGTCGAGGGCGATCCTGTAGAGGGCGTCTTCATCCGTGCCCCGTGGGTCGAGTCCGTCGGGGCCGAGGCCGAGGTGCTCGCCGAGCACGACGGTCACATCGTCGCCGTCCGCCAGGGCAACGCGCTCGCCACGTCGTTCCATCCGGAACTGACCGGCGACCACCGTGTGCACTCCCTCTTCGTCGACATGGTGCGCGCCAACCGGGCGTCGGAGTCCTTGTAGGATCTCTGACGTTCGTACAGAGATTGGTTACGCGAAGGAGACAGGCAGATGTCCGGCCACTCTAAATGGGCCACGACGAAGCACAAGAAGGCCGTGATCGATGCCAAGCGCGGCAAGCTCTTCGCGAAGCTGATCAAGAACATCGAGGTCGCGGCGCGCATGGGCGGCGTCGACCTCGACGGCAACCCGACGCTCTACGACGCCGTCCAGAAGGCCAAGAAGCAGTCGGTCCCGAACAAGAACATCGACTCCGCGATCAAGCGCGGTGGCGGTCTCGAGGCCGGCGGCGCCGACTACGAGACGATCATGTACGAGGGCTACGGCCCCAACGGTGTCGCGGTGCTCATCGAGTGCCTCACCGACAACCGCAACCGCGCCGCCTCCGACGTCCGCGTCGCCATGACCCGCAACGGCGGCAACATGGCCGACCCGGGCTCGGTGTCCTACATGTTCAGCCGCAAGGGCGTCGTCATCGTCCCCAAGGGCGAGCTGAGCGAGGACGACGTGCTCGGTGCCGTCCTGGACGCGGGCGCCGAGGAGGTCAACGACCTCGGCGAGACCTTCGAGGTCATCAGCGAGGCCACCGACCTGGTCGCAGTGCGCACCGCCCTCCAGGAGGCCGGCATCGACTACGACTCCGCCGAGTCCAGCTTTGTGCCGTCCGTCCAGGTCGAGCTGGACGAGGAGGGCGCCAAGAAGATCTTCAAGCTCATCGACGCCCTCGAGGACAGCGACGACGTGCAGAACGTCTTCGCCAACTTCGACGTGAGCGACGAGATCATGGAGAAGGTCGACGCGTAACGCTCCGCGGGTTCAGCGGATTTCCGGCGGGCCGGTGGGACACGTCCCACCGGCCCGCCGTCATTGTCAGTGGGACCCGATAGCCTGCACAAACACGTGATCGAGGCGATCGGAGGGAGGGGCCCGGTGCGCGTACTGGGGGTGGACCCCGGGCTGACCCGGTGTGGTGTCGGTGTCGTCGAGGGGGTCGCGGGCCGCCCGCTCACCATGCTCGGCGTCGGTGTCGTACGCACGCCCGCGGACGCCGATCTCAGCCACCGCCTCCTTGCCGTGGAGCAGGGCATCGAGCAGTGGCTGGACGAGCACCGGCCCGAGTTCGTCGCCGTAGAGCGAGTCTTCAGCCAGCACAATGTCCGTACGGTGATGGGCACCGCCCAGGCCAGCGCCGTGGCCATGCTGTGCGCCGCCCGGCGCGGCATCCCGGTCGCCCTGCACACCCCGAGCGAGGTCAAGGCGGCCGTCACCGGCTCCGGACGTGCCGACAAGGCCCAGGTCGGCGCCATGGTCACCCGGCTGCTCCGGCTCTCCGCGCCGCCCAAGCCCGCCGATGCCGCGGACGCCCTCGCGCTCGCCATCTGCCACATCTGGCGCGCCCCCGCCCAGAACCGGCTCCAGCAGGCGGTCGCCCGCCACACCGTCAACGCAACGAAAGGCCGTACGGCATGATCGCCTTCGTCAGTGGCACGGTCGCCGCGCTCGCCCCCGACGCAGCGGTCGTCGAGGTCGGCGGCGTCGGCATGGCCGTCCAGTGCACGCCCAACACGCTGTCCACGCTCCGCATCGGTCAGCCCGCCAAGCTGCACACCTCCCTCGTCGTCCGTGAGGACTCGCTGACCCTGTACGGCTTCGTCGACGACGACGAGCGCCAGGTCTTCGAGCTGCTCCAGACCGCGAGCGGCGTCGGCCCGCGCCTCGCCCAGGCCATGCTCGCCGTGCACACCCCGGACGCGCTGCGCCGCGCCGTGGCCACCAGCGACGAGAAGGCCCTCACCGCCGTCCCCGGCATCGGCAAGAAGGGCGCGCAGAAGCTGCTGCTGGAGCTGAAGGACCGGCTCGGCGAACCCGTCGGCGCCCCCGCGGTCGGCGCCCCGGTCACCCAGGGGTGGCGCGACCAGCTGCACGCGGCCCTCATCGGTCTCGGCTACGCCACCCGCGAGGCCGACGAGGCCGTTGCCGCCGTGGCGCCCCAGGCGGAGGCCGCCGGCGGTACCCCGCAGGTCGGGCAGCTGCTGAAGGCCGCCCTGCAGACCCTGAACCGCGCCCGCTGACCCCACGACGATCGAGGCACACGCATATGAACTGGGACGACACCACCGACACCCCCGCCTCCGAGCGGCTCGTCGGTGCGTCCGCCGACCGGGAGGACCAGGCCGTCGAGGCCGCGCTGCGCCCCAAGGACCTCGGCGAGTTCATCGGCCAGGAGAAGGTCCGCGAACAGCTCGACCTCGTCCTGCGCGCCGCACGCGCGCGTGGCGCCACCGCCGACCATGTGCTGCTCTCCGGCGCGCCCGGCCTCGGCAAGACCACCCTGTCGATGATCATCGCGGCCGAGATGGGCGCCCCCATCCGCATCACCTCCGGCCCCGCCATCCAGCACGCCGGCGACCTCGCCGCGATCCTCTCCTCCCTCCAGGAGGGCGAGGTCCTCTTCCTCGACGAGATCCACCGCATGTCCCGGCCCGCCGAGGAGATGCTGTACATGGCGATGGAGGACTTCCGTGTCGACGTCATCGTCGGCAAGGGCCCCGGCGCCACCGCCATCCCGCTCGAACTGCCCCCCTTCACCCTGGTCGGCGCCACCACGCGCGCGGGCCTGCTGCCGCCCCCGCTGCGCGACCGCTTCGGCTTCACCGCGCACATGGAGTTCTACGAGCCGCGCGAACTGGAACGGGTCGTGCACCGCTCGGCGAACCTGCTGGACGTCGAGATCGAGCCGGACGGCGCCGCCGAGATCGCCGGCCGCTCCCGTGGCACGCCCCGCATCGCCAACCGCCTGCTGCGCCGCGTCCGCGACTATGCGCAGGTCAAGGCGGACGGCCTGGTCACCCGCGAGATCGCCGCGGCCGCCCTCGCCGTCTACGAGGTCGACGCGCGCGGCCTCGACCGCCTCGACCGCGCCGTCCTTCAGGCCCTGCTGAAGCTCTTCGGCGGCGGCCCGGTCGGCCTGTCCACGCTCGCCGTCGCGGTGGGGGAGGAGCGGGAGACCGTCGAGGAGGTCGCCGAACCGTTCCTCGTCCGGGAGGGACTGCTCGCCCGGACCCCGCGCGGCCGGGTCGCCACGCCCGCCGCCTGGGCGCACCTCGGCCTGACCCCGCCCCACTCGGCGACCGGGGGCACGACCGGGGGAAACGGACAACAGGACCTGTTCGGGACCTGATGGGGCCATGATGGCTATGGGACGGCCAAGGCATTGGCCCGGGCAGGAACCCAGGTGCCATGCTGAGCGTTGTTCCATGCACGCGGACTCGCTTAGACTCCGCCGATGCCGCCCTTGCGGGCGGCGCCGACCACACCCCCATCCAAAAGGCCGCTCTCCGTCGCGGTCGCGCGAAGGAAACCCCGTCCCGTGAATGCCTTTACCCTTCTCCCCTTCATCGTGCTCATCGCGGCCATGTTCCTGATGACGCGCTCGGCCAAGAAGAAGCAGCAGCAGGCTGCCACCATGCGGAACGAGATGCAGCCCGGCTCCGGTGTCCGCACGATCGGGGGGATGTACGCGACGGTCAAGGAGGTCAATGAGGACACGGTCCTCCTCGACGCCGGTCCGGGCGTCGAGCTCCTCTTCGCCAAGAACGCGATCGGCGCCGTCCTCACGGACGACGAGTACAACCGCATCGTCCACGGCATCGAGCACGACCTGAAGGCCGACGCCGACATCGTCCCGGACGACGCCTCCTCCCTCACCGAGACCGACGAGTCCGACTCGCCCGCTGCCGCCGCCTCCGACGACAAGGCCGTCGACCTCGGTAAGAAGGACGCTGGCGAAGACGGCACCGACGCGGCCGAGGCCGCCGAGGCCAAGGCGGAGGACGAGCCGAAGAAGACCGACGGCGACTCCGACGCGAAGTAGTCACGCCCCGGTGGTGCGCTGCGCGGCATAATCACGCCCCGCGCACCACCGGGCGTCTGTTTCCCGCACGGACAGCCCGACACCATGTCATGGCCGACCGCGCCGACCGGGCGCGGGGCGGCCCGAGAGGGAGTACGAGAAGGTGGCAGCACCTAAGAGGGGCCGGAGCGCGAGTGCCCAGAGCAAGCCGGGGCGCTCGCTGGCCCTCATCCTGATCGCCATCGTGGCGCTCACCGGAGGCATGTTCCTCTCCGGGAACACCACTCCGCGTCTCGGCATCGACCTCGCCGGTGGTACGAGCATCACGCTCAAGGCGAAGGCCGACCAGGGGTCCGCGATCAACAAGGCCAACATGGACACCGCGGTCGACATCATGAACCGCCGTGTCAACGGCCTCGGCGTCTCCGAGGCGGAGGTGCAGACCCAGGGGAACGACAACATCATCGTCAACATCCCCAAGGGCACCAACTCCAAGGAAGCCCAGCAGCAGGTCGGCACCACCGCCAAGCTGTACTTCCGCCCGGTCCTGGCCAGCGAGCCCAGCGTCCCCGCCGGGCAGAGCCCCTCGCCGAGCGCGTCCCCCAGCGGCAGCTCCTCGCCGAAGCCGAGCACGAGCCCCTCCGCCTCTTCCTCCAAGGAGAAGGCGTCCTCGTCCTCCACCGCGTCCCCTACGGCCTCGGCGACCTCCCAGGGCCGCGCGGTCACGGACGCGCTGAAGGCCGACTCCACCCCCTCGCCGAGCACCTCCGCCTCCGGCAGCTCCAAGCCGTCGGCCACCCCCTCGGCCTCCTCGAGCAGCGGCTCGGCCGCCGCCAAGCTCCAGGCCCAGTACGCCGCCCTGGACTGCACCAAGCCCGCCGAGCGCGCCAAGGTGGGCGGCGCCGCCAAGCCCGGTGAGCCCACGGTGGCCTGCGGCCAGATCAAGAAGCTCTGGTACAAGTACGTGCTCGGCCCGGCCGCCGTCGACGGCACCGACGTGAAGAAGGCGCAGGCCGTCTTCGACACCCAGGGCGCCTCCGGCTGGCAGGTCCAGATGACCTTCACCTCCGGCGGCTCCAAGAAGTTCGCCGACATCACCGGCCAGCTGGCCCAGAAGCAGGACCCGCAGAACGAGTTCGCCATCGTCCTCGACGGCGAGGTCGTCTCCAGCCCGTTCGTGCGGCAGGCCATCACCGGCGGCCAGGCGGAGATCTCCGGCAGCTTCACCCAGCAGGACGCCCAGAGCCTCGCCAACATGCTGTCGTACGGCGCCCTGCCGCTCTCCTTCCAGGAGCAGTCCGTCACCACCGTCACCGCCGCGCTCGGCGGTGAGCAGCTGCACGCCGGTCTGCTCGCCGGCGCGATCGGCCTCGCCCTGGTCGTGATCTACCTGGTCGCGTACTACCGCGGCCTGTCGGTCGTCGCCATGGCCTCCCTGCTCGTCTCCGCGATCCTCACCTACGTGATCATGTCGCTGCTCGGCCCGGCCATCGGCTTCGCGCTGAATCTGCCGGCCGTCTGCGGTGCCATCGTCGCCATCGGTATCACCGCGGACTCGTTCATCGTGTACTTCGAACGCATCCGGGACGAGATCCGCGAGGGCCGCACCCTGCGCCCCGCCGTCGAGCGGGGCTGGCCGCGCGCCCGGCGCACCATCCTGGTCTCCGACTTCGTGTCGTTCCTCGCCGCCGCCGTCCTGTTCATCGTGACCGTCGGCAAGGTCCAGGGCTTCGCGTTCACCCTCGGCCTGACCACCCTGCTCGACGTCGTCGTCGTCTTCCTGTTCACCAAGCCGCTGATGACACTCCTCGCCCGCCGTAAGTTCTTCGCGAACGGCCACAAGTGGTCCGGTCTCGACCCGAAGAGCCTGGGTGCCAAGCCGCCGCTGCGCCGCACCCGCCGTCCCGCCGGTCCTGCCGCCGGCTCTGTCGACCCGAAGGAGGCCTGAGCCATGTCGAAACTCGGCAACCTCGGCGCTCGACTGCACCGCGGCGAGATCTCGTACGACTTCGTCGGCAAGCGCAAGATCTGGTACGGCATCTCCATCCTGATCACCATCACGGCCATCCTCGGCCTGGCGGTGCGTGGCCTGAACATGGGCATCGAGTTCAAGGGCGGCGCGGTCTTCACCACGCCGACCGGCATGAGCACCTCGGTGGCCCAGGCGGAGACCTACGCCAAGGACGCCTCCGGCCATGAGGCGATCGTGCAGAAGCTCGGCAACGGCAGCCTGCGCATCCAGATCGCCGGCATCGACACCGGCCAGTCCGACAAGATCAAGCAGGAGCTGGCCAAGGACCTGAGCCTCAACCCCGAGAAGCTCGCCGCCGACCTGGTCGGCCCGAGCTGGGGCCAGCAGATCGCCAACAAGGCCTGGGAGGGCCTGGGCATCTTCATGGTGCTCGTCGTGATCTACCTGGCCATCGCCTTCGAGTGGCGCATGGCCGTCGCGGCCCTGGTCGCGCTGATCCACGACATCACCATCACGACCGGTATCTACGCCCTCGTCGGCTTCGAGGTCACGCCCGGTACGGTCATCGGTCTGCTGACGATCCTCGGTTACTCGCTCTACGACACGGTCGTCGTCTTCGACAGCCTCAAGGAGCAGACGAAGGACATCACCAAGCAGACCCGCTGGACCTACGGCGACATCGCGAACCGTTCGATCAACGGCACCCTGGTCCGCTCCATCAACACCACGGTCGTCGCCCTGCTGCCGGTCGCCGGTCTGCTCTTCATCGGCGGTGGCTTCCTCGGCGCCGGCACGCTGAACGACATCTCGCTGTCGCTGTTCGTCGGCCTCGCCGCCGGTGCCTACTCCTCGATCTTCATCGCCACGCCGCTCGTCGCCGACCTCAAGGAGCGCGAGCCGGCGATGAAGGCCCTCACCAAGCGGGTCCTGGCCAAGCGCGCCCAGGCCGCCGCCGAGGAGGACCTCACCGCGGACCGCACGGTGTCCGACGACGACTCCGACGCCGCCCCCGCCGTCGTGGGCCCCCGCAACCAGCCCGCGTCCCGCAGCCGGGGCCGCGGCCGACCCTCCGGGAAGCGCCGATGACCGAGCTCGCGGACATCACAGGGCTGCTGCTCAGCCGTATCCGGGACGTCGCCGACTATCCCGAGCCGGGCGTGATGTTCAAGGACATCACCCCGCTGCTGGCGGACCCGGCCGCGTTCACGGCGCTGACCGACGCGCTGGCCGAGATCGCCGCGAACACCGGCGCGACCAAGATCGTCGGACTGGAGGCCCGGGGCTTCATCCTCGGCTCCCCGGTGGCCGTCCGCGCGGGCCTCGGCTTCATCCCGGTCCGCAAGGCGGGCAAGCTGCCCGGAGCGACGCTGCGCCAGGCGTACGACCTGGAGTACGGCTCGGCCGAGATCGAGGTGCACGCGGAGGATCTGGCCGCCGGTGACCGTGTGCTGATCGTGGACGACGTGCTCGCCACGGGCGGTACGGCCGAGGCCGCGATCCAGCTGATCCAGCGCGCCGGTGCGGATGTCTCCGGCCTCGCGGTGCTGATGGAGCTCGGCTTCCTGGGCGGCCGGACCCGGCTGGAGCCGGCGCTGGGCGGAGCGCCGCTGGAGGCACTGCTCCAGGTCTGAGCGCGTTACCGCACAAGCGGCCTCGGCTTCGCCGTAGGCCGCTTTGTGTTTCCCACCCGCACCCCTACACCTGCCGCGGCCGCCGACGGCGAAAGGTGCACGGGTGGTGCGGGTGGGAAAACAAAAGCGGGCCGAAGGCGAAGCCGAGGCCACCCCGCAGGACACCCCCCGCACGCCCTGCGAACACCCGGAATCCACCTCTTCGGAATCCGGCGGAAGCCTCCCGCGTTGCACTGGTTGACGGTCCTCACTTCAGGCTGAAGGCGATGACCAGCCGCAGGATCGCTACCATGGGGTCTCCGGAGCCTGACCGGGGGACCCGGATCGCGCACGAGGAGCCCTCTTGCCAGACGAGGCCCAGCACCTGACCGCCGCCAAGCCCGAGTCCGCCTCGGCCGCCGCGGCGAAGCCCGCGCCGCACGTGTCCGACGCGAAGAACGACACCCGCGGGCCGATCGAGCACGCCCAGTCCGCGCCCGTCGAGAAGGCTGCCGAGGCCGCACGTCCCAAGCCGGCCCCGCCCGAGCGCCCGGCCCAGCCCCCCGTCGTGCGTCAGCCCGTCGGCCAGCCCGTCCGCACCGGCTCCTCCAACCGCGTCCGCGCCCGCCTCGCCCGCCTCGGTGTGCAGCGCGCGAACCCGTACAACCCGGTCCTGGAACCCCTGCTGCGGATAGTGCGCAGCAACGACCCCAAGATCGAGAACTCCACGCTGCGCCAGATCGAGCGCGCCTACCAGGTCGCCGAGCGCTGGCACCGCGGCCAGAAGCGCAAGAGCGGCGACCCGTACATCACGCATCCGCTCGCCGTCACCACCATCCTCGCCGAGCTGGGCATGGACCCGGCCACCCTGATGGCGGGGCTGCTGCACGACACCGTCGAGGACACCGAGTACGGCCTGGACGACCTGCGCCGCGACTTCGGCGACGTCGTCGCCCTCCTCGTCGACGGCGTCACCAAGCTGGACAAGGTCAAGTTCGGCGAGGCCGCGCAGGCCGAGACCGTGCGCAAGATGGTCGTGGCGATGGCCAAGGACCCGCGCGTCCTGGTCATCAAGCTCGCCGACCGCCTGCACAACATGCGCACCATGCGCTACCTGAAGCGCGAGAAGCAGGAGAAGAAGGCGCGCGAGACGCTGGAGATCTACGCGCCGCTCGCCCACCGCCTGGGCATGAACACCATCAAGTGGGAGCTGGAGGACCTCGCGTTCGCGATCCTCTACCCCAAGATGTACGACGAGATCGTGCGGCTCGTCGCCGAGCGGGCGCCCAAGCGGGACGAGTACCTCGCCATAGTGACCGACGAGGTCCAGGCCGACCTGCGGGCCGCCCGCATCAAGGCGACCGTCACCGGCCGCCCGAAGCACTACTACAGCGTCTACCAGAAGATGATCGTGCGGGGCCGCGACTTCGCCGAGATCTACGACCTGGTGGGGATCCGTGTCCTTGTCGACACGGTCCGTGACTGCTACGCCGCCCTCGGCACCGTGCACGCGCGATGGAACCCGGTCCCGGGCCGGTTCAAGGACTACATCGCGATGCCCAAGTTCAACATGTACCAGTCGCTGCACACGACGGTCATCGGGCCCAACGGCAAGCCGGTCGAACTGCAGATCCGCACCTTCGACATGCACCGCCGCGCCGAGTACGGCATCGCCGCGCACTGGAAGTACAAGCAGGAGGCCGTCGCCGGTGCCTCCAAGGTGCGTACGGACGTGCCCAAGGCCTCCGGCAAGGACAAGGACGCCATCAACGACATGGCGTGGCTGCGGCAGTTGCTGGACTGGCAGAAGGAGACCGAGGATCCCGGCGAGTTCCTGGAGTCCCTGCGCTTCGACCTGTCCCGCAACGAGGTCTTCGTCTTCACCCCCAAGGGCGACGTCATCGCGCTGCCCGCGGGGGCCACGCCCGTCGACTTCGCGTACGCCGTCCACACCGAGGTCGGCCACCGCACCATAGGAGCGCGGGTCAACGGCAGGCTCGTACCGCTCGAATCCACCCTGGACAACGGCGACTTGGTGGAGGTCTTCACCTCCAAGGCACCCGGTGCCGGACCGTCCCGCGACTGGCTCGGCTTCGTCAAGTCGCCGCGCGCCCGCAACAAGATCCGCGCCTGGTTCTCCAAGGAGCGCCGGGACGAGGCGATCGAGCAGGGCAAGGACGCGATCGTCCGGGCGATGCGCAAGCAGAACCTGCCGATCCAGCGCATCCTCACCGGCGACTCCCTCGTCACGCTCGCGCACGAGATGCGCTACTCGGACATCTCCGCGCTGTACGCCGCGATCGGCGAGGGTCATGTCTCCGCGCAGCACATCGTGCAGAAGCTCGTCCAGGCCCTCGGCGGCGAGGAAGCCGCCACGGAGGAGATCGACGAGGCGGTCCCGCCGTCCCGCACCCGCGGCCGCAAACGCCGCTCCAGCGCCGACCCGGGCGTCGTCGTCAAGGGCGTCGACGACGTGTGGGTCAAGCTGGCCCGCTGCTGTACGCCCGTACCGGGCGACCCGATCATCGGGTTCGTCACCCGGGGCAGCGGCGTATCGGTTCACCGCAGCGACTGCGTCAACGTCGAGTCGCTGTCCCGCGAGCCGGAGCGGATCCTCGACGTCGAGTGGGCGCCCACCCAGTCCTCGGTGTTCCTGGTCGCCATCCAGGTCGAGGCGCTGGACCGCTCGCGCCTGCTGTCGGACGTCACCCGCGTGCTGTCCGACCAGCACGTCAACATCCTCTCGGCGGCCGTCCAGACCTCCCGCGACCGGGTGGCCACCTCCCGGTTCACCTTCGAGATGGGCGACCCGAAGCACCTCGGCCACGTCCTGAAGGCCGTACGGGGCGTGGAGGGCGTGTACGACGTGTACCGCGTGACGTCGGGACGCACCCGGTCGTAAACCGGTCCCACGCAGCCATGTGAAAGGCCCCGTACGGCGCGTACGGGGCCTTTCGCATGTGCTTCGGGGGATCAGCCGCCGAACTCCTGCAAGCCCTTCAGAGCCTGGTCCAGGAGCGCCTGGCGGCCCTCCAGCTCACGCTCCAGCTTGTCGGCCTTGGCGTTGTTGCCCTGGGCGCGGGACTGGTCGATCTGCACCCGCAGCTTGTCCACGGCGGCCTGCAGCTGACCGGTCAGACCCTCGGCACGCGCGCGTGCCTCCGGGTTCGTCCGGCGCCACTCGGCCTCCTCGGCCTCCTGGATCGCCCGCTCGACCGCGTGCATCCGGCCCTCGACCTTCGGCCGCGCGTCCCGCGGGACGTGGCCGATGGCCTCCCAGCGCTCGTTGATCGAGCGGAAGGCGGCCCGCGCGGACTTCAGGTCGCCGATCGGCAGGAGCTTCTCGGCCTCCTCGGCCAGCTCCTCCTTCAGCTTCAGGTTCTCCGACTGCTCCGCGTCCCGCTCGGCGAACACCGAGCCGCGGGCCGCGAAGAACACGTCCTGGGCGCCGCGGAAGCGGTTCCACAGGTCGTCCTCGTGCTCGCGCTGGGCGCGGCCCGCGGCCTTCCACTGCGCCATCAGCTCGCGGTAGCGCGCCGCCGTCGGACCCCAGTCCGTCGAGCCCGACAGCGCCTCGGCCTCGGCGACCAGTCGCTCCTTGGTCCGGCGGGCCTCCTCGCGCTGCGCGTCCAGCTGCGCGAAGTGCGCCTTGCGCCGCTTGGAGAACGCCGACCGGGCGTGCGAGAAGCGGTGCCACAGTTCGTCGTCGGACTTGCGGTCCAGACGCGGCAGCCCCTTCCACGTGTCCACCAGCGCCCGCAGCCGCTCGCCGGCCGCCCGCCACTGGTCGGACTGCGCCAGCTGCTCCGCCTCGGAGACCAGGTCCTCCTTGGCCTTGCGGGCCTCGTCGGACTGCTTGGCCCGCTGCTGCTTGCGCTCCTCCCGGCGCGCCGCCACGGTCTCCACGAGCTTGTCGAGACGCCCCCGCAGCGCGTCCAGATCGCCGACCGCGTGGTGCGCGTCCACCTGCTCACGCAGGTGGTCGATCGCGGTCTGGGCGTCCTTCGCCGACAGGTCGGTGGTCTGCACTCGCTTCTCGAGGAGGCCGATCTCGACAACCAGGCCCTCGTACTTGCGCTCGAAGTAGGCCAGCGCCTCCTCAGGGGAGCCGGCCGCCCAGGAACCGACGACCTGCTCGCCGTCGGCCGTACGCACGTACACGGTCCCCGTCTCGTCGACGCGGCCCCACGGGTCGCTGCTCACAGCGCCTCCTCCACATGATGCCTGCGGGGCCTTCGCAGCCCGGGCATCGTCCACAGTTTCGTCACGGCCAACATAGGCGACCAGCGGGTTGCCTGTCCGCATCCAGCGCGACCGAAATTCCGCAGTTGGCCGTCTTGAGCATCAGGACCGGGTCAGGACTTCGTCACCGTCGCCTTGTTGATCACCACGGTCGCATTGGGAGCGGTGTTGCCCGTGGACGGATCGGCCGCCTGGGCGCCGGCGGCGGCGATCTTCTGCAGCACCTTCATGCCCGCGTCGGACACCGTGCCGAACGGCGTGTAAGTGGGCGGCAACGGGCTGTCCTTGTAGACCAGGAAGAACTGGCTGCCGCCGGTGTGCGGATGACCGGTGTTGGCCATCGCCACCGTGCCCGCCGGGTAGGTGTTGCCCTTCAGGCTCTTGTCCTTCAGGTTCTCGTCCGGGAGCTTGTAACCCGGATCGCCCATGCCGGTGCCCTGGGGGTCGCCGCACTGCAGCACATAGATGCCGGTCGTGGTCAGACGGTGGCACTTGGTGTGGTCGAAGTAGCCCTGGCCCGCCAGGAAGTCGAACGAGTTCACCGTGTGCGGGGCGGCCGCCGTCTTCAGCGCGATGTCGATGTCACCGCACGTCGTGGCGAGCTTCATCGAGTACTTCGCCGACGTGTCGATCGTCATCGCCGGCTCCTTCTTCCAGCTCAGCTTCTTCACCGAGCCGGCCGCGGGCTTCGCGCACGGGTCCGGGGCCTTGCTGGTCGGCGTGGCGCTGGGCGTCACGTCGGCCGCGGTGTTGGTCTTCTTGTCGTCGTTCTTCAGCACTCCGGTCGTGTACAGCGCGACACTTCCGATCACGACCACGCCCAGTACCGACGCGATCACGGAGTTGCGCACGGCGGCCTTGCGGCGCGCCTGTGTGCGCCGCTGCTGCTGCCGCAAGAACTTCTCCCGGGCGAGCTGACGCCGCCGCTGCTCCTGGCTGACCACCGGGTTCTCTCCTCATGCGTGTCGTGTGTCGACCGGTACGCGTGCGTCCTCGTGAGCCGACCGTTGCGTGTAGCCCCGTACCGTATATGGGTTCGCTGAGGAAACGGCAGCGCCGGTAGGCTCTGGACGACAGCTTGCAGCCACCCGTATCGACACAACGAAGGACGATCGTGCTCATTGCCGGGTTCCCCGCCGGGGCCTGGGGGACGAACTGTTATCTCGTCGCCCCCGCCGCCGGTGAGGAGTGCGTGATCATCGACCCCGGCCACCAGGCCGCCGAAGGCGTCGAGGAAGCGCTGAAGAAGCATCGGCTCAAGCCCGTCGCCGTCGTCCTCACCCACGGCCACCTGGATCACGTGGCCTCGGTCGTCCCGGTCTGCGGCGCCCACGACGTACCGGCCTGGATCCACCCCGAGGACCGGTACATGATGAGCGACCCCGAGAAGGCGCTCGGCCGGTCCATCGGCATGCCGCTGATGGGCGAGCTGACCGTGGGGGAGCCGGACGACGTCCGGGAGCTGACGAACGGCACGACCCTCGAACTGGCGGGCCTGGAATTCTCCGTCGCGCACGCGCCGGGCCATACCAAGGGGTCGGTGACCTTCCGGATGCCCGAGACCGCCGACATCCCGTCGGTGTTCTTCTCCGGGGATCTGCTGTTCGCCGGCTCCATCGGACGCACCGACCTGCCGGGCGGATCCATGGCGGACATGCTCGAGTCGCTGGCCCGCGTGTGCCTGCCGCTCGACGACTCCACCGTGGTGCTGTCCGGCCACGGCCCCCAGACGACCATCGGCCAGGAGCGCGCCACCAACGCCTATCTGCGGCAGGTGGCCGCCGGCCAGGGAGCGGACGTGAACATCGCTCCCCGACGAGGAATGTGACGAGAGACTTCCGTGAGCACTTTCAAGGCCCCCAAGGGCACATACGACCTGCTGCCGCCGGACAGCGCCAGGTTCCTGGCCGTCCGCGAGGCGATCGCCGCGCCGCTCAGGAGCTCCGGCTACGGCTACATCGAGACGCCCGGTTTCGAGAGCGTGGAGCTGTTCGCGCGCGGCGTCGGTGAGTCCACCGACATCGTGACGAAGGAGATGTACGTCTTCGAGACGAAGGGCGGCGACAAGCTGGCCCTGCGCCCGGAGACGACCGCCCCCGTGCTGCGCGCGGTCCTCGAGGCCAACCTGTACAAGACGGGCAACCTCCCGGTGAAGGTCTGGTACTCGGGCTCGCAGTACCGCTACGAGCGCCCCCAGAAGGGCCGCTACCGGCACTTCTCCCAGGTCGGTGCCGAGGCGATCGGAGCGGAGGACCCGGCGCTGGACGCCGAGTTGATCATCCTGGCCGACCAGGCGTACCGCTCGCTGGGCCTGCGCAACTTCCGGATCCTCCTCAACAGCCTGGGCGACAAGGAGTGCCGTCCGGTGTACCGGGCCGCGCTGCAGGACTTCCTGCGCGGCCTGGACCTGGACGAGGACACGCGCCGCCGCGTCGACATCAACCCGCTGCGCGTCCTGGACGACAAGCGCGAGTCCGTCCAGAAGCAGCTGACGGGTGCCCCGCTGCTCCGCGACTACCTGTGCGACGCCTGCAAGGCGTACCACGAGGAGGTGCGCGAGCTGATCACGGCGGCGGGCGTGGCCTTCGAGAACGACCCGAAGCTGGTGCGCGGCCTGGACTACTACACCCGTACGACCTTCGAGTTCGTGCACGACGGTCTGGGCTCGCAGTCCGCGGTGGGCGGCGGCGGCCGGTACGACGGCCTGTCGGAGATGATCGGCGGCCCCGCGCTGCCGTCGGTCGGCTGGGCCCTCGGCGTCGACCGCACGGTCCTCGCGCTGGAGGCGGAGGGCGTGGAGCTGGACCTCCCGTCCGCCACCTCGGTCTACGCCGTCCCGCTCGGCGAGGAGGCCCGCCGCGTGCTGTTCGCGAAGGTGACCGAGCTGCGCAAGGTCGGCATCGCGGCGGACTTCTCGTACGGCGGCAAGGGTCTGAAGGGCGCCATGAAGAACGCCAACCGCAGCGGCGCCCGCTACGCGCTCGTGGCCGGCGAACGCGACCTCGCCGAGGGCGTCGTCCAGCTCAAGGACATGGAGTCCGGCGAGCAGACGGCGATCGGTGTGCACGAGATCGTGGCGGAGCTGGAGTCCCGGCTCGGCTGATGTGAGCGATGCGAGGGCGCCGGTCGTTCCCGGCGCCCTCTCACTGTTCCAGCAACCCGTGCCGCATCGCGCTCGTCACCGCCGCGGTCCGGTCGTCCACCCCCAACTTGCCGAAGATCCGCAGCAGATGGGTCTTCACCGTCGACTCGCCGATGAACAACCTGCGGCCGATCTCCGCGTTGGTGCAGCCCTCGGCCACCAGGCGGAGGACCGCCGTCTCGCGGTCGGACAGCCGGGGGCGTTCCGGCCTGGTGCGGAGCTGGTCCACCAGGCGGGCCGCCACTGAGGGGGCCAGAACCGTCTCGCCCCGCGCAGCGGCCCGTACCGCGTCCGCCAGCTCGCGCCGGGGCAGGTCCTTGAGCAGGTAGCCCGCGGCGCCCGCCTCCACGGCGCGCAGGATGTCCCGGTCCGTCTCGTACGTCGTCAGCACGATCACCCGGCACGGCAGCCCGGCCGCGGTCATCCGCACGATCGAGTCCACGCCCCCGCCGCCCGGCATACGCAGGTCCATCAGCACGATGTCCGGCCCCAGTTCCGCCGCCAGGGCCTCCGCCTGCGGCCCGCTGGCCGCGTCGCCGACCACCTCCAGGTCCGGTTCGGCGCTCAGCATGGCGCGCAGGCCTTCCCGTACGACGGGGTGGTCGTCGGCCAGGACGATCCGGATCACGGCACCTCACTTGTCAGGGCGGACACAACGGCGGGAGCGGGCAGGCGTACGGTCACCGTCGTACCGTCGCCGGGCGCGCTGTGCACCGATGCCGTCCCGCCCACCTCGGTGGCGCGGGCGCGCAGCCCGGCCAGACCGTACCCGTTCGACGCGGCGGCCGTATCGAAGCCGCGGCCCTCGTCGCGGACGGAAAGGGTCAGCGTGTCGTCGGCGTAGGCGAGGCGGACCTCGACCGGCACCGAACTCCCGGCGTGCTTACGGGCGTTGGTGAGGGCCTCCTGGCAGGCGCGCAGGGCCACCACCTCCACACCGGCCGGCAGCGCGCGCACCGGACCGGTCACCTCCAGTGCCGCCTCCTGGCGGGCGGCCAGCCGGTCCAGCGCGTCCGGGAGGCTGGCGCCCGCCAGGTCGGCGGGTGCGCCGCCGGCGACCAGCGCGCGGGCCTCGGCGAGATTGCGGCGGGCGGTGTCCTCCATGAGGGCGAGATGGCGGCGGGCCTGCGCGGGATCCGAGCCGAGTTCCGCGTCCACGGCCTGGACCAGCATCAGCAGGCTGGTGAAGCCCTGCGCGAGGGTGTCGTGGATCTCGCGGGCCAGCCGCTCCCGTTCGGCGAGGGCGCCGTGCGCGGCCGACAGCCGGGCGACCTCGTGCCTGCTGGCGTCCAACTCGGCGATCAGCTCGGCGCGTTCCATGCTCTGCTCGATGATCCGGATGATCCAGGCGCCGACCACCCCGGAGAACGCCAGACAGACCACGGCGAACAGCACGTTGGCGAACAGGACGTCGCCGCCCGGCCGCCACAGCAGCGCCCAGCCCGCGACCGGCGCCAGGTTGATCACCGCCACCGCGACCAGGGCGCCGCGCATGCGCAGGGTCATGAAGCACTGGGGGACCAGCGCGAACGTGACCAGCCGGGTCTCGCCCGCCAGGACCGCCGACGGCAGGAACAGCGCCAGCGCCCCGGCCAGGTACCACAGGCCGCGCCGCCCGCCCGGAGGATCCTCCGTGAGCAGGCGGCGGCCGAACACCGCGTACCAGGGCACCAGCGGCACGAGCAGTCCGGCCGCGACCGCGCGCACCGGCCACGGGGGATGCTCCGCGCCGAGGACGAGGGCCAGCGTGGCCACCCACGCGACGGCGAAGTAGACGTCCCAGAGCCGGATCGTGCGGTCCCAGGCGTCGACGCCCCGGGCGCGGTCGCCCCTCATCCGTCGCGCCGGTTCTTCCACCGGAAGGTCAGCAAGCACAGCGCCAATCCTCCGACGCACCAGGCGGCCAGCACCAGGGCGATCCGCCCGAACTCCCAGCTGCCCGCCTGCTCCAGCACCTTGGCGGAGTCGGGCAGGAACACGCCCCGCAGCCCCTGGCACATCCACTTCAGCGGGAACAGGGCGCCGATGTCGAGCATCCAGCCGGGGATGGTGTCGATGGCGATGTAGACCCCGGAGATGAACTGGAGCACCAGGAAGGGCAGGACGACGACCGAGCTGGCGCTCTTGGCCGACTTGGGCACCGAGCTGATGGCGATGCCGAGCAGCGCGCACCCGGTCAGACCGAGCACGAAGATCCACCCGAAGTCGAACCAGCGCCCGGCGTCCGACGGCAGGTGGACGTGGTAGAACGTCGTGCCGACGGCCAGCAGGATCGCGGTCTCCAGGACAGCGGTGAACAGAACCAGCCAGATCTTGCCGAGGAAATAGGCCGCGGGAGGCATCGGGGTGCCCCGCAGCCGCCGCAGCACCTTCTCGTCGCGTTCCACGGCGATGGAGATGCCGAGCGACTGGAAGCTCGTCGACATGATCCCGGAGGCCATCATCGCGGGAACGTACAGCTGGGAGGCGGTGATCCCGGTGTGCCCGACATCGTCGTGGAAGATCGACGCGAACAGGAACAGGAACACCACCGGGAAGGAGAAGGTGAACACCACCTGCTCGCGCAGCCGGAAGAACTGCTTGATCTCCAGGCCGCCGCGCAGCAGCCCGAGCCTCCAGGCGCCGGGCAGGGAGCCGGCGCTCTCGCGGGCGGTGGCTCGTACCGCGGTCGTGGTCATCGGGCGGCCTCCTGGCCGGTCAGCCGGAGGTAGACGTCCTCCAGGGTGGGGCGGGTCACGGTCAGTCCGGGTATCTCACCGCCGAAGCGGCCCATGAGCGCGGCGACGGTCCGGGTCGGCATGTCGGTGTGCTCCGTGCGCGGCGAGCCGTCGGCTTCCCGCCAGGCGACGGTGGCCTCACCGCCGTACCGCCGGCGCAGGTCGGCGGGTGTGCCCTCGGCGACGACCCGGCCCTGCGCGACGACCGCGAGCCGGTCCGCGAGGGTCTCGGCCTCCTCCAGGTAGTGCGTGGTGAGCAGGATCGTCGTGCCCTCGTCGGCGAGCAGCCGGATCAGGTCCCAGAACCGGCGCCGGGCGACCGGATCGAAGCCGGTGGTCGGCTCGTCCAGGAGCAGCAGCTCGGGGCCGCCGATCACGCCGAGCGCCACGTCGAGGCGGCGCCGCTGGCCGCCGGAGAGCCCCTTGATCCGGCTGTTCGCCTTCGCCTCGAGGCCGACCAGGCGGATGACCTCCTCCGGATCCCGCGGACGCGGGTAGTAGCGGGCGAAGTGCCGTACGGTCTCGCGGACCGTCAACTCCGCGGGCGCGGATTCGTCCTGCCAGACGATTCCCACACGGGACCTCCACGCGCGCGTGCCCGTCGCCGGGTCCGAGCCCAGGACCGACACCTCGCCCCCGTCGCGCGACCGGTTGCCCTGGAGGATCTCCACCGTGGTGCTCTTGCCCGCGCCGTTCGGCCCGAGCAGGCCGAACACCTCACCGTGCCGGATGCCGAGATCGAGCCCGTCCACCGCGGTCACGCCCCCGTACCGCTTGCGCAGCCCCCGGACGTCCACCGCGAGTTCGTTCGCGTGTGCTGTCATGCCCTCGAGCATCGGCCGGAACCGAACGGTCCGTGACCACCGTGCGTACCTCCTTATGTCCTCCGAACGGTGGACACACATGTGCGTGCGGCACAATGAGCCGTGCCCGAAGATGGTCCAACTCTCAAGTGACGGATCGGCGTGATGAGCAAGACGACAGTCAACGACGTCTCCACGGAGCCGGGTCCCGAGCGTGCCGCCGACGCCCCGCGCACGGTGGGCGGCAGCCGTGCCTTCGCCCTCCTGCTGGTGATCACCGGGGCGGCCGGAGTGCTGGCCTCCTGGGTCATCACGATCGACAAGTTCAAGATCCTCGAGGCCAAGGTCGCGGGCAAGACCTTCACGCCCGGCTGCAGCGTCAACCCGGTCGTGTCCTGCGGCAGCGTCATGGAGAGCAAGCAGGCGGCGGTCTTCGGCTTCCCGAACCCCATGCTCGGCCTGGTCTGCTACGGCATCGTCATCTGCGTCGGCATGAGCCTGCTGACCCGCGCCCGCTTCCCGCGCTGGTACTGGCTGACCTTCAACTTCGGCACGCTCTTCGGTGTCGGCTTCGTCACCTGGCTGCAGTTCCAGTCCCTGTACCGGATCAACGCGCTGTGCCTGTGGTGCTCACTGGCCTGGGTCGCCACGATCACCATGTTCTGGTACGTGACCTCGTTCAACGTCCGCAACGACTTCCTGCCCGCGCCGGGCTGGCTGAAGCGGTTCCTCGCCGAGTTCACCTGGGTCGTCCCGGTCACCCACTGCGGTGTCATCGCCATGCTGATCCTGACCCGCTGGGGCAGCCAGCTCTGGGCCTGACCCCGCACCGGCCGCGTTGTCAGTGCCGTGATTTAGGGTTTTGGACGTGGAACCCGACCTGTTCACCGCCGCAGCAGAAGAACGCCAGGAGAAGGACCCGGCAGCCAGCCCCCTGGCGGTGCGCATGCGCCCGCGCAGCCTCGACGAGGTCGTGGGCCAGCAGCATCTGCTGAAGCCCGGCTCCCCGCTGCGCCGGCTGGTCGGCGAGGGCTCCGGCGGCCCGGCCGGACCGTCCTCGGTGATCCTCTGGGGCCCGCCCGGCACCGGCAAGACCACCCTCGCGTACGTCGTCTCCAAGGCGACGAACAAGCGGTTCGTGGAGCTGTCCGCGATCACCGCCGGCGTCAAGGAGGTCCGCGCGGTCATCGACGGCGCCCGCCGCGCCACCGGTGGCTTCGGCAAGGAGACCGTCCTCTTCCTGGACGAGATCCACCGCTTCAGCAAGGCCCAGCAGGACTCCCTGCTCCCGGCCGTCGAGAACCGCTGGGTGACCCTGATCGCGGCCACGACCGAGAACCCGTACTTCTCGGTGATCTCGCCCCTGCTCTCCCGCTCCCTCCTGCTCACCCTCGAACCCCTCACCGACGACGACATCCGGGGCCTGCTCAAGCGCGCGCTGACCGACGAGCGCGGCCTGAAGGACGCCGTCGGCCTCCCCGAGGACACCGAGGAGCACCTGCTGCGCATCGCCGGCGGCGACGCCCGCAGGGCCCTGACCGCCCTGGAGGCCGCCGCCGGGGCGGCGCTGGACCAGGGCGAGGGCGAGATCAGCCTGGAGACGCTGGAGCAGACGGTCGACCGGGCAGCGGTGAAGTACGACCGCGACGGCGACCAGCACTACGACGTCGCCAGCGCCCTCATCAAGTCCATCAGGGGCTCCGACGTCGACGCCGCCCTGCACTACCTGGCGCGCATGATCGAGGCCGGCGAGGACCCACGCTTCATCGCGCGCCGCCTGATGATCTCCGCGAGCGAGGACATCGGCCTGGCCGACCCGAACGCCCTGCCCATCGCGGTCGCCGCGGCCCAGGCCGTCGCCATGATCGGCTTCCCCGAGGCCGCCCTCACCCTCAGCCACGCCACCATCGCCCTCGCGCTCGCCCCCAAGTCCAACTCGGCGACCACCGCGATCGGCGCCGCCATGGAGGACGTACGCAAGGGCTTGGCCGGCCCGGTCCCGCCCCACCTGCGCGACGGGCACTACAAGGGCGCCGCCAAGCTCGGCCACGCGCAGGGGTACGTGTACCCGCACGACCTGCCCGAGGGCATCGCCCAGCAGCAGTACGCCCCGGACGCCCTGAAGGACCGCGAGTACTACACCCCGGGCCGGCACGGCACCGAGGCGCGGTACGCGGACGCGGTGGAGTGGACCAGGAAGCACCTCGGTCGCAGGCGGTCCTGAGCGCCCTGTAGACTTGGCCGAAGTGCCGAGTCCCGCGCAGTCAGAGCGGGACACCCGGCCGGAGTCCGGCCCCCGGGGCCAGTCCTCGGGAAAACGGACTCCAGGAGCGTCGCGCACCGTCGAACGGTGTCGCGGGCAGCCCACCACCACCCGGAGCCCCGGGACGGTCGGTGGGCCACTCGCGTGCTGCACGTTGTGCCCAGACCAGGGGAACGGCTGCCCGGCAGGTCCCATGCGGACCCGGCGGGATTCCCCGGCTGCGGAGGCGACCTCCCTTAACTCTGACGAGCCGGAAACTACGAAAGAGATAGAGACAGTGGCGAACCAGTCCCGCCCCAAGGTCAAGAAGTCGCGTGCCCTCGGCATCGCGCTGACCCCGAAGGCCGTCAAGTACTTCGAGGCCCGCCCCTACCCGCCGGGTGAGCACGGCCGTGGCCGCAAGCAGAACTCGGACTACAAGGTCCGTCTGCTGGAGAAGCAGCGTCTGCGTGCGCAGTACGACATCTCCGAGCGCCAGCTGGTCCGCGCCTACGAGCGCGCGTCCAAGGTTCAGGGCAAGACCGGTGAGGCCCTGATCGTGGAGCTCGAGCGCCGTCTCGACGCCCTGGTCCTGCGTTCGGGCATCGCCCGCACCATCTACCAGGCCCGTCAGATGGTCGTCCACGGCCACATCCAGGTCAACGGCCAGAAGGTCGACAAGCCGTCCTTCCGTGTCCGTCCGGACGACGTCGTGCAGGTCCGCGACCGCTCCAAGGACAAGACGCTCTTCACGATCGCCCGCGAGGGTGGCTTCGCCCCCGAGGGTGAGACCCCGCGCTACCTGCAGGTGAACCTCAAGGCCCTGGCGTTCCGCCTGGACCGCGAGCCGAACCGCAAGGAGATCCCGGTGATCTGCGACGAGCAGCTCGTCGTCGAGTACTACGCCCGCTGACCCCAGCCACGGCGTAATACCTCAGCCCGCCGTCTCCCCGCCCGGCCCTGCCGGGTGGGCGAGGCGGCGGGCCGCGTTTTCGGTCGTCTCTACAGCGCGGGCCGGTCAGGGCTGGTAGCACAGTTCCCCGCGCCCCTGCGGGGCGCGTCGCTCGCCCCGCGCGGAGCCGGCAGCGCTTCCAACGGCCGTACCGCATCCTGCCGAAGGGCACGCGCCACGGCGTCCGCGCGGTCCAGTCGGGCACCTTCCCGCACGCACTCCTCGTAGCCCCCGTCGCCCAGCGACTCCCGCACGATCGCCTCGCACCGCTCGTGCGGCGCGTTGTAGTACGCCGAGCCGAACAGCGGCAGTCCCACCGACGGCCAGATGCGGCCCGCCGCCCCCTGGAGCAGCGCCGCCTCGGCCGGATCGCCCTGGGCCGCCGTCACCAGGGCCAGCAGCTCCAGCGACAGCACCGAGCCGAGCAGGTCGTGGAAGGCGTGGGCGTTGCGCAGACACTCGGCGAGCAGTTCCCGTGCCCTGTCCTGGGCGCCGTCCTGCCAGGCGGCGTACGCCAGCACGTACAGCGCGTAGGAGCGGGCCCAGCGCTCCCCGTGGTCCTCGCACACCCGGCGCACGTCCTCGCACAGCCGCACCGCGTCCGGCAGGTCCCCCTGGAAGGCCCGCGTCATCGCCAGCTCCACCTGGCCCATCAGCACGTTGCTGTTGAGTTCGCCGATCTCCTGGTAGCGGTCCAGCGCCGACCGCAGCAGCGTTTCTGCACGCACCATGTCATCGCTGACCAGCGCCAGACAGCCGGTGCGATGCTCGGCATACGCCACCGCCGTCGGATCCGCGACCTGCTCGGCCCGCTCCCGGCACTCCCGCAGCGCCGTCAGCGCCGGCACCGTGTCGCCCTGGAGGATCGCCACATAGCCCAGCACCCACAGCGCCTTCAGCCGCGACTGCTCGTACTCCGACTCCAGCTCCACACTGCGCGCCAGCCAGCGCCGGCCCTCCGCGAGCCGACCGCAGCCGACCCAGCAGAACCACAGCGACCCCGCGAGGTACTGGCCGAGATGGGCCTCCTCCGGCTCCGTCAGACAGAACTCCAGGGCCGCCCGTAGATTGGGCAGCTCCGCCTCGACCCGCGCGGCGACCTCACCCTGCCGGGGCGAGAACCAGTCCAGCTCGCACCAGGTCGCCAGGCCCAGGTACCAGTCCCGGTGCCGCCTGCGCAGCCGCCCCGCGTCCCCGACGCCCTCCAGCCACTCGGCGCCGTAGTCCCGGACGGTGTCCAGCATCCGGTAGCGGGGCCCGGCCGGACTCTCCTCGCGGGTCACGACCGACTGGGTCACCAGCTCCGACAGCACGTCCAGAACGTCCTCGGCCGGCAGCCCGTCCCCGCTGCACACATACTCGGCGGCCTCCAGGTCGAAGGTCTGCGCGAACACCGACAGCCGCGCCCACAGCAGCCGCTCGGCGGGCGTGCACAGCTCGTGGCTCCAGCCGATCGCCGTGCGCAGTGTCCGGTGGCGGGACGGCGGGCCGCCGGGGACCGCGCGCCCGGCGCCGTCCCGGCCGCTCGCCGTCAGCAGCCGGAACCGGTCGTCCAGCCGCTGCAGCAGCTGTGCCGGGGACAGCGCGCGCAGCCGCCCGGCCGCCAGCTCCAGCGCCAGCGGGATCCCCTCCAGCCGCCGGCACAGCTCGCGCACCTCGGGGCCGTCGGACACCCGTAGCCCCTGCTCCCGGGCCCGGTCGGCGAACAGCTCCACCGCTTCGTCCTCGCCCAGGGGCGCCAGCGGGAACAGCCGCTCGCCCGCGAGCCCCAGCGGACGCCGGCCCACGGCCAGCACCCGCAGCTCCGGCAGCTTCCGCAGCAGCTCCGCCGTCAACTCGGCACAGGCGTCTACCAGATGCTCGACCCCGTCCAGCACCAGCAGGGCCGGACGGCCGGCGAGATGCCCCAGCAGCGTCTCCCGGGGCAGCCGGGCGGTGTGGTCGGTCAGCCCCAGCGCCTCCGCCACCGCGTACTCCACGAATTGCGGATCGCGCACCGGCGCCAGCTCCACCCGCCCGGCGGCGGACTCCCACCCCGCGGCGACCCGCGCGGCCAGCCGGGACTTGCCGACACCGCCGATGCCGGTCACGGTCACCAGCCGCGCCCCGCCGAGCGTGTCCGTCAGCCCGCTGAGTTCGGCCGAGCGCCCGACGAACGTGGTCAGTTCCAGGGGCGGATCGCCGTCGGTGAAGGGATCAGGACGCTGAGGACCTCGCATGGGACACGGAGCGTACTGAAACGTGTTCAATGCGTACAATCGCTTCCCGTAACTCCGCCCCCGCCACCCGGTAATCCGGTACGGAGCCCCGGCCCCGGCGCGATAGGCTCGGACTCGAGTTTTTCGATGCTTTCGATGTTGGGGCACGTTTCAGGGAGCGGGTGCACACAGTGTCCGGTGGAGAGGTGGCCGGGATCCTGGTGGCCGTCTTCTGGGCGATCCTGGTCTCCTTCCTCGCGGTGGCTCTCGCGAGGCTGGCCCAGACGCTCAAGGCGACCACCAAGCTCGTGGCGGACGTGACCGACCAGGCCGTCCCCCTGCTCGCCGACGCCTCCGCGACCGTGCGCTCCGCGCAGACCCAGATCGACCGCGTCGACGCCATCGCCTCCGACGTCCAGGAGGTCACGTCCAACGCCTCCGCGCTGTCGACCACCGTCGCCTCCACCTTCGGCGGCCCGCTGGTCAAGGTCGCGGCCTTCGGCTACGGCGTCCGCCGGGCGCTGGGCGGCCGCAAGGAGGACGTGCCCGCGAAGGCACCCCGGCGTACCGTGATCGTGGGCCGCACGGTTCCCGCCGCACGACGCAAGCGAAACCTCCGCGGGAAGTAGGGGCTGAGACCGAGCGATGTTCCGCCGTACGTTCTGGTTCACCACAGGTGTCGCCGCCGGCGTGTGGGTCACCACCAAGGTCAACCGCAAGCTCAAGCAGCTGACCCCGGAGAGCCTCGCCGCGACCGCGGCCAACAAGGCCCTGGAGACCGGTCAGCGACTCAAGGACCGCGCGGTGGGCTTCGCGCTCGACGTCCGCGACAACATGGCGCAGCGGGAGGCCGAGCTGGGCGAGGCGCTCGGCATCGACGCGGCCCCCGAACTCCCCGGGCCCCGGCGCTACCCCGCCATCGAGAACAAC
Source organism: Streptomyces sp. NPDC001709 (assembly GCF_053596375.1). NCBI lineage: Bacteria > Bacillati > Actinomycetota > Actinomycetes > Kitasatosporales > Streptomycetaceae > Streptomyces > Streptomyces sp. NPDC001709. The sequence continues at coordinate 138,132 of NZ_JBSFGB010000018.1, read as the reverse complement.
CGCAGCAACCCGAAGTACATCGAGAACACGACGTACTCGTACAACCGGAATGAGGACCACTGATGGAGTCGGCCGAGATTCGCCGCCGCTGGCTGAGCTTCTTCGAGGAGCGCGGGCACACCGTCGTCCCTTCGGCGTCGCTCATCGCGGACGACCCGACTCTGCTCCTCGTCCCCGCCGGCATGGTGCCCTTCAAGCCCTACTTCCTGGGTGAGGTCAAGCCGCCCTACCCGCGCGCCACCAGCGTGCAGAAGTGCGTGCGCACGCCCGACATCGAAGAGGTCGGCAAGACCACGCGCCACGGCACCTTCTTCCAGATGTGCGGCAACTTCTCCTTCGGCGACTACTTCAAGGAAGGCGCCATCAAGTACGCCTGGGAGCTGCTCACCACGCCCCAGGACAAGGGCGGTTACGGCCTCGACCCCGAGCGCCTGTGGATCACCGTCTACAAGGACGACGACGAGGCCGAGCGCATCTGGCACGAGGTCGTCGGCGTGCCCAAGGAGCGCATCCAGCGCCTGGGCATGAAGGACAACTACTGGTCCATGGGCGTCCCCGGCCCCTGCGGCCCCTGCTCCGAGATCAACTACGACCGCGGCCCCGAGTTCGGCGTCGAGGGCGGCCCCGCCGTCAACGACGAGCGGTACGTGGAGATCTGGAACCTCGTCTTCATGCAGTACGAGCGCGGCGAGGGCATCGGCAAGGACAACTTCGAGATCCTCGGGGACCTGCCGAGCAAGAACATCGACACGGGCCTTGGCATGGAGCGGCTCGCCATGATTCTGCAGGGCGTGCAGAACATGTACGAGATCGACACCTCCATGGCCGTCATCGACAAGGCCACCGAGCTGACCGGCGTCCGCTACGGCGACGCCCACGACTCGGACGTGTCCCTCCGCGTGGTCACCGACCACATGCGTACGGCCACGATGCTGATCGGCGACGGCGTCACCCCCGGCAACGAGGGCCGTGGCTACGTCCTGCGCCGCATCATGCGCCGCGCCATCCGCAACATGCGCCTGCTGGGTGCCACCGGCCCGGTCGTGCTCGACCTGATCGACACCGTGATCCGGATGATGGGGCAGCAGTACCCCGAACTGATCACCGACCGCGAGCGCATCGAGAAGGTCGCCCTCGCCGAGGAGAACGCTTTCCTCAAGACCCTGAAGGCCGGCACCAACATCCTCGACACCGCCGTCACCGAGACCAAGCAGGCCGGTGGCACGGTCCTGGCCGGCGACAAGGCCTTCCTGCTCCACGACACCTGGGGCTTCCCGATCGACCTCACCCTGGAGATGGCCGCCGAGCAGGGCCTTTCCGTGGACGAGGAGGGCTTCCGCCGCCTGATGAAGGAGCAGCGGGAGCGCGCCAAGGCCGACGCCCAGGCCAAGAAGACCGGCCACGCCGACATGGGTGCCTACCGGGAGATCGCCGACGCCGCCGGCGAGACCGACTTCATCGGCTACAGCGACACCGAGGGCGAGACCACCATCGTCGGCATCCTCGTCGACGGCGTCTCCTCGCCGGCCGCCACCGAGGGCGACGAGGTCGAGATCGTCCTCGACCGCACCCCGTTCTACGCCGAGGGCGGCGGCCAGATCGGCGACACCGGCCGGATCAAGGCCGACTCCGGTGCCGTGATCGAGATCCGCGACTGCCAGAAGCCGGTCCCGGGTGTCTACGTCCACAAGGGCGTCGTCCAGGTCGGCGAAGTGACCGTCGGCGCCAAGGCCCACGCCTCGATCGACGCCCGCCGTCGCAAGGCCATCGCCCGCGCCCACTCGGCCACCCACCTGACCCACCAGGCCCTGCGCGACGCCCTCGGCCCGACGGCCGCCCAGGCCGGTTCCGAGAACCAGCCCGGCCGCTTCCGCTTCGACTTCGGCTCCCCGTCCGCCGTGCCGACGGCCGTGATGACCGACGTCGAGCAGAAGATCAACGAGGTGCTCGCCCGCGACCTCGACGTGCACGCCGAGATCATGGGCATCGACGAGGCCAAGAAGCAGGGCGCCATCGCCGAGTTCGGCGAGAAGTACGGCGAGCGCGTCCGCGTGGTCACCATCGGCGACTTCTCCAAGGAGCTGTGCGGCGGCACGCACGTGCACAACACCGCCCAGCTGGGCCTGGTGAAGCTGCTCGGCGAGTCCTCCATCGGCTCCGGTGTCCGTCGTATCGAGGCCCTGGTCGGCGTGGACGCCTACACCTTCCTCGCCCGCGAGCACACGGTCGTCAACCAGCTGACCGAGCTGCTCAAGGGCCGCCCGGAGGAGCTGCCGGAGAAGGTCTCCTCGATGCTCGGCAAGCTGAAGGACGCCGAGAAGGAGATCGAGAAGTTCCGCGCCGAGAAGGTGCTCCAGGCCGCCGCCGGTCTCGCCGAGTCCGCGAAGGACGTGCGCGGTGTGGCCGTGGTGACCGGCCGGGTCCCGGACGGTACGACCCCCGATGACCTGCGCAAGCTGGTCCTCGACGTGCGCGGCCGCATCCAGGGCGGACGGGCCGCGGTCGTGGCCCTCTTCACGGTCACGGGCGGCAAGCCGCTGACGGTCATCGCCACCAACGAGGCCGCCCGCGAGCGCGGTCTCAAGGCCGGTGACCTGGTCCGCACGGCCGCCAAGACCCTCGGCGGCGGCGGTGGCGGCAAGCCGGACGTGGCCCAGGGCGGCGGCCAGAACCCCGCCGCCGTCGGTGAGGCCGTCGAGGCCGTCGAGCGTCTCGTCGCCGACACCGCCAAGTGACGGCGAAGAAGACGGCGAAGTAAGGAAACGGTCGGAAATGCGCAGAGGACGTCGGCTCTCGATCGACGTCGGGGACGCCCGGATCGGGGTCGCCTCGTGCGACCCCGATGGGATCCTCGCCACTCCGGTGGAGACGGTCCCCGGCCGGGACATCCCCGCCGCCCACCGCCGGTTGCGTCAACTGGTGGAGGAGTACGAGCCGATCGAGGTCGTCGTCGGACTCCCCCGCTCCCTCAAAGGGGGCGAGGGCCCGGCCGCCGTCAAGGTCCGTGCCTTCGCCCAGGAGCTGGCCAAGGGCATCAAGCCGGTGCCGGTCCGCCTGGTGGACGAGCGGATGACGACCGTGACGGCCAGCCAGGGACTGCGCGCCTCGGGGGTGAAATCGAAGAAGGGCCGGGCCGTCATCGACCAGGCAGCCGCTGTGATCATCCTGCAGCAGGCCCTGGAATCCGAACGGGTGTCAGGTAAAGCACCCGGCGAGGGCGTCGAAGTGGTCATCTGATCGCGATACGGTAACGTTCCGCGCGATGCGCCGGTGTTCGAACAGCCGACGCACAGCAAGAGGCGGAACGGAAGCGGGCCCACCGGCCCCGCGACCGGTCGGCCTCGCGGCTCTAGGGGATCGATGACTGAGTATGGCCGGGGCCCAGGCCCCGAACCGTGGCATCCGCAGGACCCGTTGTACGGGGACGGCGGATGGGAAGGGCAGCAGGCGCACCTCGGCCAGCAGCCTGGCTACGGCGGCCAGCCGCAGCACTACCCGCAGCAGCCGCAGTACGGCAACTGGAACCAGGAGCAGCAGCCCGGGTACGGCGACCAGCACTACCAGTACTACGACGAACAGGGTCATCCGCAGTACACCGCCCAGCCCCAGCAGCAGTACCAGCAGCACGGCGGCTGGGACGCGGCCGGAGCCCACGGCCAGGTGCCGTACCCCGCCGACCCCGGCGACCCGTACGGCCAGCAGCCCGCCGCCTATGGGGAGCAGCCCACCTTCTACGGCGGCGAGGACGCCTACCCGCCGCCGCAGCCGCCCGGCCGCAGGCGCCCGGAGGCGGAACCCGAGCCCGAGACCGCGCCCGACGAGGAGGAGCACGCCTTCTTCTCGGGGGGCGGCGCCGATGACGACGAGGAGGAGCACGAGCTCCAGAGCCGCCGTGACCGGCGCGGCAAGGGCAAGAAACCCGCCAAGAAGGGCCAGAAACGACGCACCGGCTGCGCCTGCATGGTCGTCGTCCTCGTCCTGGGCGGCGGCATCGGCACGGCCGGTTACTTCGGCTACAAGTTCTACCAAAATCGTTTCGCCCCGGCTCCCGACTACGTGGGCAGCGGCACCAACGAGACCGTGACGGTCGAGATCCCCAAGGGCGCGGGCGGCTGGGACATCGGCAACCGTCTGAAGCAGGCCGGGGTCGTCAAGAGCGCCGAAGCCTTCGTGCACGCGCAGAACGACATCCAGGGCGGCAACCGCATCCAGGCGGGTGCGTACCTCCTGAAAAAGGAGATGTCCGCCGCCAGCGCCGTGAAGATGATGCTGGACCCGAAGAGCCAGAACAATGTCGTGGTGACTCCGGGCGAGCGCAACGCGGGCGTCTACGAGGCGATCGACAAGAAACTCGAACTCTCCGCCGGCACCACCCGGAAGGTCGCCCAGAAGGAATACAAGAGCTTCGGCCTGCCGAGCTGGGCGCAGAACACGCAGTACGCCGGCGAGATCAAGGACCCGCTGGAGGGCTTCCTCTTCCCGGGCAACTATCCGGCCGCCAAGGGCATGAAGCCGGACAGCATCCTGAAGCAGATGGTCGCGGAGGCCAGGTCCAAGTACGACGCCTACGGTCTCACGGCGAAGGCGCAGGCCCTGGGCCTGAACAACGCGTTCGAGCTGGTCACGGTCGCGAGCCTGGTACAGGCGGAGGGCAAGACGCACGACGACTTCCGCAAGATGGCGGAAGTGGTCTACAACCGCCTGAAGCCCACCAATACCGAGACGAACCAGTACCTGCAGTTCGACTCGACGTACAACTACGTCAAGGGCACGAGCAACATCCACATCTCCCTCAAAGAGATCAACGGCAACCACAGCCCGTACAACACCTATACCCGCAAGGGACTTCCGCCCGGTCCGATCGGCAACCCCGGTGAGGACGCGCTGAAGGCGGCACTGGATCCGACACACGACGGCTGGATCTATTTCGTGGCGACCGACGGGGTGAACAACACCGAATTCGCCAAGACCCTCGCCGAATTCCAGCGACTCAAGGAAAAGTTCAATGCCAGCTCGGGCAACTGACGCCCGCCGTGCCGCCGTACTCGGTAAGCCCATCGCCCACTCGCTCTCCCCGGTGCTGCACCGGGCCGCGTACGACGAACTCGGGCTCACCGGGTGGTCGTACGACCGCTTCGAGGTGGACGAGGCCGGACTGCCCGGCTTCTTCGAGAAGCTCGGGCCGGAGTGGGCGGGGCTGTCGCTGACCATGCCGCTGAAGCGGGCGGTCATCCCGCTGGTGGACGAGATCAGCGACACGGCCGCCTCCGTCGACGCGGTCAACACGGTCGTCCTCACCGAGGACGGCCGCCGGCTCGGCGACAACACCGACATCCCGGGCATGGTGGCCGCCCTGCGCGAGCACGGCATCGAGCAGGTCGACTCCGCCGCCATCCTCGGTGCCGGCGCCACCGCCTCCTCCGCGCTCGCCGCCCTGGCCCGCGTGTGCACGGGTGAGGTCGTCGCCTACGTCCGCAGCGAGGCCCGCGCCGCCGAGATGCGCCGGTGGGGCGAACGCCTCGACGTGGACGTGCGTACGGCGGACTGGGCGGACGCCGAGCAGGCACTGCGCGCCCCCCTGGTGATCGCCACCACGCCCGCCGGCACGACCGACGCGCTCGCCGCCGCCGTACCCGAGCGTCCCGCCGCCCTCTTCGACGTGCTCTACGACCCCTGGCCCACCGAGCTGGCGGCCCGCTGGTCCATGTTCGGCGGAGCCGTGGTCAGCGGCCTCGACCTGCTGGTCCACCAGGCCGTCCTCCAGGTCGAGCAGATGACCGGCCGCTCCCCGGTGCCCGTGGAGGCGATGCGCCGCGCCGGTGAGAAGGCGCTCGCCGCCCGCTGACCGCCCGGCGACGCGTCCGCCTGCTGGACCGGCGGCCGGACAATCGCCCCGGACGTGGGAGGATCGGAGGTGGCGTACCGGGGTCGCGCACCCGGTCACGCCGTCGCCGTACGCGAGGACGTGCGTACGCAGGGCAGTACCGGGCGCGAGCACTGAGGAGCACCGTTGAGCAGGCTGCGTTGGCTGACCGCGGGGGAATCCCACGGTCCCGCACTTGTCGCGACGCTGGAGGGGCTTCCCGCCGGCGTGCCGATCACCACGGAGATGGTGGCGGACCACCTCGCACGGCGGCGGCTCGGCTATGGCCGCGGTGCGCGGATGAAGTTCGAGCGCGACGAGGTCACCTTCCTGGGCGGCGTCCGGCACGGCCTGACCCTCGGCTCCCCGGTCGCGATCATGGTGGGCAACACCGAGTGGCCCAAGTGGGAGCAGGTCATGGCGGCCGACCCGGTGGACCCGGAGATCCTTGCGGGCCTCGCCCGTAACGCGCCGCTGACCCGCCCGCGCCCCGGCCACGCCGACCTCGCCGGCATGCAGAAGTACGGCTTCGACGAGGCCCGCCCGATCCTGGAGCGCGCCTCCGCCCGTGAGACGGCCGCCCGGGTGGCCCTCGGCGCGGTCGCCCGCTCCTACCTGAAGGAGACGGCCGGCATCGAGATCGTCTCCCACGTGGTCGAGCTGTGCTCCGTGAAGGCTCCGCAGGGCGTGTACCCCACGCCGGCCGATGTCGAGAAGCTGGACGCCGACCCGCTGCGCTGCCTGGACGCGGACGCCTCGAAGGCGATGGTCGCGGAGGTCGACCAGGCCCACAAGGACGGCGACACGCTCGGTGGTGTGGTCGAGGTGCTGGCGTACGGCGTTCCGGTCGGCCTCGGCTCGCACGTGCACTGGGACCGCAAGCTGGACGCCCGGCTCGCCGGTGCCCTCATGGGTATCCAGGCGATCAAGGGCGTCGAGATCGGCGACGGCTTCGAGCTGGCTCGGGTACCCGGTTCCAAGGCGCACGACGAGATCGTCAACACGCCCGAGGGCATCCGGCGGGTCTCCGGTCACGCCGGCGGCACCGAGGGCGGACTGAGCACCGGGGAGCTGCTGCGGGTGCGGGCCGCGATGAAGCCGATCGCGACCGTGCCGCGCGCCCTGCAGACCGTGGACGTCACCACCGGCGAGGCCACCCAGGCCCACCACCAGCGCTCCGACGTCTCCGCCGTGCCGGCCGCCGGCATCGTCGCCGAGGCCATGGTCGCGCTCGTCCTCGCGGACGCGGTCGCCGAGAAGTTCGGCGGCGACTCCGTGGCCGAGACCCGCCGCAACGTGCAGTCGTACCTCGACAACCTCCGGATCCGGTGAGCGCCGTGCCTGCGGTCGTCCTGGTCGGACCGATGGGCGTCGGCAAGTCCACCGTCGGCCGGATGATCGCCGAGCGCCTCGGGCTCGGCTACCGGGACACCGACGAGGACATCGTCGCCGCCGAGGGCCGTGCCATCGCCGAGATCTTCGTCGACGAGGGCGAGCCCGTCTTCCGGGCGATCGAGAAGCGGGCCGTGCGCACCGCGCTCGCCGAGCACGAGGGCGTCCTCGCGCTCGGCGGCGGCGCCGTCCTCGACGCCGACACGCGCGCGCTGCTCTCCGGGCACCGGGTGGTCTACCTGTCCATGGACGTGGAGGAGGCCGTCAAGCGCACCGGCCTGAACGTGGCCCGGCCGCTGCTCGCCGTCAACCCGCGCAAGCAGTGGCGCGAACTGATGGAGGCGCGGCGGCACCTGTACGAGGAGGTCGCCTCCGCCGTCGTACCGACGGACGGCCGTACCCCCGAAGAGGTCACCCAAGCAGCGCTGGACGCACTGGAGTTGAAGGAAGCATGAGCGAGGCAGTCACCCGGATCCAGGTCGCCGGCACGGCGGGCACCGACCCCTACGAGGTGCTGGTCGGGCGTCAACTGCTCGGCGAGCTGGCCGGGTTGATCGGTGCCAAGGCCAAGCGGGTCGCGGTGATCCACCCCGAGGCGCTGGCCGAGACCGGTGACGCGCTGCGCGCCGACCTGGCCGGGCAGGGCTACGAGGCGATCGCCATCCAGGTGCCGAACGCCGAGGAGGCCAAGACGGCCGAGGTCGCCGCCTACTGCTGGAAGGCGCTCGGCCAGTCGGGCTTCACCCGCTCCGACGTCGTCGTCGGCGTGGGTGGCGGCGCGACCACGGACCTCGCCGGTTTCGTCGCCGCGACCTGGCTGCGGGGGGTGCGCTGGATCGCCATCCCGACCACCGTGCTGGCGATGGTGGACGCGGCGGTCGGCGGCAAGACCGGCATCAACACCGCCGAGGGCAAGAACCTCGTCGGCGCCTTCCACCCGCCGGCCGGCGTCCTGTGCGACCTGGCCGCCCTGGACTCCCTCCCGGTCAACGACTACGTCTCCGGGCTCGCCGAGGTCATCAAGGCCGGCTTCATCGCCGACCCGGTGATCCTGGACCTGATCGAGTCCGACCCCGAGTCCGCGCGGACCCCTGCGGGCCCGCACACGGCCGAGCTGATCGAGCGCTCCATCCGGGTGAAGGCGGAGGTCGTCTCGTCGGACCTGAAGGAGTCGGGCCTGCGCGAGATCCTCAACTACGGCCACACGCTCGGCCACGCCATCGAGCAGAACGAGCGCTACAAGTGGCGGCACGGCGCGGCGGTCGCCGTCGGCATGCACTTCGCCGCCGAACTGGGCCGCCTGGCGGGCCGGCTGGACGACGCGACGGCGGACCGCCACCGCACGGTCCTGGAAGCGGTCGGCCTCCCGCTGCACTACCGCTACGACCAGTGGCCCAAGCTGCTGGAGACCATGAAGATCGACAAGAAGTCCCGCGGCGACCTGCTGCGCTTCATCGTCCTCGACGGCCTGGCCAAGCCGACCGTCCTGGAGGGGCCGGACCCGGCCGTGCTGCTCGCCGCGTACGGAGAAGTGGGCCAGTAAGTCCCCGGCTGTTCCGTCCGCCCGATTCCTGACCTCGACTTCCTTTGCGGAATGGGCACTTCAGGCCGCCCCCGGCCGTTTCACCAAATGACGGCGGGGGACGGTACCGTTCGGTAGGCAGCGGGTTAGCCCCCGCTGCCTGCACGAACTGCTTGTACGAGACGGAGTGGCAACGGATGCAGCACGCAGTGGGGTCTCCGCTGCCGCCGCCCCACCAGCCGGGGCAGGTGCCGCACGCCGGCTGGGCGTCGGCCGCACACCACCCGGGCCCGCACCCGGGACCCGCCCCCGTGCCCCCGCCGCCGGGCTTCCCGGCCCCGGCCGGCGCCGTCCCGCCGACGCCCCCGCAACCCCCCGCGCCCCAGCCCCCCGCAGCGCAGCCCGCCGTCCCGTCGGCCCCTGATACCACCGGTCACGTCCCGCTGCCTCCCGGCGGCCCGGTCGGTGTGCCCATGGCGCCCCCGGCCCAGGCCGCGGTCCCCGACCCGGCGACCACGACCCTGGCCGTCCTGCTGATCGGCCCGGCCGGCGCGGGCAAGACCAGCGTCGCCAAGTACTGGGCGGACCACCGCCGCGTGCCCACCGCCCACATCAGCCTGGACGACGTCCGCGAATGGGTCCGCTCCGGCTTCGCCGACCCCCAGTCGGGCTGGAACGACAACTCCGAGGCCCAGTACCGCCTGGCCCGCCGCACCTGCGGCTTCGCCGCCCGCAACTTTCTCGCCAACGGCATCTCCTGCATCCTGGACGACGCCGTCTTCCCGGACCGCCCGGTCGTCGGCCTCGGCGGCTGGAAGCGGCACGTCGGCCCCGGTCTGCTCCCGGTCGTCCTGCTGCCGGGCCTGGACATCGTCCTGGAACGCAACGCCGAGCGCACCGGCAACCGCCGCCTCACCGACGAGGAGGTGGCCCGCATCCACGGCCGCATGGCCGGCTGGTACGGCTCGGGCCTCCCGATCATCGACAACTCCCAGCTGGACATCCACGGCACGGCCCGCGTACTGGACGAGGTCCTGGCGAGAGCGATAGCGAGCCCACCGAGCTGGTAAGCAGGGGGCAGGTGGTCCCACCTGAAGGGGCGCGGGCCCCACTCGGCCCCCAAAAACCGGCACAAACCGGTCAAAACTCCTACGCTCATCTCATGTCAGAGGTGTACGCGACCCGCCGATCCCGCCTGAGAGACCACTTCACCGCGGCCGGCACCACGGCAGCGCTCGTCACCCGCCCAGCCAACGTGCGCTACCTCGCCGCCGCAGCCCCCCAGGGCTCCGCGCTGCTGCTCGGCAAACGCGAGGACCTCCTCGTCTGCACGGGCCCGCCCGACGACCGCCCCTACGAGGGCCGCCCGGACGAGAACCTGCGCCTGCACGTCCTCCCGCCGAACGGCGTCCTCGGCGGCGACGCCGCAGTCGCGGCGGCCGACCTCGCCGTGGCCCAGGACGCCGATTCCCTGGCCGTGGAGGAACACCACCTCACGGTCGCCCGGCACAGGGCCATCACCGCCGTCGCCCCAGGTCTCCGCCTCGGCGACCTCGGCGCGGCCGTCGAGCAGCTCAGGGTGGTCAAGGACGAGGAGGAGATCTCCTGCCTGCGCATCGGCGCGGAGATCGCCGACCAGGCGCTCGGCGAGCTGCTGGAATCCATCCTGGTCGGCCGCACCGAACGGCACCTCGCGCTGGAGCTGGAGCGCCGCCTGGTCGACCACGGCGCCGACGGGCCGGCCTTTCCCACGTCCGTCGCCACCGGGCCGAACTCCGGCCGCCGCGGTCACCGCCCCACCGACCGCCGGGTGGAGGAGGGCGATTTCCTCACGGTGTGCCTGGGCGCGACCTACCGCGGCTACCGCTGCGAGATCGGCCGGACCTTCGTGATCGGCACCTCGCCCGCGGACTGGCAGATCGAGCTGTACGACCTCGTCTTCGCCGCCCAGCGCGCCGGACGCGAGTCCCTGGCACCCGGCGCCGCCTACCGCGACGTGGACCGCGCGGCACGCCACGTACTGGACTCCGCCGGCTATGCGGAGGCCCTGCCACCGCTGACCGGACACGGCGTCGGACTCGAAATCGACGAGGACCCGCAGTTGGCGCCCGCGGCCATGGGTAAACTGGACGCTTGCGTGCCGGTCACCGTCGAACCGGGGGTCCACCTCCCGGGCCGGGGCGGTGTCCGGATCGATGACACGCTCGTCGTACGCCCCGAGGCGGACGGCGGACCCGAGCTACTCACCATCACGACCAAGGAGCTGCTCGCGCTCTAGCCTCGCGCTGTGCGCATGCCCCGGGGTCGTACGTCAGTCCAGGAGATTCCGCAACCGTGGCTTCCACGAACGACCTCAAGAACGGCATGGTGCTCAAGCTCGAAGGCGGCCAGCTCTGGTCCGTCGTCGAGTTCCAGCACGTCAAGCCCGGCAAGGGCCCGGCCTTCGTGCGCACCAAGCTGAAGAACGTGCTGTCCGGCAAGGTGGTCGACAAGACCTTCAACGCCGGCGTCAAGGTCGAGACCGCCACTGTCGACAAGCGCGACATGCAGTTCTCGTACATGGACGGCGAGTACTTCGTCTTCATGGACATGGAGACCTACGACCAGCTGCACATCGACCGGAAGGCCGTCGGCGACGCCGCGAACTTCCTCGTCGAGGGCTTCACCGCCACCGTCGCGCAGCACGAGGGCGAGGTGCTCTTCGTCGAGCTCCCGGCGGCCGTCGAGCTGACCATCGCCGAGACCGAGCCGGGTGTCCAGGGCGACCGCTCCACCGGTGGTACCAAGCCCGCCACCCTGGAGACCGGCCACCAGATCCAGGTCCCGCTCTTCATCACCACCGGTGAGAAGATCAAGGTCGACACCCGTACGAGCGACTACCTCGGCCGGGTGAACAGCTAACCGTGGCTGCCCGCAACACGGCCCGCAAGCGCGCCTTCCAGATCCTCTTCGAGGGCGACCAGCGCAACGCCGACGTCCTGACGGTCCTCGCGGACTGGATCCGGCTGTCCCGGTCCGACACCCGGCAGCCGCCGGTCAGCGAGTACACGATGCAGCTGGTCGAGGGCTACGCGGAACACGCGAGGCGGATCGACGAGCTGATCGCCCAGTACGCGGTCGGCTGGACGCTGGACCGGATGCCGGTGGTCGACCGCAACATCCTGCGGCTGGGTGCGTACGAGCTGATCTGGGTCGACGAGACCCCCGACGCCGTCGTCCTTGACGAGATGGTGCAGCTGGCGAAGGAGTTCTCGACCGACGAGTCGCCGTCCTTCGTGAACGGTCTGCTCGGCCGGCTCAAGGAGCTCAAGCCGTCCCTGCGCCGGGACCAGGCGTAAAGCCCGGTACGACCTCGCCGGAGGCCCGCAGCATGCCTGTGCTGCGGGCCTCCGGCGTTTCCCCGGTGATGTGGAAAAGCCGCCGGGGTGGCCGGAACCAGTCAGGTTCCGGGCACCCCGGCGGCACGTTTCTGCTGATGCTCGGAGCGGTCAGCTCTCCTCGTGCGTCGCCACCGCGCGGCGGGCGTCCGCGTCCAGCACACCCCAGCTGATCAGCTGCTCGGTGAGGACCGAGGGGGACTGGTCGTAGATGACGGCGAGTGTGCGCAGGTCGTCCTGGCGGATGGAGAGCACCTTGCCGTTGTAGTCACCGCGCTGGGACTGGATCGTCGCCGCGTAGCGCTGCAGGGGGCCCGCCTTCTCGGCCGGCACCGTGGCCAGCCGCTCCAGGTCCAGAACCAGCTTCGGCGGGGGCTCGGCGGCGCCGCCCGGCGTGGTGCCCGGCAGGAGCTCCTGCACAGGAACCCCATAGAAATCGGCCAGCTCGGCGAGCCGCTGTACGGTTACGGCACGGTCGCCACGCTCGTACGAACCCACCACCACGGCCTTCCAGCGACCCTGGGACTTCTCCTCGACACCGTGGAGGGAAAGGCCCTGCTGGGTGCGGATGGCCCGGAGCTTGGCCCCGAGCTGTTTGGCGTATTCGCTGGACATATAGCTCCCCGGACACTGTGTCGACGCGGCCGGACTGGCTTCCCGCCGCGCGGCTGGTAACTCACTGTGAGGTTACGCAGCGTGACTCTTGTGCGTCAAGCCGAATGGTCCACACCGACTCTTCCGTGGTAGTGGCAGCCGGTTGCGCCAGGGGGGTGATCGGGGCCCTCGCCTGGACCTGCTACGGTGGATGGCGCAAATCCGACGTCCTTTAAGATCCGTCCCGTGAGGCGGAGAAGGAGGTCCGTTTTCCATGGACAACATGGACAAGCAGGACTCGCACGCCCAGCTGCGTGCATCCGATGCGCGGCCCGTTCTCGAAGGCCCCGACATCGCCCGCGTGCTGACCCGTATCGCCCACGAGATCGTGGAGCGCGCCAAGGGCGCCGACGACGTGGTGCTCCTCGGTATTCCCACCCGGGGTGTCTTCCTCGCCCAGCGGCTCGCCGTCAAGCTGGAGCAGATCACCGACCGCAAGGTCCCGGTCGGCTCGCTCGACATCACCATGTACCGCGACGACCTGCGCATGCACCCGCCGCGTGCGCTGGCCCGCACCGAGATCCCCGGTGACGGCATCGACGGCAAGCTGGTCGTCCTCGTCGACGACGTGCTCTTCTCCGGCCGTACCATCCGTGCCGCCCTCGACGCCCTGAACGACATCGGGCGCCCCCGTGCGGTCCAGCTCGCGGTCCTGGTGGACCGGGGCCACCGGGAGCTGCCCATCCGCGCCGACTACGTCGGCAAGAACCTCCCCACGTCGCTGCGGGAGACGGTCAAGGTCCAGCTCGCCGAGGAGGACGGTCGCGACACCGTGCTGCTCGGTGTGAAGCGGGCCGACCAGTAGCAGATCCGGCGCACGGCCGCTTCGGCGTGCCCGCATGCGCGCCGATTTGCCCCAATCCTCCCGAACTGCCTTACGGAGCCTGACAGATGCAGCGTCATCTCATCTCGGCCGCCGACCTCACCCGCGACGACGCCGTCCTGATCCTCGACACCGCCGAGGAGATGGCCCGGGTCGCCGACCGGCCGATCAAGAAGCTGCCGACCCTGCGCGGCCGCACGATCGTCAACCTCTTCTTCGAGGACTCCACGCGCACGCGTATCTCGTTCGAGGCCGCCGAGAAGCGCCTCTCCGCCGACGTCATCAACTTCTCCGCCAAGGGGTCCAGCGTCTCCAAGGGCGAGTCCCTGAAGGACACCGCCCAGACCCTCGAGGCGATGGGCGTCGACGCCGTGGTCATCCGGCACGGCGCCTCCGGAGCCCCGTACCGCCTCGCGAACTCCGGCTGGATCGACGCGGCCGTCATCAACGCCGGCGACGGCACCCACCAGCACCCCACCCAGGCCCTGCTGGACGCCTTCACCATGCGCCGTCGGCTGATCGGCCGGGACGCCGGCCTCGGCCAGGACCTGTCCGGCAAGCGCATCACCGTCGTCGGCGACGTCCTGCACAGCCGGGTCGCCCGCTCCAACGTCGACCTGCTGCACACCCTCGGCGCCGACGTCACCCTGGTCGCCCCGCCCACGCTGGTGCCGGTCGGTGTCGAGAGCTGGCCGTGCGAGGTGTCGTACGACCTCGACAGCGTGCTGCCGAAGTCCGACGCGGTGATGATGCTCCGGGTCCAGCGCGAGCGGATGAACGCCGCCTTCTTCCCGACCGAGCGCGAGTACTCCCGCCGCTACGGCCTCGACGGCGACCGGATGGCCCGGCTGCCCGAGCACGCCATCGTGATGCACCCCGGCCCGATGGTGCGCGGCATGGAGATCACCGCCGAGGTCGCCGACTCCGACCGCTGCACCGCCGTCGAGCAGGTCGCCAACGGCGTCTCCATCCGGATGGCCGTCCTGTACCTGCTGCTCGGCGGCAACGAACCCGCCGTCACCCACACCCGCCCCACCGGTTCCGAGGAGAAGTAAGACCCATGAGCAAGATCCTGATCCGTGGTGCGAAGGTGCTCGGCGGCGAGCCGCAGGACGTGCTGATCGACGGCGAGGTGATCGAGGCGGTCGGCACGGGGCTGTCCGCCGAGGGCGCCGAGGTCGTGGAGGCCGGCGGCAAGGTGCTGCTGCCGGGCCTGGTCGACCTGCACACCCACCTGCGCGAGCCGGGCCGCGAGGACTCCGAGACGGTCCTGACCGGCACCCGCGCGGCCGCCTCCGGGGGCTACACCGCGGTCTTCGCCATGGCCAACACCTTCCCCGTCGCCGACACCGCCGGCGTCGTCGAGCAGGTCTACCGGCTGGGCCAGGAGCACGGCTACTGCGATGTGCAGCCCATCGGCGCCGTCACCGTCGGCCTGGAGGGCAAGAAGCTCGCCGAGCTGGGCGCCATGCACGAGTCCGCCGCCGGGGTCACCGTCTTCTCCGACGACGGCAAGTGCGTCGACGACGCGGTGATCATGCGCCGTGCGCTGGAGTACGTGAAGGCCTTCGGCGGGGTCGTCGCCCAGCACGCGCAGGAGCCGCGGCTCACCGAGGGCGCCCAGATGAACGAGGGCGTCGTCTCCGCCGAGCTGGGCCTGGGCGGCTGGCCGGCCGTCGCCGAGGAGTCGATCATCGCCCGCGATGTGCTCCTCGCCGAGCACGTCGGCTCCCGCGTCCACATCTGCCACCTGTCGACCGCCGGTTCCGTGGAGATCGTCCGCTGGGCCAAGTCCCGCGGCATCGCCGTCACCGCCGAGGTGACCCCGCACCACCTGCTCCTCACCGACGAGCTGGTGCGCACCTACAACCCGGTCTACAAGGTCAACCCGCCGCTGCGCACCGAGCGGGACGTGCACGCCCTGCGCGAGGCGCTCGCGGACGGCACGATCGACATCGTCGCCACCGACCACGCCCCCCACCCGCACGAGGACAAGGACTGCGAGTGGGCCGCGGCCGCCATGGGCATGGTCGGCCTGGAGACCGCGTTGTCAGTGGTCCAGGAGACCATGGTCGACACGGGCCTGCTGGACTGGGCCGGCGTCGCCGACCGTATGTCCGTCAAGCCCGCGCAGATCGGACAGGCCACCGGGCACGGCCGTCCCGTCTCGGCTGGTGAGCCCGCCAACCTCACCCTCGTCGACACGGAATACCGTGGCCGGGTGGACCCCGCGGGCTTCGCCTCGCGCAGCCGCAACACCCCGTACCAGGGGCGTGAGCTGCCGGGCCGTGTGACGCACACGTGGCTGCGGGGCAAGGCCACGCTCGTCGACGGGAAGCTCACGTGACACCTGTAATCCTGCTGGCCGAGGCCAAGAGGTCGGCCGACGTCACCGACTGGCCGGCCCGCATCGGCTGGCTCGTCGGACTCGCCCTCTTCATCGCGCTCGTCTACTGGCTGATGCGCGAGGGCTGGAAGTGGCGCGGCACCCTCCAGAGTGACCTGCCCGCGCCGCCCAGCGCGCCGGAGGAGACCGGCCCGGCGAAACTTGAGCTGAGCGGCCGCTACCACGGCTCCACCACCGCAGGACAGTGGCTGGACCGCATCGTGGCCCACGGCCTGGGCACCCGCAGCCGGGTCGAGCTGACCCTGACGGAGCAAGGTCTGGAGGTCGAACGCCCCGGAGCCAGAGACTTCTTCGTCCCCACCACCGCGCTGCGCGGGGCCCGGCTGGACAAGGCCATCGCCGGCAAGGTCCTCCCCGAGGGCGGACTGCTGGTGGTGACCTGGGCGCTCGGCGACAAGCTGATCGACTCCGGCTTCCGCTCCGACGAGGCGGCCGAGCACACCGAGTGGGTCGACACCCTGAACCACATGATCAACGACACGGAAGGCGCACGATGACGACCTCCACCAGGGGAACTGCCAAGGTTCCCGCCGTACTCGTCCTGGAGGACGGCCGCACCTTCCGCGGCCGCGCCTACGGGGCCGTGGGGGAGACCTTCGGCGAGGCCGTGTTCTCCACCGGTATGACCGGCTACCAGGAAACCCTGACCGATCCCTCGTACGACCGGCAGATCGTCGTCGCGACCGCCCCGCAGATCGGCAACACCGGCTGGAACGACGAGGACGACGAGTCGAGCCGCATCTGGGTCTCCGGCTACGTCGTGCGCGACCCCGCGCGCGTGCCGTCCAACTGGCGCGCCAAGCGTTCCCTGGACGACGAGCTGGTCGCCCAGGGCGTGGTCGGCATCTCCGGGATCGACACCCGCGCCCTCACCCGCCACCTGCGCGAGCGCGGCTCCATGCGCGCCGGCATCTTCTCCGGCGAGGCGATCACGGCCGAGTCCGAGCTCCTCACGCGTGTGCAGGCCCAGCCCCGCATGAAGGGCCTGAGCCTGTACGAGGAGGTCGCGACCAAGGAGGCGTACGTCGTCCCCGCGATCGGCGAGAAGCGGTTCACCGTCGCCGCCGTCGACCTCGGCATCAAGGGCATGACCCCGCAGCGGATGGCCGAGCGCGGCATCGAGGTGCACGTGCTCCCGGCGACGGCCACGGCCGACGAGATCTACGCCGTGAACCCGGACGGGGTCTTCTTCTCCAACGGCCCCGGTGACCCGGCCACGGCCGACGGCCCGGTCGCGCTGATGACCGCCGTCCTGGAGCGCAGGACGCCGCTGTTCGGCATCTGCTTCGGCAACCAGATCCTCGGCCGCGCCCTCGGCTTCGGCACCTACAAGCTGAAGTACGGCCACCGCGGCATCAACCAGCCGGTCCAGGACCGTACGACCGGCAAGGTCGAGGTCACCGCGCACAACCACGGCTTCGCCGTGGACGCGCCGCTCGACAAGGTCAGCGAGACCAGGTTCGGCCGCGCCGAGGTCTCCCACGTCTGCCTGAACGACGACGTCGTGGAGGGGCTGCAGCTGCTCGACCAGCCGGCCTTCTCCGTCCAGTACCACCCCGAAGCGGCAGCGGGCCCGCACGACGCCGCCTACCTGTTCGACCGCTTCGTTTCCCTGATGGAGGGCCAGCGTGCCTAAGCGCACCGATATCCAGTCCGTCCTGGTCATCGGCTCCGGCCCGATCGTCATCGGCCAGGCCGCCGAGTTCGACTACTCCGGCACGCAGGCGTGCCGCATCCTGCGCGCCGAGGGCCTGCGCGTGATCCTCGTCAACTCCAACCCGGCGACGATCATGACCGACCCGGAGATCGCCGACGCCACGTACGTCGAGCCGATCACCCCGGAGTTCGTCGAGAAGATCATCGTCAAGGAGCGCCCCGACGCCCTGCTGCCCACCCTGGGCGGCCAGACGGCCCTGAACACCGCCATCTCGCTGCACGAGAACGGCGTCCTGGCCAAGTACGGCGTCGAGCTGATCGGCGCCAAGCCCGAGGCGATCCACAAGGGCGAGGACCGCGACCTGTTCAAGGAGGTCGTGGAGGAGGTCCGGCGCAAGACCGGACACGGCGAGTCCGCCCGCTCGGTCATCTGCCACTCCATGGACGACGTCCTCAAGGGCGTCGAGACGCTCGGCGGCTACCCCGTCGTCGTCCGCCCGTCCTTCACCATGGGCGGCGCCGGCTCCGGCTTCGCCCACGACGAGGAGGAGCTGCGCCGCATCGCCGGTCAGGGCCTCACGCTCTCCCCGACCACCGAGGTGCTCCTGGAGGAGTCCATCCTCGGCTGGAAGGAGTACGAGCTGGAGCTGATGCGCGACAAGCACGACAACGTCGTGGTCGTCTGCTCCATCGAGAACTTCGACCCCATGGGCGTGCACACCGGTGACTCGATCACCGTCGCGCCCGCGATGACGCTCACCGACCGCGAGTACCAGATCCTGCGCGACATCGGCATCGCCGTGATCCGCGAGGTCGGCGTCGACACCGGCGGCTGCAACATCCAGTTCGCGGTGAACCCCGACGACGGCCGCGTGATCGTCATCGAGATGAACCCGCGTGTGTCGCGGTCGTCGGCCCTCGCCTCCAAGGCGACCGGCTTCCCCATCGCCAAGATCGCCGCCAAGCTGGCCGTCGGCTACACCCTGGACGAGATCCCGAACGACATCACCCAGGAGACGCCGGCCTCCTTCGAGCCGACCCTCGACTACGTGGTGGTCAAGGCCCCGCGGTTCGCCTTCGAGAAGTTCCCGCAGGCCGACTCCACGCTGACCACCACCATGAAGTCGGTCGGCGAGGCCATGGCCATCGGGCGCAACTTCCCCGAGGCCTTCCAGAAGGCGCTGCGCTCGCTGGAGAAGAAGGGCAGCCAGTTCACCTTCGTCGGCGAGACCGGGGACAAGGACGCGCTGCTGCGCGAGGCCGTGCGCCCCACCGACGGCCGGATCAACACGGTCATGCAGGCCATCCGCGCCGGTGCCACGCCCGAGGAGATCTTCGAGTACACGAAGATCGACCCCTGGTTCGTGGACCAGCTCTTCCTGATCAAGGAGATCGCGGACGAGCTGGCCGAGGCGCCCGAGCTGACCCGCGAGCTGCTCGCCGAGGCCAAGCGGCACGGCTTCTCCGACCAGCAGGTCGGTGAGATCCGCGGCCTGCGCGAGGACGTCGTCCGCGAGGTCCGGCACGCGCTCGGCCTGCGCCCGGTCTACAAGACGGTCGACACCTGCGCCGCCGAGTTCGCCGCGAAGACGCCCTACTTCTACTCCGCCTACGACGAGGAGTCGGAGGTCGCGACCCGCGAGAAGCCGGCCGTCATCATCCTGGGCTCCGGCCCGAACCGCATCGGCCAGGGCATCGAGTTCGACTACTCCTGCGTCCACGCCTCCTTCGCGCTGAGCGACGCGGGCTACGAGACCGTGATGGTCAACTGCAACCCGGAGACCGTCTCCACCGACTACGACACCTCCGACCGGCTGTACTTCGAGCCGCTGACGCTGGAGGACGTGCTGGAGATCGTGCACGCCGAGCAGCAGGCCGGACCGGTCGCGGGCGTGATCGTGCAGCTGGGCGGCCAGACCCCGCTCGGCCTGTCGCAGGCCCTGAAGGACAACGGCGTGCCGATCGTCGGCACGTCCCCGGAGGCCATCCACGCGGCCGAGGACCGCGGCGCCTTCGGGCGCGTCCTCGCCGAGGCGGGCCTGCCGGCCCCGAAGCACGGCACGGCCACCACCTTCGACGAGGCCAAGGCCATCGCCGACGAGATCGGCTACCCGGTCCTGGTCCGGCCGTCGTACGTGCTCGGCGGGCGCGGCATGGAGATCGTCTACGACGAGACCCGCCTCGCCGCCTACATCGCCGAGTCGACCGAGATCAGCCCCTCCCGGCCGGTCCTCGTCGACCGCTTCCTGGACGACGCGATAGAGATCGACGTCGACGCCCTCTACGACGGCGAGGAGCTGTACCTCGGCGGCGTGATGGAGCACATCGAGGAGGCCGGCATCCACTCCGGCGACTCGGCGTGCGCCCTGCCCCCGATCACCCTCGGCGGCTTCGACATCAAGCGGCTGCGTGCCTCGACCGAGGCCATCGCCAAGGGTGTCGGGGTCCGCGGGCTCATCAACATCCAGTTCGCCATGGCCGGAGACATCCTCTACGTCCTGGAGGCCAACCCGCGCGCCTCCCGGACGGTCCCCTTCACCTCCAAGGCGACGGCGGTGCCGCTCGCGAAGGCCGCCGCCCGCATCTCGCTGGGCGCGACGATCGCCGAACTGCGCGCCGAGGGCCTGCTGCCGAAGGACGGCGACGGCGGCGAGCTGCCGCTGGACGCGCCGATCTCCGTCAAGGAGGCCGTCATGCCGTGGTCGCGCTTCCGCGACATCCACGGCCGCGGCGTCGACACCATCCTCGGCCCGGAGATGCGCTCCACCGGCGAGGTCATGGGCATCGACTCCGTCTTCGGCACGGCGTACGCCAAGTCGCAGGCGGGCGCCTACGGCCCGCTGCCCACCAAGGGCCGCGCGTTCATCTCGGTCGCCAACCGCGACAAGCGCTCGATGATCTTCCCGGCGCGTGAGCTGGTCGCCCACGGCTTCGAGCTGCTGGCCACGTCGGGCACCGCCGAGGTCCTCAAGCGCAACGGCATCAACGCCGCGGTCGTGCGCAAGCAGTCCGAGGGCACCGGCCCGAACGGCGAGCGGACCATCGTCCAGCTGATCCACGACGGCGAGGTCGACCTCATCGTCAACACCCCGTACGGCACCGGTGGCCGCCTCGACGGCTACGACATCCGTACGGCCGCGGTGGCCCGCTCCGTGCCGTGCCTGACCACCGTCCAGGCACTCGCCGCGGCCGTCCAGGGCATCGACGCACTCAACCACGGTGACGTGGGCGTCCGTTCGCTCCAGGAACACGCGGAACACCTGACCGCGGGCCGCGACTAGCAGCCCTGAGGGGGACACCGGAAACGGTGTCCCCCTCTTCTTGAGGACCTCTGAGGACTTTTTCGAGATGTACGAGCTGTTCTTCCGCCTGGTGTTCACACGGATGGACCCCGAGAAGGCCCACTACCTGGCCTTCCGCTGGATCCGCCTGGCCGTCCGCATCCCCGTGCTGCGCACTTTCATCGCAGCCGCCCTCGCACCCCGCTACAAGGAGCTGCGCACCGAGGCCTTCGGGCTGCGCATGCACGGCCCCTTCGGGCTCGCCGCCGGCTTCGACAAGAACGCCGTCGCGATCGACGGCATGTCGATGCTGGGCTTCGACCACGTCGAGATCGGCACGGTCACCGGCGAGCCGCAACCCGGCAACCCCAAGAAGCGGCTGTTCCGCCTCGTCGCGGACCGCGCGCTGATCAACCGCATGGGCTTCAACAACGACGGCTCGCTGGCCGTGGCGGCCCGCCTCGCCTCGCGTCAGCCGGTTTTCAAGACGGTCGTGGGCGTCAACATCGGCAAGACGAAGGTCGTCCCGGAGGCGGAGGCCGTCGCCGACTATGTGAAGTCGGCCGAGCGCCTCGCGCCGTACGCGGACTACCTGGTGGTCAACGTCTCCTCGCCGAACACGCCCGGCCTGCGCAACCTGCAGGCCACCGAGTCGCTGCGCCCGCTGCTGACCGCCGTGCGCGAGGCCGCCGACCGCACGGTCCCCGGCCGGCGCGTCCCGCTGCTGGTGAAGATCGCGCCGGACCTCGCCGACGAGGACATCGACGCCGTGGCCGACCTGGCCGTGGAGCTGGGCCTGGACGGCATCATCGCGACCAACACCACC
The DNA here is from genome assembly GCF_053596375.1 of Streptomyces sp. NPDC001709. Lineage (NCBI taxonomy): Bacteria > Bacillati > Actinomycetota > Actinomycetes > Kitasatosporales > Streptomycetaceae > Streptomyces > Streptomyces sp. NPDC001709. Next base: position 116,331 of record NZ_JBSFGB010000018.1, on the reverse strand, counting down.
ATCGCGCGCGAGGGACTCGGTCTGAAATCCGCACCCTCGCTGGTGAAGGAGACCGGCGGCCTGTCCGGTGCCCCCCTCAAGGCGCGCTCCCTGGAGGTGCTGCGCCGCCTGTACGCGCGCGTGGGCGACCGGATCACGCTCGTGGGCGTGGGCGGCATCGAGACCGCCGAGGACGCCTGGCAGCGCATCCTGGCCGGTGCCACGCTGGTCCAGGGGTACAGCGCCTTCATCTACGAGGGCCCCTTCTGGACCCGTGCGATCCACAAGGGCCTCGCCGCCCGCCTGCGCACCAGCCCGTACGCCACCCTCGCCGACGCGGTCGGCGCCGACGTGAGGAAGCCCGCATGACGATCCTGGAGCCCTTCGGTGCCCGCCTGCGCCGCGCCATGGACGAGCGCGGCCCGCTGTGCGTCGGCATCGACCCGCACGCCTCCCTGCTCGCTGAGTGGGGCCTGAACGACGACGTGGCCGGTCTGGAGCGGTTCAGCCGCACGGTCGTCGAGGCGGTGGCCGACCGGGTCGCGGTGATGAAGCCGCAGAGCGCCTTCTTCGAGCGCTTCGGCTCGCGCGGCGTCGCCGTCCTGGAGACGATCGTCCAGGAGGCGCGCGCGGCCGGCACCCTCGTCGTGATGGACGCCAAGCGCGGCGACATCGGCTCGACCATGGCCGGGTACGCCGAGGCGTTCCTGCACAAGGACGCCCCGCTGTTCTCCGACGCCCTGACCGTCTCGCCGTACCTCGGCTACGGCTCGCTCAGCCCGGCCGTCGCGCTGGCCCGGGAGAGCGGCGCCGGACTGTTCGTGCTGGCGCTGACCTCCAACCCGGAAGGGCCCGAGGTCCAGCACGCGGTCCGCGCCGACGGCCGTACCGTGGGCGCGACCATGCTGGCCCACCTGGCCGCCGAGAACGCGGGGGAGGAGCCGCTGGGCTCCTTCGGTGCCGTGGTCGGCGCCACCGTCGGCGACCTGTCGTCGTACGACCTGGCCATCAACGGCCCGCTGCTCGCCCCCGGCGTCGGCGCCCAGGGCGCGACCCCGGCCGACCTTCCGCAGGTGTTCGGCGCGGCGCTGCGCAACGTCGTGCCGAACGTCAGCCGGGGTGTCCTGCGTCACGGTCCCGACGTCGGGGCGCTGCGCGCGTCCGCCGAGCGCTTCGCGCAGGAGATCCAGGCCGCTGTCGCGGGTGCCTGAGTCCTGCGAGGGGTGCTCCGGGAGCGGCGGCATGACGACTTGAGCGTGAATACATCCTCAAATCGGGGGCATTATGTCTGAAATGTCCGGCCTGGCGGAGGCTGACCAGGACTTTTCCGCTGTTCTCGCTGACTCTGGCGGACTTGACCGCTAGTCTCCGAGCTGTGGGGACACCCCCACACCCATTAGGTAGTGGGGGAGAACGGGCGAAGCGTGTTGCTCGTGGCTCCCCAGGTGTGGGGCGACTAGGTTCCTCACCGGTCCGTATCCGACAGTTCGACATCCGAGGTGACGTAGGCGTGGCTCTTCCGCCCCTTACCCCCGAACAGCGCGCAGCCGCGCTCGAAAAGGCCGCCGCGGCTCGCCGGGAGCGGGCCGAGGTCAAGAATCGACTCAAGCACTCCGGCGCCTCCCTGCACGAGGTCATCAAGCAGGGCCAGGAGAACGACGTCATCGGCAAGATGAAGGTCTCCGCGCTGCTCGAGTCCCTTCCGGGCGTGGGCAAGGTCCGCGCCAAGCAGATCATGGAGCGTCTGGGCATCTCCGAGAGCCGCCGCGTGCGCGGTCTCGGTTCCAACCAGATCGCGTCCCTGGAGCGTGAGTTCGGCAGCACCGGCTCCTGAGGCCGCAGCCCCGGCCCACGGGGAGGCGGACCGGGAGTCCCGGGCACTCCGGGATTGCTGGAATAATCGCTGCATGAGTGAACGTCCGCGGCTGACCGTGCTCTCCGGCCCCTCGGGGGTCGGCAAGAGCACGGTCGTCGCCCATATGCGCAAGGAACACCCCGAGGTCTGGCTCTCGGTGTCGGCCACCACCCGCAGGCCGCGCCCCGGCGAGCAGCACGGAGTCCACTACTTCTTCGTCACCGACGAGGAGATGGACAAGCTGATCGCCAACGGCGAGCTGCTGGAGTGGGCCGAGTTCGCCGGCAACCGCTACGGCACGCCCCGCGCGGCCGTACAGGAACGGCTGGAGAACGGCGAGGCCGTCCTGCTGGAGATCGACCTCCAGGGCGCCCGGCAGGTCCGGGACTCCATGTCCGACGCCCAGCTGGTGTTCCTGGCTCCGCCCTCCTGGGAGGAGCTGGTGCGCAGGCTGACCGGCCGTGGCACCGAGCCGCCCGAGGTCATCGAGCGCCGCCTGGAGGCGGCCAGGACCGAACTGGCGGCCGAGCCGGAGTTCGACACGACCTTGGTCAACACCTCCGTCGAGGACGTGGCGCGCGAGCTGCTAGCCTTGATGGATGTTGTGTGATCACGAGTGTGTGATCATGAATGATCTTTTCCCACCCATCGGAAGGTAGAGCGTGTCCTCTTCCATCACCGCGCCCGAGGGCATCATCAACCCGCCGATCGACGAGCTTCTCGAGGCCACCGACTCGAAGTACAGCCTCGTGATCTACGCGGCCAAGCGTGCCCGCCAGATCAACGCGTACTACTCGCAGCTCGGCGAGGGCCTCCTCGAGTACGTCGGTCCGCTCGTCGACACCCACGTCCACGAGAAGCCGCTCTCGATCGCCCTGCGTGAGATCAACGCGGGTCTGCTGACGTCCGAGGCCGTCGAGGGCCCCGCGCAGTAACCGTTCGTTTTCGCATGACAGGCCCGGCGGCGCGACTGCCGGGCCTGTGGTGTGTCATGGAGGCGTAGGTTCAACGAATGGGAGTCCCGGTGGACAAGCCGAGGGTCGTTCTGGGAGTCAGCGGCGGCATCGCCGCCTACAAGGCCTGTGAGCTGCTGAGAAGGTTCACGGAGTCGGGTCATGACGTCCGCGTGGTGCCCACCGCCTCCGCGCTGCACTTCGTCGGCGCCGCCACCTGGTCCGCCCTGTCCGGCAACCCCGTCTCCACGGAGGTCTGGGACGGCGTCCACGAGGTCCCGCACGTCCGCATCGGCCAGCACGCCGACCTGGTGGTCGTCGCGCCCGCCACGGCCGACATGCTCGCCAAGGCCGCGCACGGCCTCGCCGACGACCTGCTCACCAACACCCTCCTGACCGCCCGCTGCCCGGTCGTCTTCGCGCCCGCCATGCACACCGAGATGTGGGAGCACCCGGCCACCCAGGAGAACGTGGCCACGCTGCGCCGCCGCGGCGCCGTCGTCATCGAGCCCGCCGTCGGCCGGCTCACCGGAGTCGACACCGGCAAGGGCCGGCTGCCCGACCCCGGGGAGATCTTCGAGATCTGCCGCCGGGTGCTGGCCCGGGGCGTCACCGAGCCCGACCTGGAGGGGCGGCACGTCGTCGTCTCCGCCGGCGGCACCCGCGAGCCCCTGGACCCGGTCCGCTTCCTTGGCAACCGCTCCTCCGGCAAGCAGGGCTACGCCCTCGCCCGCACCGCCGCCGCCCGCGGCGCCCGGGTCACGCTGATCGCGGCCAACACCGGCCTGCCCGATCCGGCGGGCGTGGACGTCGTGCCGGTCGGCACGGCCGTCCAGCTGCGCGAGGCCGTCCTGAAGGCGGCGGCGGACGCCGACGCCGTCGTCATGGCCGCCGCCGTCGCCGACTTCCGCCCGGCGGCCTACGCCGCCGGCAAGATCAAGAAGAAGGACGGCCAGGACCCCGACCCGATCGTCCTGGTCCGCAATCCGGACATCCTCGCGGAGATCTCGGCCGAGCGCGCCCACCCCGGCCAGGTGGTCGTCGGCTTCGCCGCCGAGACCGACGACGTCCTCGCCAACGGCCGCACCAAGCTCGCCCGCAAGGGCTGTGACCTGCTCGTGGTCAACGAGGTGGGGGAGCGCAAGACCTTCGGCTCCGAGGAGAACGAGGCCGTGGTGCTGGGCGCCGACGGCAGCGAGACCCCGGTGCCGTACGGCCCCAAGGAAGCCCTGGCCGACACCGTCTGGGACCTGGTCGCGCGGCGGCTGGGCTGACCCGGCCGCTCCTCGTCCGGATCGTGAGGCACCGTTGACGGCGCGCTCGATGACCGATCAAATCGGGTGTGGCGGCCCTGGCCAACGCCGCCCGGCATTGTGCAGAATGCCCGTGCCGCAGGTCACAGCGCTCCCGAGAGGCGAGACACGTGCCCCATCGGCCGAGTGCGACCGATAAACTGTTCCGGTCGGCGCCGGGCGCAGCCCCGCGCGCTGCCGCAAATGATCAGCCAGCAGCCGCTGCAACCACAGGGAGCGTTGTGTCCCGTCGCCTGTTCACCTCGGAGTCCGTGACCGAGGGTCACCCCGACAAGATCGCTGACCAGATCAGCGACACCATTCTCGACGCGCTCCTGCGCGAGGACCCGACCTCCCGGGTCGCCGTCGAGACGCTGATCACCACCGGCCTGGTGCACGTGGCCGGCGAGGTGACGACCAAGGCCTACGCGGACATCGCGAACCTGGTCCGCGGCAAGATCCTCGACATCGGCTACGACTCCTCCAAGAAGGGATTCGACGGCGCCTCCTGCGGCGTGTCGGTGTCCATCGGCGCGCAGTCCCCGGACATCGCGCAGGGTGTGGACACGGCGTACGAGTCTCGGGTGGAAGGCGACGAGGACGAGCTGGACCGGCAGGGCGCCGGCGACCAGGGCCTGATGTTCGGCTACGCGTCCGACGAGACCCCGACCCTGATGCCGCTGCCGATCTTCCTGGCGCACCGCCTGTCCAAGCGGCTGTCCGAGGTCCGCAAGAACGGCACCATCCCCTACCTGCGCCCGGACGGCAAGACGCAGGTCACCATCGAGTACGACGGCGACAAGGCCGTCCGTCTCGACACCGTGGTCGTCTCCTCGCAGCACGCCTCCGACATCGACCTGGAGTCGCTGCTGGCGCCCGACATCCGCGAGTTCGTCGTGGAGCCGGAGCTGAAGGCGCTCCTGGACGAGGGCATCAAGCTGGAGACCGACGGCTACCGCCTGCTGGTCAACCCGACCGGCCGCTTCGAGATCGGCGGCCCGATGGGCGACGCCGGCCTGACCGGCCGCAAGATCATCATCGACACCTACGGCGGCATGGCCCGCCACGGCGGCGGCGCCTTCTCCGGCAAGGACCCGTCCAAGGTGGACCGCTCGGCGGCGTACGCGATGCGCTGGGTCGCCAAGAACGTCGTGGCGGCGGGCCTGGCCTCCCGCTGCGAGGTCCAGGTCGCCTACGCCATCGGCAAGGCCGAGCCGGTCGGTCTGTTCGTGGAGACCTTCGGCACCAACAAGGTCGAGACCGAGAAGATCGAGAAGGCGATCGACGAGGTCTTCGACCTCCGTCCGGCCGCGATCATCCGCGACCTCGACCTGCTCCGCCCGATCTACGCCCAGACGGCGGCCTACGGCCACTTCGGCCGCGAGCTGCCCGACTTCACCTGGGAGCGCACGGACCGCGTGGACGCCCTGCGCCTGGCGGCGGGCCTGTAGCCCCGCCCCGTCCTTCTCACCGGAGCCCGGCTTCCCCGTCGCGGGGGCCGGGCTTCGGCGTGCCGTGGCTCAGTCGGCGGGCGCCAGCCGGATCCGGCGCCGTGGCCGGTCGAGGTTGCGCATCGACCACCCGCAGGATGCGGTCCGGCCCGGGCACAGGGCCACCGGCGAGGTGATCATCAGCTCGGCGGTGATGCGCCGGCCGACCGCGACGACCTCGGACGGGTGTTCGCGCGCGGTCCAGGACAGCGGGTGCCGGGGGTTCCGGCCCATCGGCTCCCGCGGGTCGTCGTCCAGCAGCACGAGCAGGTCGTCGCCGTCGAACCCGATCGGTCATGGTCGCGAGCCCAGGCCCGCCCGTCCGGCCCCGGTACGCCCCGTGGGGCATGCGGTGAGGCCGAATCCGTACCGCTGCCGATCCGGATCTCGGGGGGACGCCGGTTGTCAGTGCCGTTTGGTAAGAATGCAAGCGTGAGCAGCGAGAACGGGGCACCCCGAGCAGAAGGGGACGGCGGGGCCGAAGGGGCGCCGCCGGAGCAGCTCGCGCTCATTCGCGAGAGCGTGCGCAAGGCGAAGACACCCCGCGCCAAGCCGCGGACCTGGCGGGGCGCCGCACTCGCCAAGGAGCTGCCCGTCGCACGGGTGCTGGTCGACAAGGGCGTACTCCACCTCGACCGGTACTTCGACTACGCGGTCCCCGAGGAACTGGACGAACAGGCGCAGCCCGGCGTGCGGGTGCGGGTGCGGTTCGGCGCCGGACGGAACCGGGTGCGCGACGGGCGCCGCGAGGGCGGCGGTCTCATCGACGGCTTCCTCGTCGAGCGGCGGGCCGAGTCCGACTACTCCGGGCCCCTGGCCGCGCTGGCCCAGGTCGTGTCGCCGGAGCCGGTGCTGAGCGAGGAGCTGCTGGGCCTCGCCCGGGCCGTGGCCGACCGGTACGCCGGAAGCCTCGCCGATGTCCTCCAGCTGGCCGTACCGCCGCGCAGCGCCCGCGCCGAGCAGCGGCCGTCCCCCGCGCCGCTGCCGCCCCCGAAGGCGCCGGAGCCGGCCTCCTGGGGGCGGTACGAGCATGGGGGAGCGTTCCTCGACGCGCTGGCCTCGGGCGGGTCGCCCAGGGCCGTCTGGAGCGCACTGCCGGGCCCGCTGTGGAGCGAGGAGCTGGCCCGTGCCGTCGCCGCCACGCTCGCCTCGGGACGCGGCGCCCTGGTCGTCGTACCGGACGGGCGCGCCGCCGCGCGGGTCGACGCCGCACTCACCCGGCTGCTCGGCACGGGCCGGCACGCACTGCTCACCGCCGACGCCGGGCCCGAGAAGCGGTACACGCAGTGGCTCGCGGTGCGCCGGGGAGCCGTACGGGCCGTGGTCGGGACCCGGGCTGCTATGTTCGCGCCCGTACAGGACCTCGGACTCGTCGCCATCTGGGACGACGGCGACGACAGCCACAGCGAGCAGCACGCCCCGCAGCCGCACGCGCGCGATGTGCTGCTGCTGCGCGCCGCTCTGGACAAGTGCGCGTTCTTGCTGGGGAGTTGGAGCTGCACCGTGGAGGCCGCCCAGCTCGTGGAGAGCGGCTGGGCCCGGCCGCTGGGCGCCGGCCGGGAGCAGGTGCGCCGGGCCGCCCCCCTGGTCCGGACGGTCGGGGACGACGACCTCGCACGCGACGAGGCCGCCCGCGCCGCCCGGCTGCCCACCCTCGCCTGGCAGGCGGCCCGCGAGGGCCTGCGGCACGGACCCGTGCTGGTGCAGGTGCCCCGGCGCGGTTACGCGCCCCGCATGGCCTGCGCCCAGTGCCGGGCGCCCGCCCGGTGCCGGCACTGCGCGGGGCCGCTCCAGGGGCAGGACGCGGGGGTTCTGCGGTGCGGCTGGTGCGGGCGTGAGGAGAGCGCGTGGCACTGCCCCGAGTGCGGCGGCTTCCGGCTGCGGGCCCAGGTCGTGGGGGCGCGGCGGACGGCCGAGGAGCTGGGGCGCGCCTTTCCCGCCGTCCCGGTGCGCACCTCGGGGCGGGAACACGTGCTGGACACGGTGCCGGGCACGCCCGCGCTGGTCGTGAGCACACCGGGCGCCGAACCGATCGCCGAGGGCGGTTACGCGGCGGCCCTGCTGCTGGACGGCTGGGCCATGCTCGTACGACCCGACCTGCGGGCCGGCGAGGACGCGCTGCGCCGGTGGATCGCGGCGGGCGCGCTGGTACGGCCGCAGGGCGAGGGGGGCACGGTGGTCGTGGTGGCCGAGCCGACGCTGCGGCCCGTGCAGGCGCTGGTGCGCTGGGACCCCGTCGGGCACGCGGTGCGGGAACTGGCGGAGCGGGCCGAGCTGGGCTTTCCGCCGGTGTCGCGGATGGCGGCCGTATCCGGCACGGCGGCGGCCGTCGCCGAGTTCCTGGGCTCGGTCGGGCTACCGCCGGACGCGGAGGTGCTGGGGCCGGTGCCGGTACCGCCGACGCCGCCGGGGCGGCCGCGCAGACCCGGAGCGCCGCTGCCGGGGGAGCACTGGGAGCGGGCGCTGGTCCGGGTGCCGCCGGGCAGCGGTGCCGCGCTGGCTTCCGCTCTGAAGTCCGCCCAGGCCGCTCGCATGGCGCGGGGCAGCGGGGAGGCGGTGCGGGTGCGGATCGATCCGCCGGACATCGGGTGAGGCCGGACATCGGGTGAGGCTCTCCGACCCGAGCGGTGGCTTGATCGTCCATACGCGTGTCTGCCCTCCCGGGTGGAGCCGGGAGGGCAGGGCGGAGGTGGCGGCGGCTGGTCAGCCGTTGCGTGGGCCGGGGAAGGCCGTCGGGCGGGCGTCGTCGCGCAGGGACTGGCTGCCCGCGGTCGGCTGGGTGGGCATCGAGCGGGCTGCGGGGACCGTCGGGACCGCGGGCAGGCCGGTGTTCACATTGAGCGTGCGGGTACCGGACGGCTCCGGCGCCCGCTCGGCCTCGGCGGCCGCCTGGGCCGTGGCGCGGCGAGCGCCGTAACGGCGGTGCACCGCCTGCTTGGTGACTCCGAGCGCCGAGCCCACCGCGTCCCACGAGAAGCCGAGTGAGCGGTCGAAGTCCACGGCGGCCGTGACCAGGGTTTCGACACTGTCCCGGAGTTCCTGGGCGAGGCGCACCGTCGGGGCGGGGGCGCGTCCGTAGACGACGAAGCCCGTGGACGGGCCGGAGCGGCGCGGGCGGTAGACGTTGCCCAGCTGGGCGGTGAGCGTACGCAGCGCGTCCACCTGCCGGCGGACCCGCTCGATGTCCCGCACCAGCAAGTGCAGGCTGGCCCGGGCCTGGGCGTCGTGGGTTGCGTGGTCGGCCATGAACAAGCCTCTCGAACCGGCGTTGAAAGGAATTGGGCCGCTAAGCGGCCCTATGTGGTCAACTCTCTCTTGACCAACGCGTGTGCGCTCCGCTGGTCACGGGGTGGGGGCGTACGGGCATATGCGTACGCCGGTTGACAGGGCGCGCGCCCGGGCTCTTTCACCCGCCGTCGGTGTCCGCACGTCCGCGGTCCCGCCCCGCCCCTCCCGCAGTGGTCATAGACTGGTGCGCTGCCCGTCCAACCCCCGCCCGAGAGGCCCGATCCCGCCCATGAAGCTCGTCTTCGCCGGTACCCCCGAGGTCGCCGTTCCCGCTCTGGACGCTCTGATCGCCTCCGGGCGGCACGAGGTGGCCGCCGTCGTCACGCGGCCCGACGCGCCGGCCGGGCGCGGGCGCAGGCTGGTCGCGTCGCCCGTGGCCGAGCGGGCGGAGGAGGCCGGGATCGAGGTGCTGAAGCCCCTCAAGCCGCGGGACCCGGAGTTCCTGGAGCGGCTGAAGGAGATCGGCCCGGACTGCTGCCCGGTCGTCGCCTACGGCGCCCTGCTGCCCAGGGCCGCCCTCGACATCCCGGCCCATGGCTGGGTCAACCTGCACTTCTCGCTGCTGCCCGCCTGGCGCGGCGCGGCGCCGGTGCAGCACTCCATCATGGCCGGCGACGAGATCACCGGCGCCTCCACCTTCCTCATCGAGGAGGGCCTCGACTCCGGGCCCGTCTACGGCACCGTCACCGAGGAGATCCGGCCCACCGACACCAGCGGCGATCTGCTCACCCGGCTCGCCTTCGCCGGTGCGGGGCTGCTCGCCGCGACCATGGACGGCATCGAGGACGGCGCCCTGAAGGCCGTACCGCAGCCGGCCGAGGGCATCACCCTCGCGCCGAAGATCACCGTCGAGGACGCGCAGATCGACTGGGCCGCGCCCGCGCTGCGCGTCGACCGGGTCGTGCGCGGCTGCACCCCGGCGCCCGGCGCCTGGACCACCTTCCGCGGCGAGCGGCTCAAGCTCATCCAGGTCACGCCCGTGCCCGAGCGCACCGACCTCGCCCCCGGACGGATGGCGGTCGGCAAGAACAGCGTGCACGTGGGCACCGGTTCGTACGCCATCGAGCTGCTCTGGGTGCAGGCACAGGGCAAGAAGCCGATGCGCGCCGCCGACTGGGCGCGTGGCGTGCGCATCGCCGAGACCGAGACGCTCGGCGGCTGACGCCCCGGCCGGAGGAGGCGACGGGGTATCGACGTAGGCTGGAACCGCACCCCTTCCTCATATCCGGAGCACCTTTTTCGTGAGCGAGCAGTCCCGGCGGCCCCACAGGCCCGCCAAGCCCTACCGCCGTCCGCAGAAGGACCCCGTCCGCATCCTGGCCTTCGAGGCGTTGCGCGCGGTCGACGAGCGGGACGCGTACGCCAACCTCGTGCTGCCCCCCCTGCTGCGCAAGGCGCGTGAAAAGGGCGACTTCGACGCGCGGGATGCCGCCCTCGCCACCGAGCTGGTGTACGGCACGCTGCGCCGGCAGGGGACGTACGACGCCGTGATCGCCGCCTGCGTCGACCGGCCGTTGCGCGAGGTCGACCCGCCGGTGCTCGATGTGCTCAGCCTCGGTGTGCACCAGCTGCTCGGCACACGGATCCCGACGCACGCCGCCGTGTCCGCCTCCGTCGAGCTGGCTCGCGCGGTGCTCGGCGACGGCCGGGCCAAGTTCGTCAACGCCGTGCTGCGGAAGGTGGCCCAGGACGATCTCGACGGGTGGCTGGCGAAGGTCGCGCCGCCGTACGACGAGGATCCCGAGGATCACCTCGCCGTCGTGCACTCGCATCCCCGCTGGGTCGTCTCCGCGCTCTGGGACTCCCTCGGCGGCGGGCGTGCCGGTATCGAGGACCTGCTGGAGGCCGACAACGAACGGCCCGAGGTGACGCTGGTCGCGCGGCCGGGGCGGGCCACCGCCGAGGAGCTGCTGCGCGAGGAGGCCGCCGTACCGGGCCGCTGGTCGCCGTACGCCGTTCGGCTCGCCGAGGGCGGCGAGCCGGGCGCGGTGCAGGCCGTGCGCGAGGGGCGGGCCGGAGTGCAGGACGAGGGCAGCCAGCTGGTCGCCCTCGCCCTCGCCAACGCGCCCCTCGAGGGGGCCGACAGCAAGTGGCTGGACGGGTGCGCCGGGCCCGGCGGCAAGGCCGCGCTGCTGGCCGCCCTCGCCGCCGAGCGCGGGGCCATGCTGCTCGCCTCCGAGAAGCAGCCGCACCGGGCCGGGCTGGTCGCCAAGGCACTGCACGGCAACCCGGGTCCGTACCAGGTGATCGCCGCCGACGGGACCCGGCCGCCGTGGCGGCCCGGCAGCTTCGACCGGGTGCTGATGGACGTGCCGTGCACCGGGCTCGGCGCGCTGCGCCGCCGCCCCGAGGCCCGCTGGCGGCGGCGCCCCGAGGACCTGGACAACTTCGGGCCCCTCCAGCGCGCCCTGCTGGGCACCGCGCTCGACTCGGTGCGCGTCGGCGGGATCGTCGGCTACGCGACCTGCTCGCCGCACCTCGCCGAGACCCGCGCGGTCGTCGCCGACGTCCTCAAGCGGCGCCCGGAGGTGGAACTGATCGACGCCCGCCCGATGCTGCCGGGAGTGCCCGCGCTGGGCGAGGGCCCCGACGTACAGCTCTGGCCCCACCTCCACGGCACGGACGCCATGTACCTGGCGTTGATCCGCAGAACGGGCTGAAGCACCGCCGACGGCAGCCAACCCAGGGGCGCGGGGCTTGTATCGATATGCGGCTCCGCCGCGGGGCGCGACAAGCCCCCACCGGGCCGCAGACGACACTCAACCGTAAGGACCGCCGTTACAGCCGAGCGCAGCGGCATGGCAGTCTTGGGGCATGGCCGTGCAGATCAACCCCAGCATCCTGTCCGCCGACTTCGCCCGCCTCGCGGAGGAGGCCAAGGCGGTTCAAGGCGCCGACTGGCTCCACGTCGACGTCATGGACAACCACTTCGTCCCGAACCTCACGCTCGGCGTGCCGGTCGTGGAGTCCCTGGCCCGTGCGACGGACACCCCGCTGGACTGCCATCTGATGATCGAGGACCCCGACCGCTGGGCACCCCAGTACGTCGAGGCGGGCGCCTCCTCCGTCACCTTCCACGTGGAGGCGGCCGCCGCCCCTGTGCGGCTCGCCCGGGAGATCCGGGCCATGGGCGCGCGTGCCTCCATGGCGCTCAAGCCGGCGACGCCGATCGAGCCGTTCGAGGACCTGCTGCCGGAACTCGACATGTTGCTGATCATGACAGTCGAGCCCGGCTTCGGCGGCCAGGCCTTCCTCGACATCATGCTGCCGAAGATCCGCCGCACCCGTGAGCTGATCAGCAAGCACGGCCTGCAGCTGTGGCTCCAGGTGGACGGCGGTGTCTCGGCCTCGACGATCGAGCAGTGCGCGGACGCGGGAGCGGACGTGTTCGTGGCCGGCTCGGCCGTGTACGGGGCGAAGGACCCGCAGGAGGCGGTCCGTGCCCTGCGCACGCAGGCGGAGACGGCCATCGCAAAGGCGTCCTGGGCATGCGACCACTGAGCCACAGCTACGTGAACGGTTAAGGGAAGGCCGCCCTTCAGGGCGGATCAGCTGCGCCGAATCTGCAAGGATGAACGGCGAATCCAGAGTGTGAACAGCAGTGAGGAGATCGCCGTGTCGGGTATGTCGGCGGGCCGGTCAGCCATGCGGATGGGACCCGCTGAGCTGGTGCAGGCGGCGGCCATGGCCCGCCGCTTCTACCTCGAGGGCAAGTCCAAGATCCAGATCGCGGAGGAGTTCGGCGTCAGCCGCTTCAAGGTGGCCCGGGTCCTGGAGACGGCCCTCGAACGGGATCTCGTACGCATCGAGATCCGTGTCCCGGCCGAGCTGGACGCCGAGCGCTCCGACGCGCTCCGCGCCCGCTACGGCCTGAGGAACGCCGTGGTGGTCGAGTCCCCGGCCGAGGCGGAGGAGACCCCCGACCCCGAGAACCTCGGCGAGGTCGCCGCCGACCTGCTCGGCGAGCTCGTCAACGAGGGGGACGTGCTCGGGCTGGCCTGGGGCCGGTCCACGATCCACATGGCGGCGGCGCTCGACCGGCTGCCGCCGTGCACGGTGGTGCAGCTGACGGGCGTGTACGACGCCGGGACCTCGGAGCGGGGCTCGGTCGAGGCCGTGCGCCGGGCCGCCCAGGTGTCGGGCGGCGACGCCCACCCCATCTACGCGCCGATGCTGCTGCCGGACGCGGCCACCGCGGCCGCGTTGCGCAACCAGACCGGGATCGCCCGGGCCTTCGAGTACTTCGACAAGGTCACGGTCGCCTGTGTCTCCATCGGCTCCTGGGAGCCGGGCATCTCGACCGTGCACGACATGCTCAGCGACGAGGAACGGGCGCACTACGCCTCGCTCGGCGTCGCCGCCGAGATGGCCGCGCACCTCTTCGACGCCGAGGGGCGCCGGATCGGGCGGGACCTGGGGGAGCGGTGCATCACGGTCAAGGCCGACCAGCTGCGCCGTATCCCGGAGGTCGTGGCGATCGCCGGCGGTCAGCGCAAGGCGGCCGCGATCGACGCGGTGCTGCGTTCCGGCCTGGTCACCAGCCTGGTCACGGACACCTCCGCCGCGGACTACCTGATGACGGCCGGCCCGACGCCGAAGCCGACGCTCAGCCGCTCGGACCCGGACGGCCACTGACGGCGCCCCGGCGCCGACCGCCGCGGCACGAGAGCGGGGCGGGTGGCGATGAACTCCGGGGGTCGTGGTGGCCGCTCCGCGCCGGGCGCGGTGGTGGTCGCGCGGGACGTCGGTCGGGCGTAGTGGGTGTGCTGGACCCGGCAGATCGTGGTGGTCGTGGTTGGTCGGGGCGGGGGCGTCGGCCCAGTGTCGGTCCTCGGTGTGCCCGTCCGTCGTGGTGCTGGTCGCGGGGGCGTCGGTCGGGCGTGGTGGTTGTTCTGGGCCCGGTCGATCGTGGTGGTCGTGGCGGGCTGCGGTGGGGCGGGGGCGTCGGCCCGGTGTCGGTCGTCGGTGTGCCCGTCCGTCGTGGCGGCTTCCGGCACGGTGGTGGCGTCGGTCGGGCCACGGCAGGTCGTGGTGGTCGACGTGAGGCGTGCCAGCGCGTCGTCCGGCTTCTGCTCGCTCGCTTGTCGTGACGGGCGGGGCAAGCCCCGGCGACTGAGGGCATGGCGCAGCGAGGCGCAACCGGCGCGTGCGGGGACGGTACGGCGGGTCGTGCCGGAGTTCGAGCGGGACGGCCGTGGCAGCATCGTCGGCATGTTGCCGCGGTTCCTCCCCCACCTGCCGAGGTGGTCACTGACGCCGGTCCATACGCCGGGGCGGGCGTCGGCGCCGCCCCGCAACGCCTCGGCCTGCGCGCCTGGACGGTCCCTGAGTCCGTCGCCTACCCCCATGCGGGCTCTCACCCCGGCCCGTCTGCTCACAGGGCTGCTGGCCGTCGTGCTCTCCGTTCTGCTTGCGGGATGCTCGTCCGGTGCCGGTACCAGTTCGGGGCCGGGCTCCGGTGTCGGGGCGAGCGTGTCCGGGCCCGCCTGGGCGCCGCACGGCATGGGCACGGTCAGGGAGTCCCAGTTGCCGGCCGAGGCGCGCAGGACGCTCGCACTCATCGACAAGGGCGGGCCCTTTCCCTACGCCAAGGACGGCGTCGTCTTCGGGAACTTCGAGGGGCGTCTGCCCAGGCATCAGCGTGGCTACTACCACGAGTACACCGTCAGGACGCCCGGCTCGCGCGATCGCGGGGCCCGGCGCATCGTCACCGGTCAGGGAGGGGAGATCTACTACACCGATGATCACTACGACTCGTTCCGGGCGGTGCTGAGATGACGGAACTCCTGGTCACACTGGACCTCGACGGGGTCACGGACAAGGCCGGCCTGATGGACCGCGCCGCCCGTGCTCTCGCGCTGCCCGACTGGTTCGGCCGCAACTGGGACGCCCTGGCCGACTCGCTCGGCGACCACACCGTGTGGCCCGAGGGCGCCGTCGAGCGGGGACTGCTGGTCGTCGTACGGAACTGGCAGCCGTACGCCAAGGCGCATCCGGACGAGTGGCGGATCGCGCAGGAGGTGTTCGCCGAGGCCGCGGACCACACCCCCGCCCTCTGCGTGGCCCTGGCCCTTGGAGGATCCTCCTAGGTGATCGGCGGTCACCCTGGATGTTCCGTGGGGGCGTGACAGCGGTCCCGACATGGGACAATGAAGTACGTGCTCTTTCCCCCCGGCACACCTGTCGGGGGGTCACCTCTGATCGACTGGGATGTGCAGCACGTGCGTTTCCTCAATGACATCCAGCCCGCGTACGACCTGACGTACGACGACGTGTTCATGGTGCCGAGCCGCTCCGCGGTCGGCTCGCGTCAGGGCGTGGACCTCGCCTCGCCGGACGGCACGGGCACCACCATCCCGCTCGTCGTCGCCAACATGACCGCCATCGCCGGCCGCCGCATGGCCGAGACGATGGCCCGCCGCGGTGGCCTGGTGGTCATCCCGCAGGACATCCCGATCGACGTCGTCACCGATGTCGTCTCCTGGGTGAAGAGCCGCCACCTGGTGCTCGACACGCCGATCGTGCTGGCCCCGCACCAGACCGTCGCCGACGCACTCGCGCTGCTGCCCAAGCGTGCGCACAACGCCGGTGTGGTCGTGGACGAGGACCAGCGTCCCGTCGGTGTCGTCACCGACCGGGACCTGACCGGCGTCGACCGCTTCACGCAGCTCGAAGTGGTCATGTCCAAGGACCTCCTGCTCCTCGACGCGGACATCGACCCGCGCGAGGCCTTCAACACCCTGGACCACCACAACCGGCGCTATGCCCCGGCCGTCGACAAGGACGGCAAGCTCGCCGGCATCCTCACCCGCAAGGGCGCCCTGCGCGCCACGCTGTACACCCCGGCCGTCGACGCGAACGGCAAGCTGCGCATCGCCGCCGCCGTCGGCATCAACGGCGATGTGGCGGGCAAGGCCAAGCAGCTGCTCGACGCGGGCGTGGACACGCTCGTCATCGACACCGCGCACGGCCACCAGGAGTCGATGATCACCGCCATCAAGCTGGTGCGCGCCCTCGACCCGCAGGTGCCGCTCGTCGCGGGCAACATCGTCTCCGCCGAGGGCGTCAAGGACCTGATCGACGCCGGTGCGGACATCATCAAGGTCGGTGTGGGCCCGGGCGCCATGTGCACCACCCGCATGATGACCGGCGTGGGCCGGCCGCAGTTCTCCGCCGTGCTGGAGTGCGCCGCCGAGGCGAAGAAGTACGGCAAGCACGTGTGGGCCGACGGCGGTGTCCGCCACCCGCGCGACGTGGCCATGGCCCTCGCGGCCGGCGCGTCCAACGTGATGGTCGGCTCCTGGTTCGCGGGCACCTACGAGTCCCCGGGCGACCTCCAGCACGACGCCAACGGGCGCGCCTACAAGGAGTCCTTCGGCATGGCGTCCGCGCGTGCGGTGGCCAACCGTACGTCGGAGGAGTCGGCGTACGACCGTGCCCGCAAGGCGCTGTTCGAGGAGGGCATCTCCACCTCCCGCATGTTCCTCGACCCGGCCCGCCCGGGCGTCGAGGACCTGATCGACTCGATCATCGCGGGCGTGCGCTCCTCCTGCACCTACGCCGGCGCCGGCTCTCTGGAGGAGTTCGCCGAGAAGGCCATCGTCGGCATCCAGAGCGCGGCCGGCTACGCCGAGGGCAAGCCGCTGCACGCCAGCTGGAGCTGACCGGCGAAACGTTCCCCCACGGCCCCCGTCCTTCCCGCGCCAGGGAGGGCCGGGGGCCGTCGGCGTACGGGGCGAAGGTGCATCCGAGGTCGCCGCACAACGCTCGACAGCCCGGGCGCAACGATTTGTCATTCCGGTCCGACGAACGCAATGATCATCCGGGGACGCGCAAGGTTGCTGCATTACGCCCGTGAAGGCCCGCCTCATAGGGTGCTCGTCTGTACGTGGTGTGGCGGGGACCCCGCTCGGTGGGTTTCCGCCCGCGCAGGGCCGCCACCGGTCCCCGCCCGCAATGACCGCAGGATTAAGGAGCCAGCGCGTGCTCGACCAAGGCGCACCCCCGCACGACCGCACAGCGACCGCCCCCGCGTCCCCGGGTGTCGCCGCGCGCCTCATGCGGCGCAAGCCCGTGGAACGCCTGGTCGCGGAGGGCGGCCACGGCGAAGGAGGATCGCTTCGGCGCTCCCTCGGGCTGTGGCAGCTGACCATGATCAGCATCGGTGCCACGCTCGGCACCGGCATCTTCGTCGTCCTTGGCAACGCCGTGCCCAAGGCGGGCCCGGCCGTCACCCTGTCCTTCGTGATCGCCGGTCTCACCGCGCTGTTCTCGGCCCTGTCCTACGCCGAGCTGGCCGGTACCATCCCGGTCTCCGGCTCCTCGTATTCGTACGCGTACGCAACCATGGGCGAACTCATCGCCTGGGTCTGCGGCTGGTGTCTGCTCCTGGAGTACGGCGTCTCGGTCGCCGCCGTGGCCGTCGGCTGGGGCGAGTACCTCAACGAGCTGCTGGACGGCACCATAGGCGTGACCATCCCGACGGCCCTGTCGGCGCCTCCCGGCGACGGCGGCATCTTCAACCTGCCGGCCCTGATCGTCGTGCTCCTCGCGATGGCGTTCCTGCTCGGCGGCGCCAAGGAGTCCGCGCGGGCCAACACCATCATGGTGTGCGTGAAGATCGCCGCGCTGATCCTGTTCTGCGCGATCGGCTTCATGGGCTTCAAGTCCGGCAACTACTCCCACTTCATGCCGCTCGGCATGGCGGGCGTCAGCGGCGCCGCCGGCACGCTGTTCTTCTCGTACATCGGCTTCGACGCCGCCTCCACCGCCGGTGAGGAGGCGAAGAACGCCCAGCGCGACCTGCCCCGCGCGATCATGCTGTCGCTCGTCATCGTGACCGCCCTGTACGTGCTGGTCGCGGCCGTCGCCGTCGGTGCCAAGCCGTGGCGGCAGTTCAACGACTCCGAGGCCGCGCTCGCCCAGATCATGAAGGACGTCACCGGGCAGAGCTTCTGGGCCACCCTGCTGGCCTTCTGTGCCGTCATCGCCATCGCGAGCGTCGTCCTGACCGTGCTCTACGGCCAGACCCGCATCCTGTTCGCCATGTCCCGCGACGGCCTGGTGCCCAAGGTCTTCGCCAAGGTCCACCCGAAGACCGGCGCCCCGCGTGCCAACACGGTCATCGTGTCGGTGTTCTGCGGTGTCCTCGCCGCCGCGATCCCGCTGGGCCAGCTCGCGGACGCCACCAGCATCGGCACGCTGTTCGCCTTCGGCCTGGTCAACATCGCGGTCGTGGTGCTGCGCCGGACGCGCCCGGACATGAACCGCACCTTCCGGGTCCGGTTCTCACCGTTGGTGCCCGCGCTCGGCTTCGTGTGTTGCGTGTGGATGATGATCAGCCTCTCCACCGTCACCTGGATCGTGTTCGGTGTCTGGATGGCCGTCGGGCTCGTGTTCTACTTCGTATACGGCTATCGCCGTTCCCGTCTCGCGACCGGTGAGGGTCTCGCGGTGACGGCAGAGAAGTGACCGAACCGAAGAAGTGAACCACCCCCTGTGCTGAACGATCTCGACGAACGCATCGTGCACGCCCTCGCCGAGGACGCCCGCCGCTCCTACGCGGACATCGGGCAGATGGTCGGCCTGTCCGCGCCCGCGGTGAAGCGGCGCGTGGACCGGCTGCGCGCCACCGGAGCGATCACCGGATTCACCGTCCGGGTGGATCCGGCGGCGCTCGGCTGGGAGACCGAGGGGTACATCGAGATCTACTGCCGGCGGAACACCTCGCCGGAGACCATTCAGCGGGGGCTGGAGCGGTACCAGGAGGTCGTGGCCGCGTCCACCGTCACCGGGGACGCGGACGCGATCGCGCAGGTCTTCGCGTCCGACATGAGGCACTTCGAGCGGGTGCTCGAGCGTATTGCCGGGGAGCCGTTCGTGGAGCGGACCAAGTCGGTGCTGGTGCTGTCGCCGTTGCTGCGGCGCTTCTCGTCGGGCGCGCCGGGATAAAGACGGATTCCAGCTCGGGGCGCGATGTCGTATGCCGGGTGCGGGTGAATCGTGGCTGATCGCGCAGTTCCCCGCGCCCATGAGGAAGTTGCGGTCGAGCATGCCTCAAGGGGCGCGGGGAACTGCGCGAGAAACCACGACGGACGCGCACTCGGCATACGGCATCGCGCCCCG
This sequence comes from Streptomyces sp. NPDC001709, assembly GCF_053596375.1. Taxonomy (NCBI): domain Bacteria; kingdom Bacillati; phylum Actinomycetota; class Actinomycetes; order Kitasatosporales; family Streptomycetaceae; genus Streptomyces; species Streptomyces sp. NPDC001709. The sequence goes on along the minus strand of NZ_JBSFGB010000018.1, from coordinate 97,349 downwards.
AGCTCTACTCCGCGGCCTTACGCGCCAGCGAGTTGCTGCCGATAGAGTTCCGCACGCTGAAGCTCACCGCGTCCGACCGGTACCGGTCGTCCGACCACTCCACGGGCCGCCCTTCACGCGTCGTCGTCACCCGCCGCACCCGCAGCAGCGGACTCGTCCGGCGAACCTCCAGCAGCTCGGCGTCCTGGGCGCCCGCCGCCACCGCGTCGATGATGTGCTCGCCGTAGGCGAAGACCAACCCCGTGTCGTCGTACAGGCGTTGGGTGACGGACGGGCAGTCCGGCTCGATCGGCTCGACCGCCGAGGAGATCCAGTCGGCGTACACCGTGCGTTCCAGCAGTACCGGTTCGCCGTCCAGGCCCCGGACCCGGAGCACGTGCAACACCCGTGTGCCGACGGGCAGTTGGAGGCGCACGGCATCCTCGGCCGTCGCCGGGCGGTACTCCTGCGCCACCACGTGGCCCGTGGCCTCGCGGCCCATCGCCCGGGCCCACTGGGCGAAGCTGCGCAGTTCCTCGAAGCTCTGGCTGCGGCGGCTGGCCAGGACCACGCGCCGGGCGCCCTGGCGGGAGCCGATCAGGCCTTCGGAGGTGAGGGTCGCGACGGCCTGGCGGACCGTGCCGCGTGAGACGCCGTAGTGCGTCGCGAGTTCCGACTCCGAGGGCAGGCGACTGCCGACCGTGTACTCCTCGCGGTCGATGGCCCGCCGCAGTTCGTCGGCGATCTCCTCGTGTCGCGCCGTCATGCTTCCCCTCTGCTCAGGTCGCTGTGCACAGCGTGACCAGCCTAATCGAGACCTGAGCGTGATCTGCAACGGTCTGGATTGTGCAGCCAAACAGGGCCCAGAGTTTCGCTCGCGTTTACAGACAGGACACCGCGAGCGGGCGTACTGTGACGCAACTTGTTCAGACAAGTTCTCCCTCCCCTCATGCGTCCCCCTGGAGAGACCGTGACCGTGTCCCTGCCGAGAAACGCCGCACTCGGCGGCTCCCTCGCCGTCGTCGCCGCGCTCGCGCTCAGCGCCTGCGGTGCCGCCCCCGACAAGGCGTCGACCACCACCAAGGACGGCAAGAGCGCCGCCACCGCCACCTCCGCGGCCGACTTCGGCGGCATGGACGCCCTGGTCAAGGCGGCCAAGAAGGAAGGCACGCTGCACATCATCGCGGTGCCCCGCGACTGGGCCAACTACGGCGCGATCATCGACGGCTTCCAGAAGAAGTACGGCATCAAGATCCAGGACGAGAGCCCCGACGGCACCAGCCAGGACGAGATCACCGCCGTCACCACCCGCAAGGGCCAGGACCGCGCCCCGGACGTGCTCGACCTGGGCTCCTCGTTCGCGCTGAGCGCCGCCCAGCAGGGCCTGGTCGCGCCCTACAAGGTGGCCTCCTACGCCGACATCCCCGAGGCCCAGAAGGACCCGCAGGCCCGCTGGTACAACGACTACGGCGGCTATGTCTCCATCGGGTGCGACGCCAAGCGCGTGAAGGCCTGCCCGACCAGCTTCAAGGACCTCCTCAAGCCCCAGTACAAGGGCCAGGTCGCCCTCAACGGCAACCCCACCAAGTCCGGCTCCGCCTTCGGCGGCGTCTACGCGGCGGCGCTCGCGAACGGCGGCTCCTTCGACAACATCCAGCCCGGCCTGGACTTCTTCGCCAAGCTGAAGAAGAACGGCAACTACACGCCCGTCGAGTCCACCCCGGCCACCGTCGAGAAGGGCGAGACGCCCATCTCCATCGACTGGGACTACCTGAACGCCGGCTACGCCGACGAGTTCAAGTCCAAGGGCCTCGACTGGAAGGTCGTCATCCCGAGCGACGGCCAGTACGCCCAGTACTACTCGCAGGCCATCAACAAGGACGCCCCGCACCCGGCGGCCGCCCGCCTGTGGCAGGAGTACCTGTACAGTGCCGAGGGGCAGAACCTGTGGCTCAAGGGCTACGCCCGCCCGGCCCTGATGGCCGTCATGGAGAAGGCCGGCACGCTGGACAAGACGGCCGCCGCCAAGCTGCCCAAGGTCACCGGCACGCCCTCCTTCCCGACCGAGGACCAGCAGAGCAAGGCCAAGACGGTCATCGCCCAGGGCTGGGGTAAGGCCGTCTCCGGATGACCGCCGCTCTCCCGCGCGCGGACGTGGCGCCCGTCGCTTCGGCGAAGCGGCGGCGCCGCGCCCCCGGCTGGCTCGCCGTGGTGCCGCTGCTGGCGTTCACGGCCATCGCCTTCGGCCTGCCCGCCATCGCCATTCTGAACGGCGCCTTCACGGTCAAGGACGCCACGACCGGCGCCACCTCGTACACCGGCGCCAATATGACCGCCTCGCTGCAGGGCCCGTACCTCACCGCCCTGCTCGGCAGCGTCAAGCTGTCCGCGATCTCCGCCGCGCTCGGCGCCCTGCTCGGGCTGCCGCTCGCCCAGGCCGTGGTCAGCTCCCGCTCGCGCTGGCTGCGCGAGGCCGTGCTGACCGCCTCCGGCGTGCTCGCCAACTTCGGCGGGGTCCCGCTGGCCTTCGCCTTCGTCGCCACCCTCGGCAACGCGGGCGTCCTGACCGTGCACCTGGGCCTGAAGGACACCGGCTGGGACCTCTACAGCTTCTGGGGCCTGGTCCTGGTCTACCTGTACTTCCTCATCCCGCTCATGGTCCTCACCATCACCCCGGCGCTGGACGGCCTGCGCGCGCAGTGGCGCGAAGCCGCGCTGAACAACGGCGCCACCGGCGTGCAGTACTGGCGGCACGTGGCCCTGCCCGTGCTCGCGCCCTCGCTGCTCGGCGGCCTGGTGCTGCTGTTCGGCAGCGCCTTCGCCGCCTACGCCACCGCCGCCGCCATGGTCGGCAGCGCGGTCCCGCTGGTCACCCTGCAGATCGCCGACGCCCTGTCCGGCAACGTGCTGGTCGGCCAGGAGAACGTCGCGCTCGCCCTCAGCCTCGACATGGTCCTCGTGGCGGGCCTGGTGATGGCCGTGTACCTGCCCCTTCAGCGACGGAGTGCCCGATGGCTCGACGCCTGACCCTCTGGCGGTGGGTCGTCCTCGGCCTCGCCGCCCTGTACTTCCTGGTGCCGCTCGCGGCCTCCGCGATCTTCACGGTGGACGTACCCGGCCAGGGCCTCACCTTCGACGCCTACACCAAGATCCTCTCCGCCGACGGCTTCCTCTCCAGCCTGCTGCTCTCGCTGGAGCTGGCCGTGGCCACCATCGCGGTCGTGCTGCTGCTGACGGTGCCCGCCGTGGTCGCGCTCCGGCTCGGCTCGCCCCGGCTGCGCCCGGTGGTGGAGGTGGTGTGCTCGCTGCCGCTGGTGGTGCCGCCCATCGCGTTCGTCGCCGGCATCGCCACCGTGCTCAAGTGGGGCCCGGAGCAGCTCTCCCGGACCCCGCTGTTCGAGACGTTCGTGGTGATCCAGAACCAGGACTTCCCCATGGTGCTGGTCCTCGCCTACGTCGTGATGGCCCTGCCGTTCGTCTACCGGGCGCTGGACTCGGGGCTGCGCGCCATCGACGTACGGACCCTCGTCGAGGCGGCCCGCAGCTGCGGCGCGTCCTGGCCGAAGGCCCTCGTCCGGGCCGTCCTGCCCAATCTGCGCGGGGCGCTGCTGAACGCCTCCTTCCTCACGCTGGCCCTGGTCCTCGGCGAGTTCACGGTCTCCCATCTGCTCGGCTACACCCCCTTCGCCGTGTGGATCTACAACGTCGGCGGCGAGCAGGCCCAGATGTCCGTCGCCGTGTCCGTGCTCAGCCTGCTCGTCACCTGGGCCCTGCTCCTCGCGCTCGCCGGTGCCGGCGGCGGACGCACCCGAACCGCCAACTCCCGGGGATGACACACACCATGACCGCCACCACGCTTGAAAAGGCCGTCTCGGAAAAGGCCGCCACCGTCGAATTCCGCTCGCTGCGGCGCGAGTTCGGGGCAACGGTCGCCCTCGACGGGCTCGACCTGACCGTCCGCCCGGGGGAGTTCCTGGCCCTGCTCGGCCCCTCCGGCTGCGGCAAGACCACCGCGCTGCGCATGCTCGCCGGGTTCGAACACCCCGACTCCGGCGCCGTCCTGGTGGACGGCGAGGACGTCACGCACGTCCCGGCCCACCGCCGCGACGCCGGCATGGTCTTCCAGTCGTACAGCCTCTTCCCGCATCTGAACGCCGTCGACAACGTCGCCTTCGGACTGCGCATGCGGGGCGTCCGTACGGCCGAACGCCGCGCCCGCGCCGCCGAGTTGCTGGAGCTGGTCGGCCTCGCCGACAAGGGTGAGCGCTACCCGCACCAGCTCTCCGGCGGCCAGCAGCAGCGCATCGCCCTGGCCCGCGCCCTGGCCCTGCGCCCGCGCGTGCTCCTGCTCGACGAGCCGCTGTCCGCGCTGGACGCCAAGGTGCGGCTCACCCTGCGCGAGGAGATCCGCCGGCTCCAGCAGGAACTCGGCATCACCACGCTGTTCGTGACACACGATCAGGAGGAGGCGCTGTCGGTCGCCGACCGCGTCGCCGTCATGCGCGCCGGACGCCTCGAACAGTGCGCCGAACCGGCCGAGTTGTACGGCCGCCCCGCCACCGCCTTCGTCGCCGAGTTCGTCGGCACGATGAGCCGGATCCCGGGCGAGCTGAAGGACGGCACGGTCGAGGTGCTCGGCCGGCGGCTGCCCACCGACTCGGACGTGCCCAGCGGGGCCGTGGACGTGCTGGTGCGGCCGGAGTCCGTCCGGGTGGACGCCGACGAGCAGGGCACCGCCCGGATCGTCGCGACCGCCTTCCTCGGCGCGGTCGTCCGGGTCACCGTACGGCTCGCCGACGGCACCGAGGTCAAGGCCGACCTGCCCGCCCACGAGGCCACCGGGCTCGGCGCCGGAACCGCCGTCGGCGTGTCGCTGCCCGAGCGGCCGGTGCTCGTGGCCGAACGTACCCAGAAGTGAGGAACAACCCGAACATGACCCCCCACACTGCCCTCCAGGCGGTTCTGTTCGACATGGACGGCACGCTCGTCGACACCGAGCGCCTGTGGTGGGAGGCGGTCGAGCAGGTCGCCGGACGCCCGCTGACCGAGGCCGACCAGCCGGACGTGCTCGGCCGCCCGGTCGAGCACACCGCCGCCTGGCTCGGCACGGCCACCGGCAGGCCGGCCGACGCTCTCGCGGCCGAGCTGCACCGCGAGTTCGCCGACCGCGTCCGCACCGGGATCGTGCCCCGGCCCGGCGCGCTGGACCTGCTGGACGCGCTGGCCGCCGTCGGCATTCCCACGGCCCTGGTCACCGCGTCCCCGCGCGCGGTCGCCGATGTCGTCCTCGACGCCCTCGGCGCCGAACGGTTCGCGGCCTCCGTCACCGCCGACGACACCGAGCGCACCAAGCCGGCCCCCGACCCGTACCGGGCCGCCTGCCATGCCCTCGGCGTGGACCCCGCCGCCTGTTTGGCCGTCGAGGACACCGAGACCGGCGTCGCCTCCGCCGAGGCCGCCGGCTGCGCCGTCCTCGCCGTACCGTCCCTCGCGCCGATCGGCACGGCGCCCGGCCGTACCGTGCGGGACAGCCTCGCCGGCGTCACGGTCGAGGAACTGCGGCGCATGGTCGCGCCCGAACTCCGGGTCATGAGCTGGAACCTGTGGCTCGGCGGCAGCGAGGTCGACGACCACCGTGCCAAGCAGCTCAAGGTGATCCTGGAGAGCGGCGCCGACGTCGTCGGGCTCCAGGAGACGGGCGGGACGGCCGCCCAGGAGCTGGCCGAGGCGCTCGGCTGGTACCACCACCGGGCCGGCGAGAACCTCGGCATCATCAGCCGCCACCCGATCACCGCCCGCTTCGGCGACCCGGACGTCGGCTTCTACGGCGCCGCGGGCGCCCGGATCGCGGTGGCGCCCGGCCGCGAGGTCGACGTGTGGACCGTACATCTGCACTACACGCCGTACGGCCCCTACGAGTCCGTCTTCGACGGGCTGCCGGCGCCGGAGCTGATCGCCCACGAGGAGCTGCGGCTGGCGCAGATGAGGGACGCCCTGGACCGCATCGCCGAGTCCTCGGCCGAGGGCGTCCCGGTCGTCCTGGTCGGCGACTTCAACTGCCCCTCGCATCTGGACTGGCCGGACGTCGCCTGGCCGGTGACGAGGGCCACCGAGGACGCGGGCTTCGCCGACTCCTACCGCGAGGCCCACCCGGATCCCGCCGCCGAGCCCGGCCGCACCTGGTCGCCGATCCACCCGGTGCACGAGGACGGCAGCGGGCGGCCCGAGCCGCAGGACCGGATCGACTACGTCCTGCACCGGGGCCTGACCGTGCGGGACGCGCGGACCCTCGTCACGGGCAGCCCGCGCCCCTGGCCGGACGTCGCGGACAACGACTGGCCCTCCGACCACGCGGCGGTCGTCACGACCTTTGCGCTGTCTGCCGGGTGACCGCGGGTTACCGCAGGTCACCATTGCGGTACGGGGTGACCATCCCGTAGGTTGTGCCGCGCTCCCACCCACTACTGACTGGTAACCCCGGCAGGTACTCCATGCGCTGGCCCCTCGGCCGTCCCACCACCGTCCGTGCGCGGATCGTGGCGCTCGCGCTCGCCCCGGCGGTCGCGCTGATGGCGCTGTGGGGCTTCGCCATGTGGTCCGTCACCGGCGAACTGCGCGCGCTGGTCCGGATCCAGGGGGTGTACGAGGACTTCGGCACCCCCGTGGACACCGCGGTCGGGCAGATCCAGATCGAGCGCCGGATGTCCGCCGCCTACCTGGGCGCCCGCCTCGACACCGCGACGGCCGCCCAGCTGCTCGAGCAGCAGCGCCGTACCGACCGGGCCGTCGACGCCATGCGGCAGGCGATCCAGCACGGTGACCGCAGCCGGCTCACGGACCGCCAGCGGCAGGCACTGGACACCATGGTCACGGCCACCGGCAAGCTGGACGGGCTGCGCTCCCAGGTGCTGTCCCGGCGCATCACCTGGGACCGGGCCGTGGACGAGTACAGCACGCTCGTGGAGCCCGGCTTCGACGTCCAGTCCACGCTCACCGCCCTGCAGGCCGGACAGCTGGCCCGGGAGGCACAGGTCGTCATCGAGCTGGTCCGGGTAAGGGAGTTCGTCTCGCGGGAGGACGCGCTGGTCGCCGGGGCGCGGGCGGCCGGCACGCTCACCGACCGGCAGTACGACACCCTGACCGCGACCATCGAGGACCGGCGGGTGTTCCAGCGCACATACGTACCGGACCTGCCCACCGACTCGCGTGCGCTGTTCGAGGACTTCCAGCGCGGGGAGCTGTACGGCTCGCTGGCGCGCGGCGAGGACGCGCTGCTGCGGGCCGGTGCCGCCGGTGCCGGGCGGGCCGTCGCCGCGGACAGCTGGCGGTCCACCACCGACCGGGCCGTGCACCGGTACATGCAGCTGTGCACGCGGTCCGCCGAGAACTCCGCCGCGCGGGGCCGGGCCTTCGCCTACCGGGAGCTCATCAAGGCGGCCGTCGTCGGCGTGGTGGGGCTCGCCGCCGCCGGGCTGTCGCTGTGGTTCGCGGTGCGCGGCGCACGGCGGATCTCCCGGCGCCTGGAGACCCTGCGGGACGCGGCCGACGTCCTGACGACCCGCCAACTGCCCGACGTCATGCGCAGACTGAGCGCCGGTGAAGACGTGGACGCGCTCGCCGAGGCGCCGCCGCTCGCCGCCGACGAGGTGCGCGACGACGAGATCGGGCAGGTCGGCCGGTCCTTCAACACCGCGCGGCTCGCCGCCGTCGAGGCCGCGGTCAGGCAGGCGACCCTGCGGCGGGGCCTGTTCGCGGTGCTGCTCAACATCGCGCGCCGCAACCAGGCCTTGGTCCACCGGCAGCTCAAGCTCGTCGACACCCTGGAGCGGCGCACCGAGGACCCCGACATCCTGCGCGAGCTGTTCCGCATCGACCACCTGACCACGCGCATGCGCCGGCACGCGGAGAGCCTGATCATCCTCTCCGGCTCCGCGCCCGGGCGGCGCTGGCGCAAGCCGGTGCCGTTGGCGGACGTCGTCGCCTCGGCGGTCGGCGAGATCGAGGACTACGCGCGCGTGGTCGTGCCGCCGATGCCGGAGACCGGGATCGCGGCGGACGCGGTCGCCGACGTGGTGCACCTGATCGCCGAACTCCTGGAGAACGCCACGGTGTTCTCGCCCCCGCACACCCGGGTCACCCTGCGCACCGGCCGGGTCGGTGCCGGTTTCGTGCTGGAGATCGACGACCGGGGCCTCGGCCTCGACGCCGAAGCCCGCGACCGGGCCCACGCCACCCTCACCGACCCCGACGCCTTCGACCCCACCCGCCACGACCGGCTCGGCCTCTACGTCGTCGGCCGCCTCGCCGCCCGCCACGGCATCGAGGTCAGCCTCGGCGACTCGCCGTACGGTGGTACGACGGCGGTGGTCCTGCTTCCGGAGGCCGTGCTGGCGGGGGTCGAGCCACGCGAACAGGGCGCGGCCGTACGCGAGTTGCCCTCCAGGAGGCGGGCGGCTGTGTCCGCGCCGGCCGAACCGCGGAGCGCCCCCGCGGGTGACCTGCCCACGCGAAGCCGACTCGCGTCCGTGCCCGCACCGTCGTCGTCCCCGCCCGCCCCCGAGGCCGTAGCCGAGCCGCCTGCGTCCCCGCCCGCGCTGCCCTCCCGGACCCGGCAGGCCTCCCTCGTCCGGGAGTTGCGGGACGAACCACCGCCGCGCGACACCGCACCCGAGCGCGAGATCGACGCCGAGGAGATGCGTGCGATCTTCGGCGCCTTCCAGCGCGGCCTCGACCGCGGCCGCAGGGGCGTTCCCACGCCCCCCGAAGCCGCTGCTCGCAGCGCCGGTGCCGACGCCGACTCCCTGACCACCCACGCCGACGAAGGGACCGACACCGACGATGCCCGGTGACGAACACAGGCCCGAGCAGTCCGCCGAGACCAGCGGAGCGCCCGGCGCGGATCTCGGCTGGCTGCTGGACGACCTCGTGGCGCGTACCGATCACGTCCGCCAGGCCGTGCTGCTGACCGCCGACGGCATCCCGCTCAGCAGCTCGGAGGGGATGCGCCGGAAGGACATCGAGCACCTGGCCGCCATCTGCTCCGGCTTCCACGGCCTGGCCCGGTCGGTGGGGGAGCGGTTCGCCGCGGGCCAGGTGCGGCAGACCATGGTGATGCTCGACGACGCCTACCTCTTCGTCACCCCGGCCGGACACGGCAGCCGGCTCGCCGTGCTCAGCGAAGCCCGTACCGACGTCGGTCAGCTCGCCCACGAGATGGCCCTGCTCGTCCGCCGCCTCGGCCGCCACCTGGACGCGGCCGCCCGCACCGCCAGATGATCCCGCGGTGAGCGACGAGCACTGGTACGAGGACGAGACCGGGCCGATGGTGCGCCCCTACACGGTGACCCGGGGCCGCACCCGGCCCTCGGGCGCGCACGCCATCGACCTGATGTCCCGGGTCACCGCGCTGGACACCGACACGCCCGGGCCGGACGTGGACCACGCCCGTGCCGCCCTGCTCGATCTGATCCGGCGCGGCCCGCGTCCCGTCGTGGAGCTGGCCGCGGACGCCGATCTGCCGCTGACCGTCCTGCGGGTCCTGCTCGGCGACCTGGCCGAGGCGGGCCTGATCCGCATCGATGAGCCGCGCCGCCTCCGGGCCGGCGCTCCGGCCGCCGATCCGGGGCTGTTGCGGGAGATCGTCGAGCGGCTGAAGGAGCTGTAGGCGCCACGGCACCGGTCAGCGGCGCACCAGCTCCGCGAGCAGCGCGGCGGTCGCCTCGTCGGCCGGCAGGAACGCCTCCAGCCGCAGCTCGGCGACGGTGACATCGGTGGCGGTGCCGAAGTGCGTGAGCGTGGTGACCAAGGTCAGCTCCCGGCCGTCGGCGGGATCGGCCGCGCGCAGCCGTAGCGGCACGGCGAAACCCAGGTGGTCCGGCGTGTCGCGCGGCCGTTCGGGAGCCAGAGCGGCGAGGTCGGCGGCCAGGTCGCGCAGCCGTTCGTCCGGATTGCGCACACTCTCGGCCCGCACCCGGTCGATGATGTGCCACGCCCATTCACCGAGGTTGACGATACGGGGCGCGAGGCCCTGCGGGTGCAGCAGCAGCCGGGGCACGCTCACGGGCGGGGCGAGCAGCTGCGGGGCCACGCCCGCGGTGAGCGCGTGGAACGCGGCGTTGGCGGACACGAGGTCGCCGTGCCGGTCGACGACCACCGCCGGGTAGGGCAGATGGCCGTCCAGGATCCGTTCGAGGGCGGTGCGGATCGGCCCGATCCGGGGATCGTCCAGGCCGCTCTGCGGGTAGGCCGGGGCGAATCCGGCCGACAGCAGCAGCTCGTTGCGCTCGCGGATCGGCACCTCCAGGGACTCCGCCAGCCTGATGATCATGGAGCGGCCGGGGGCCGACCGGCCGCTCTCGATGAAGCTCACGTGCCGCTGGGTCGTGCCCGCACGCAGGGCCAGTTCCAGCTGGCTGACGCGCCTTCGGGCGCGCCACTCGCGCAGCGCGGTGCCGAGCCCGCCCGTGGTCGATTCGCTGATCACCCCTCATGTGTAGCCCGAGCGATCACGATCGGCCATTCCCTGGCGGGAATTGCCGCGCGCAGCCCGGCGCAGCAGGGTCGGTGCCGTAACCGACCGACAACGGCCGAAGGGGAACGACCGTGAAAGCCAACGACATCCAGGAACTCACCGGCCGGTACGTCGCCGTGTGGAACGAACCCGACGCGGAGCAGCGCCGCGCCGCGATCGGCGCGCTGTGGTCCGCCGACGCGGTGCATGTGCTGCAGGCGCCCAAGGAGATGCGGCGGACCGCCGAGGAGCTGGGCTTCGACCGGCTCGTCCTCCAGGCCCGCGGGCATGACGCGCTGGACGTCCGGGTGACGCGCGCCTACGAGGAGTTCGTCGCGCCCGGCACCTATGTCTTCCGGTCGCGCGGCGACGCGGACCGCCTGAACGACATCGTCAAGTTCCACTGGGAGATGGTGTCCCGGCACGGCGGCGAGGTCGCCGCAGTGGGCCTGGAGATCCTGGTGCTCGACCCGGACGGGCGGATCACCGGCGACTACCAGTTCATCGAGGGCTGAGCGCGACGACGCCCACCCTCCCCGCGACGGTGCGCAGCCACGGGTGAGGGGAGACTCACCCCGCCCACGCACGCCCGGCGCCGCCCGGTCCCGGGCGACCCGGCGGCCGCCCTGCGCGCGGCCTCCCTCGGCTTCCGCGAACACCTCGTGCGGCGCGACCAGTCCGTCCCGCCGGCGAAACCGGACGTCATCCGACGGCGCCGTCGACGCCCACCGGTTGTCGCCGGGCCGCCGCTGTGTTGTCCCCGGGGCGGTTGGACGGCCTGCTGGATCCGGCCCTGCCTGCTCCAGCTGCGCGGCACGCCCAACGGCATGCCGCCTGAGCTGGCGGCCCTGCCCGAGGATGCCCCGGACCGGAGACGCCCGCCGGGTGCCCCCCGGTCACCGCCGAGCGGCTGGACGGCCTGCTGGATCCGGCCTGCTGCCCCAGCTGTTCGGCAGGCTCGACGCCCGAGCTGGCGGTCCTGCCTGAGGTCGCCCCAGTCCGGGCGCCCACTGGTTGCCCCGGGTCGCCGTCGCGCTGCCCCCCCGGGGCGGTTGGACGGCCCGCTGGATCCGGCCCTGCTGCTCCAGCTGCGCGGCACACCCAACGGCATGCCGCCCGAGCTGCCCCTCCTGCCCGAGGACACCCCGGTCCGGGCGCCCACCGGTTGCCCCCGAGCCACCGTCGCGCTGTCCCCGCGGCGGCTGGACGCCCTGCCGAAACCGGCCCTGCTGCCCCAGGTGGGCGGCACGCTCGACGCCATGCCGCCCGAGCTGCCCCTCCTACCCGAGGTCGCCCCGGTCCGGGCGCCCACCGGTTGCCCCCGGGCCACCGTCGCGCTGTCCCCGCGGCGGCTGGACGCCCCGCTGGATCCGGCTCCGCTGCGCCCAGCTCCCGCGGCACGCCCAACGGCATGCCGCGCGAGCTGGCCGTCCTGCCCGAGGTCGCCCTCGTCCCCGTGCCTATGGAAAGGTCGTCATCGAGATCCGCGAGGGATCCCTTACAGAGCCGGCTGCCACGGGACGACCTTGAAGTCGCCCGTGCCCTGCTTCACCTTCTCGAACGGGGCGGACGAGACGCACTTGGGCAGGTCCTTGGTGTCCACGGGACTGCCGACAGCGGCCCAGCTGTAGCCCAGCCGGTCGTGCCGGCCCAGGTCGTCGACCGTGACGCCGACCCGCTTGCCCTTCGCCCCCGGCAGGTCCGATGCCGTGATGACACCGGACACGACGGCGACCTTCCCGCCGGTGACCAGGCAGTCCACCTTCGCCTTGGCCCACGCCCCCTCACCGTGGAGGTAGTGGCTCCACTCGAACGTGCCGGTGGCCTTGAGCGGGTCCTTGGTGTCCTTCGCCGCCAGATGCGCGTCGAAGGAGAAGGTGATGTCGTCCCCCGCCGACCGGTACAGCTTGGCCGTACCGGTCAGTGCGGCGGCCTCGCGCTGAGGGGGGTGGGCCCCGCCCCCGGCGGCCACGGTCGCTCCGGCGGCCACCGCCGCACCGGCGGCCCCGGTGATGATCAGCAGGGCGGCGGCGGCAGACGCGGCGACGATCTTCGTACGGCGCTTCATGACGGTCCTTTCCGCAGGTCAAGCGCGTGATCTGAACGATCACCACTCTCCCGGCAGGAGCGTTTCGGCGCATCGCTCCGCAGTCGGCATCCCACCTCCCCCGTCCGGCGGGGGACCCTGCCGGTGACCTGCGTCTCAGGGAGGAGGGGAACCGCCGTCGAGGGCGCGCAACGAATCGCCGCCCGACCCGCACTGCACGCAACGAACCGCGCACAGGCGCGCAACGGCTCCTTCTTGTCCGGCCGAGCGCGCCGACCGTACCTTCTTCGTGGCCCGAAAAAACTTCCCGGCCACCCACAAGAACCTCTTTCCGGTGAGGACCCCGCATGCGCACCGCCCTGCTCCAGAGCTCCGGCCGCCCCGGCTCCATCGTCGAGAACCTCAAGGTCCTCGACGAGGCCGCGGGCCGTGCCGCCGCAGCGGGCGCCGCGCTGCTCGCCGCGCCGGAGATGTTCCTGACCGGGTACGCGATCGGCGACGACATCGCCCGCCTCGCCGAGCCCGCCGACGGCGACTCCGCCGACGCGATCGCCGAGATCGCCACCCGGCACGGCATCGCCCTCGCCTACGGCTACCCGGAGCGCGACGGCGAGACCGTCTACAACTCCGCCCAGCTGATCTCCGCCGACGGCACCCGGCTCGCCAACTACCGCAAGACCCACCTCTTCGGCTGCTTCGAGCGCGACCACTTCACGCCGGGCGAGCAGCCGGTCGTCCAGGCCGAGCTGAACGGCCTGACCGTCGGCCTGATGATCTGCTACGACGTCGAGTTCCCGGAGAACGTCCGCGCCCACGCCCTGGCCGGCACCGACCTCCTCGTCGTCCCGACCGCGCAGATGCACCCCTTCCAGTTCGTCGCCGAGTCGATGATCCCGGTGCGCGCCTGGGAGAACCAGATGTACGTCGCGTACGTCAACCGGGTCGGCCAGGAAGGCGAGTTCGAGTTCGTCGGGCTCTCCGTGCTCGCCGGTCCCGACGGTGTCGCCCGCGCCCGGGCCGGCCGCGCCGAGCAACTGGTGTTCGCCGACGCCGACCCCGCCTTCCTGGCCGCCTCCCGCGAGGCCAACCCGTACCTGCAGGACCGCCGCCCCGGTCTGTACGGGTCCCTCGCCTGAGCCGCCGCAGCCGCCCGAAAAGCCTCCCCCCGGTTTCACCACGCGCAAGGAGTCCGTACCCCATGACGTCCACGGTGCCCAACGCCGTCGAGCACACCGACGAGCAGCAGCCGCCGATCACCATGTTCGGCCCGGACTTCCCCTACGCCTACGACGACTTCCTCGCCCACCCGGCGGGCCTGGGCCAGATACCCGCGACCGAGCACGGCACCGAGGTCGCGATCATCGGCGGCGGTCTGTCCGGCATCGTGGCCGCGTACGAGCTGATGAAGATGGGCCTCAAGCCCGTCGTCTACGAGGCCGACCAGCTCGGCGGCCGGCTGCGCACCGTCGGCTTCGAGGGCTGCGACGAGTCGCTCAACTGCGAGCTGGGCGCGATGCGCTTCCCGCCGTCCTCCACCGCCCTGCAGCACTACATCGACATGGTGGGCCTGGAGACCAGGCCCTTCCCGAACCCGCTGGCCGAGGCCACCCCCTCGACCGTCGTGGACCTCAAGGGCGAGTCGCACTACGCCGAGACCATCGCCGACCTGCCGCAGGTGTACCGGGACGTCGCCGAGGCCTGGAACAAGTGCCTCGACGAGGGCGCCGACTTCTCCGACATGAACCGCGCCATGCGCGAGCGCGACGTGCCGCGCATCCGCGAGATCTGGGCGAAGCTCGTCGAGAAGCTGGACAACCAGACCTTCTACGGCTTCCTCTGCGACTCCGAGGCCTTCAAGTCCTTCCGGCACCGCGAGATCTTCGGCCAGGTCGGCTTCGGCACCGGCGGCTGGGACACCGACTTCCCGAACTCCATCCTGGAGATCCTGCGCGTCGTCTACACCGAGGCCGACGACCACCACCGCGGCATCGTCGGCGGCTCCCAGCAGCTGCCGCTGCGCCTGTGGGACCGCCAGCCGGAGAAGATCGTCCACTGGCCCTACGGCACCTCGCTGAAGTCCCTGCACGTGGACGGCGAGCCGAAGCCGGCCGTGACCCGGCTGCACCGCACCGCGGGCAACCAGATCACCGTGACGGACGCGAACGGCGACATCCGCACCTACAAGGCGGCCGTCTTCACCGCCCAGTCCTGGATGCTGCTGTCCAAGATCGCCTGCGACGACTCGCTGTTCCCGATCGACCACTGGACGGCGATCGAGCGCACCCACTACATGGAGTCCAGCAAGCTCTTCGTGCCCGTGGACCGGCCGTTCTGGCTGGACAAGGACGAGGACACGGGCCGGGACGTCATGTCGATGACGCTGACCGACCGCATGACCCGCGGCACCTACCTCCTGGACAACGGCCCGGACCAGCCGGCCGTCATCTGCCTGTCCTACACGTGGTGCGACGACAGCCTGAAGTGGCTGCCGCTGTCCGCGAACGAGCGGATGGAGGTCATGCTGAAGTCGCTCGGCGAGATCTACCCGAAGGTCGACATCAGGAAGCACATCATCGGCAACCCGGTGACGGTCTCCTGGGAGAACGAGCCCTACTTCATGGGCGCGTTCAAGGCCAACCTGCCGGGTCACTACCGCTAC
The DNA here is from genome assembly GCF_053596375.1 of Streptomyces sp. NPDC001709. Taxonomy (NCBI): domain Bacteria; kingdom Bacillati; phylum Actinomycetota; class Actinomycetes; order Kitasatosporales; family Streptomycetaceae; genus Streptomyces; species Streptomyces sp. NPDC001709. The sequence goes on along the minus strand of NZ_JBSFGB010000018.1, from coordinate 82,154 downwards.
CAGCGGCGCCTGTTCACCCACTTCATGCAGGACCGGCTGCCCGAGGACAAGCGGGGTATCTTCCTCGCCGGCGACGACATCTCCTGGACGGCGGGCTGGGCCGAGGGCGCGATCCAGACCGCGCTGAACGCGGTCTGGGGCGTCATGCACCACCTGGGTGGCGAGACCGACCCGGCCAACCCCGGCCCGGGTGACATGTACGACGAGATCGCCCCTGTGGAGCTGCCCGAGGACTGACCAGAAGAACGAGCAAGGACCAAGGCGCGGGCGGCCGGACTCAGATTCCGGCCGCCCGCGCCTTTTCAAACACCTCCGCGGCGACGTCCGCCAGCTCCCGGGCGTCCCGCGCGCTGCCCTGGAGGTCGACGAGGATCTCGTCCAGGCCGATCCGCGCGTGCTCCACCAGATCCTCGACGATCTGGTCCACGCTCCCCTGGAAGGGCCGGCGGTCCGCGCCCTCGTACGCCTTGGGCAGACGGACGGTGTTCACCCGCAACACCGTCCGGATCGGTTCGGTGCGCCCCCGTTCTTCGGCCAGCTCCCGCAGCTCGCGCCACTGGGCGGCGACCTGCTCGGCGCCCATGCCCACCGGAAGCCAGCCGTCGGCGTGGTCCACCAGCCGCCGCCACGCCCGCCTGTTGCCCGCGGCGAGCAGAATCGGGATCGGCCGGGCGGGCTTGGGCCCGACCACGGCTGAAGCGATCTTGGTGAGCCGTCCGTCGTGGACGACCGGATCGGGACCCCACACGGCCCGGCACACCTCGATGATCTCGTCCAGGACCGCGCCGCGCTCCGCGATCGGCCGGACGCCCGAGGCCGCGTACTCGTCCACGGACCAGCCCGTGCCGAAGCCCGCCATGACCCGGCCCCCGCTCGCCGCGTCCAGCGAGGCCAGGGCCTTGGCGAGCTGGAACGGCACGTGCAGCGGCGCCACCAGGACGCTGGAGCCCAGCTCCGCCCGCTCGGTGGCCGCCGCGGCCAGGGTGAGGGTGACCAGCGGGTCCGCCACGTTCCGGTACTGGTCCGGCCAGGGCAGGCCGTCGACGCCGTACAGGCCCTGGGTGGCGGGCTCGGGGAACAGGGCCCGCTCGAAGACCCACAGGCTGTCATAGCCGGTCCGCTCGGCGGCGCGTGCCACCGCGGGCACGTCCGTGCCGATCGAGTACTGCCGCATCTGGGGAAGACTCAGGCCGAGCCGGGTCACCATACCGCTGCTCCTCTGCGATCGGATGCTTGCCCGGCAACGTACGGCCGTCGCCGGGGAGTTCCGGAGGTGGCGCGCGCAGGGGCCGATTCCGGCCAGGTCAGTCGGTGAGCGGTGTCAGCAGCATCCGCCCCCCGAATCCCACCGCAGCGTCCAGTCGTTCGGCGAACTCCTGAGCCATGTCGCCGCAGTGGCGCAGCGCCCACAGGGACCGTGCCGCCACCCAGGCCGCGTCGCGGGCCCGCTCCAGGCTCCAGGAGCCCAGCAGATGGGTGAGCGGGTCGGCGATCTGGAGCAGGTCGGGGCCCGGCATCAGATCCTCGCGGATGCGTTCCTCCAGCGCGACCAGGAGATCGCCCACGCGGTCGAACTCGTCCTCCAGACCGGCCGGTTCGCAGCCGACGGTACGACAGGCGTCCACCACGGCGAGCGCCAGATCGTGGCCGATGTGCGCGTTGATGCCCGCCAGCGCGAACTGCAGCGGCCGTACCCCGGGATGGCCCCGCAGCTGGAACAGCGGACGCCAGCAGGCCGGTGGACGGCGGTCCGCGGCCTCCGCGTCCACGGCCGCCAGATAGCGATCGGCGAACCGCACGTCCAGCGCGATCGCCGCCCGTGGATCCGGGAACTCCCCGGCGTCCAGGCTCCGGTCGATCTCCTCGGTGACGGTGAGGTAGACGCGGTTGAACACGGCTACACCGTCCCGCTCGGGGAGGGTCGCGTCGATTGCGCGCATCCGGGAGACGACCGCGTCGACGGGGGTGGTGAGGTGTTCCAACTGCGCCATGGGGGAAGGGTCCCAGCCCTGGGTCGGCCGGTGTGCCGACCGGCCCGGTGCTTCGCCGGAACGGGGGAACGGACCGCCGCAGTGCGCAGGCGAGAGGGGGACATGACACCGTGTCAGGCTTACGCGTCCGGCGCCTGGCGGAGCGCCGGGCGGCGCGCAGGCGTGCGGTGCGGCGCGGGGTGATGGTGACGGTGGCCTCGGTGGTGACGCTGGTCGGCTCCGTCACCGGGATCCTCTCGGCGCCGAGCGCTCCGCGGGAGGGTCGTGCCGGGCCGTCGAACGCCCGCGGGCCCGTTGTGGTCGACCGCGCCCACACGGCGTCAGCCGCAGGTCGGACACGGCCCCGCGCCCCTTCGGGGCGCGCGCGAACCTCGGCCACTCCCACTCCCACTCCCACCCGCGCCGGAGACGAACAGCCGACCGTGCCTGGCGCACCGCTCCTCTACCGCCACCCCGACTCCCAGGTGCTGGACTGGGTCCGCGCGCACCCCGGCGATCCGCGCACCGCCGTCATCGCCTCCCGGATCGCCGGCCGCCCGACCGCGGTGTGGTTCACCGACCCGGACCCGGACACCATCGCCGCCCGGGTGCGCGCGGTCACCGCGGGTGCGGCGGATCGGGGCCGGGTCCCGGTGGTCGTGCCGTACGCGATCCCGGACCGGGACTGCGGCGGCGCCTCCCGGGGCGGTGCGCCCGACCTCGCGGCCTACGACGCCTGGATCGGCGCCTTCGCCCAGGGGCTGGGGCGGGGAGAGGTGATCGTCGTCCTGGAGCCGGACTCGATCGCGCGGTCCGGCTGCCTGACGGAGGCCGACCGCGCCGCCCGGTTCGCCTCGCTGGCCCGTGCGGGCCGGGTGCTGAAGGCCGCCGATCCAAGGGCGCGGGTCTACTACGACGCCGGACACTCCGGCTGGAACCCGCCGGCCGAGCAGGCCGCCCTGCTGAGACAGGCGGGGGCGGCCGACGCGGACGGCGTCTTCAGCAATGTCTCCAACTTCCGCACCACGGCCGACGAGATCGCCTACGACCGTCGGGTGCTGGACGCGCTCGGTGGCCCGGCGAGCCTCGGCGCCGTGGTCGACACCAGCCGCAACGGCAACGGCGCCCCGCCGGACGGCCGGTGGTGCGACCCGGCGGGGCGGAAGATCGGCCGGGCCCCGACCCTGGACACCGGCGAGGCACGCATCGACGCCTACCTCTGGGTGAAGCCGCCGGGGGAGTCCGACGGCTGCCGGGGCGCCGCCGGGATGTTCACGCCGTCGTACGCCTACGACTTGGCGCGCGGAGCCTTGGCGTCGTAGCCGGACGTGCCCTCGTCCAGCAGCGGTTCCTGCTTCTTCAGGTGGGCGGGGGCGAAGGCGCGCAGCGCGTGGTAGCCGGTGATGACGACCAGGGTGCCGAGGGCGATGCCGCTGAGCGAGAAGGTGCCGGTGAACTTCATGCTGACGTTGCCCACGCCGATGATGATGCCCGCGGCGGCCGGGACCAGGTTCAGCGGGTTGCGCAGGTCCACCTTGGCGTGCAGCCAGATCTGGGCGCCGAGCAGGCCGATCATGCCGTACAGGATCACGGTGATGCCGCCGAGCACACCGCCGGGGATGGCGGCCACGACCGCGCCGAACTTCGGGCAGATGCCGAAGAGCAGGGCGAAGCCGGCGGCGGCCCAGTACGCGGCGGTGGAGTAGACCCGGGTCGCGGCCATCACGCCGATGTTCTCGGAGTAGGTGGTGTTCGGTGGTCCGCCCACCACGGTGGAGAGCATGGACGCGACGCCGTCCGCCGAGATCGCCGTACCGAGCTTGTCGTCCAGCGGGTCGCCGGTCATCTCGCCGACCGCCTTGACGTGGCCCGCGTTCTCCGCGACCAGCGCGATGACGACCGGCAGCGCGACCAGGACCGCCGACCACTGGAAGGACGGCCCGTGGAAGTGCGGCAGGCCGATCCAGTCCGCCTTGGAGACGCCGGAGAGGTCCAGCCGCCAGTGGTCGGTGACCTTGCCGCCGGGGCTCATGGAGTGGATCTTGCCGAAGATCCGGTCGAAGGCCCAGGAGATGCCGTACCCGAAGACCAGGCCGAGGAAGATCGCGATCCGCGACCAGAAACCGCGCAGGCAGACCACGGCAAGCCCGGTGAACAGCATGACCAGCAGGGCCGTCCACTGGTCCTGCGGCCAGTAGGTGGAGGCGGTCACCGGGGCCAGGTTGAAGCCGATCAGCATGACGACCGCGCCGGTGACGATCGGCGGCATCGCGGCATGGATGATCCGCGCGCCGAAGCGCTGCACCGCGAGCCCCACCAGGAACAGCACGATGCCGACCACGAACACCGCGCCGGTCACGGTGGCACTCGTACCGCCCTGGGCGCGGATGACGGCGGCCACGCCCACGAACGACAGGGAGCAGCCCAGGTAGCTCGGCACGCGTCCGCGGGTGGCGAGCAGGAAGATCGCCGTCGCCACGCCCGACATCATGATCGCCAGGTTCGGGTCGAGGCCCATCAGCACCGGCGCGACGAAGGACGCGCCGAACATCGCGACCACGTGCTGGGCGCCCAGGCCCACCGTACGGGGCCAGGAGAGCCGTTCGTCGGGGCGTACCACCGCTCCGGGGGCGGGCGTGCGCCCGTCACCGTGCAGTTTCCAGCGCACGCCGAGATCCATGTGGGGTTTCGCTTTCTTGCGTATGTGCAGGCGGTCCGCACCATTGTCACGGTTGACGAGCGGTCCTGCCGCCGGCCGCGGCGGACCGTGCTCGACGCGCGCGCCAAGCGGATCGCCCCGCAGATCGCGGCCGACGGCAGCCGGCCACAGGGACAGCCGGGGCTCCTGAGCGGTCGCTTAGTATGGATCCGTCCCAGCAACGATGTTCAGGAGCCCGCCCCCGTGACCGCCGAAGCCCCGATCGCCCCCGCCGTCTCCCACGGCCGGCTGATCCCCGTCACCGTGCACTTCGACGACCTGGACGCGCTCGGGCTCCTGCACAACGCCCGTTACCCGCTGATGGTCGAGCGCGCCTGGACCGACCTGTGGAACGAGCACGGCGTCCGCTTCGACGGCGACTGGCACGCGGCCCAAGACGCCTGCAACGCGGTCCGCGAGCTGCGGATCAGCTACGAGGCGCCGGTGACGCGCCCGGGCGGCTACGCCGTCCACCTGTGGCTGGAACGGCTCGGCACCACCGGACTGACCTACGGCTTCCGCTTCTGCTCGGCCGACGGGGCCCAGACCTACGCCCAGGGCACCCGGGTGCTGGTCCGGCTGGACGCCACCACCCTGCGCCCGGCGCCCTGGACCGACGCCTTCAGGGCCGTGGCCCGGGAACTGCTGCGGCCGGCCGGCTGACCTCGGTCCGGCCGCCGCGCCCGGCGGTGCGCAGCACGCCCGCGAACACCGCGAGCCCGCAGGCCAGCGCCGTCACCACACAGAACGACACCACCAGGCTGGTCGCCTGGGCCACCCCGCCGATCAGGCTCGGCGCGATCAGGCCCGAGGTGTAGGTGATCGTGGCCACGCCGGCTATGGCCTGGCTGGGGTTGGGCCCGGCGTGCCCGGCCGCCGCGAAGCACAGCGGCACGACCACCGCGATGCCGAGCCCCATCAGCGCGAACCCGCCCATCGCCACCGCCGGGTACCCGGCGAGCACGATCAGCAGACCGCCCAGCCCGGCCAGGACGCCGCCGGCCCGGACCGTGCGGACCGCGCCGAACCGGTTCACCACCGCGTCACCGGCGATCCGGGCCACCGCCATCGTCAGCATGAACCCCGTCGTGCAGGCCGCCGCCACACCGGCCGAGCTGTCCAGCCGGTCCCGCAGGAACACCGCCGACCAGTCCAGGCTCGCACCCTCCGCGAACACCGCGCAGAAGCCGACCGTGCCGATCAGCAGCGCCGAGCGCGGGGGCGGCGCGAACCTCGGCGGCGCCTCCTCGTCCTCGGCGGGCTGCAGGTCCAGTACCCAGGTGCAGGCCACCAGGCCGAGCACGGTCAGTACGGCCGAGGCGAGCACGAAGTGCAGGCGGGCGTCCGAGCCGAGGTGCGCGGCGAGCGTGCCGGCCGCCGAGCCGGTCAGCGCGCCCGCGCTCCACATGCCGTGCAGCCCCGACATGATCGACCTGCCGAGCAGCCGCTCGATCTCGACGCCGAGCGCGTTCATCGCCACGTCGGACACGCCCGCGCTCGCGCCGTAGGCGAATATCGCCAGGCACAGCGTGTACACGTTCGGCGCCAGGGAGGGCAGCACCAGCGAGAGGGTCCACAGCGCGAGCAGCCCGCGCAGGGCCGTACGACTGCCGAAGCGGTGGCTGATCCGGCCCGCCAGCGGCATCGCGCACGAGGCGCCGAACGCGCCGAAGGCCAGCGCGAACCCCAGCTGGCCCGGGCTGAGCGAGGCGTGTTCCCGGATCCACGGCACCCGGGTGGCGAAGGAGCCGGTCACGGCGCCGTGCACGGCGAACACGGCCGCCACGGCGTACCGGGCGCGCCTGACCTCGCCACCTGCGTACCCCACGTCACTCATGTTCCCGTCCCTCCCGAGCGTGGCCCCGCGGCACGCGCCGTAAACTATCAGGGAGCCTGCCTGATAGATAGACGGTTTTACGGCCGCCTGTTCGAGGACGCGTTGATCGGGTGAGGACCGCCGATCTGGGAGGATTCCCGTCATGCCCGCATCACCCAGCACCGCCCGGGCCATCAACGACCGCCAGGCCCTACGGCTGTTGCAGCATGAAGGCCCGCTCACGGCAGGGCAGTTGAAGCAGCTGACGGGGTTGTCCCGGCCGACGGTCGCCGACCTCGTGGAACGGCTCACCGCCGCCGGACTGATCACGGTCGTCGGCGAGTCCGGCGAGCAGCGCCGCGGCCCCAACGCCCGGCTGTACGGCATCGTCGCCGACCGGGCCCACCTGGCCGCGCTCGACGTCCGTACCGGGGGTGTCTTCGTGCTGGTCTCCGACCTGGTCGGGCGGGTGCTCGCCGAGGCGTCCGTGCCGATCGGCGGGGGCACCGGGACCGGGCCCGCCGTGGAACAGGCGGTGGCCGCGGTGGAGCGGACCGCCAAGGAGGCCGGGGCGACGGGGGCGCCCCCGCGCGGGGGCGGTCGAGCGTGGGGGAGGCTGCACACCGTCGGCATCGGCGCCCCGGGCCTCATCGACCCGGCCACCGGCGACCTCCGTGACTCCGGGGGCCTGCCCGCCTGGCACCGCCGCCTGGCCGCCGCCCTGCAGGACCGGCTGCCCGGGGCCCGCGTCACCGTGGAGAACGAGACCAACCTCGCCGCCCTGGCGGAACAGCGCGAGGGTGCCGCCCGGGACCGGGACACCTTCGTCCTGCTGTGGCTGGGGCACGGCGTCGGCGCGGCGGTCGTCCTGGGCGGCACCCTCCTGCGTGGCGCCTCGGGCGGCACCGGCGAGATCGGCTTCCTGCCGGTCCCGGGCACCGGCTCGCTCCCCTCGGCGACGGACTGCGACGGCGGCTTCCACTCGCTGGTGGGGGCGGCGGCGATCGGCTCCCTGGCGGCGGAGTGCGGCCTGCCGGTACCGGCCACGGTGGACGGACCGGGGGCGGCGGTGGTGATTCGGGGGGCGGTCGCGGAGGTGAGCGACGCGGGTGCGGGTCAGCCGGGCGCGGAACGGCCCGCCGAGCGCTTCCTCCACGCCCTCGCCGACCGGATCGCCGTCGGCGCCGCGTCGGTCGTGGCCGTACTCGATCCCGGCTGTGTGGTACTCGGCGGGGAGGCCGGGCAGGCCGGCGGCGCGTTGCTCGCCGGGCTCGTGGAGGAACGGCTGCGCCGGATGTCGCCCCTGCTCACGGAGGTGCGGGCGAGCACCCTTGGCGGTGCGGCGGTCCTGCGCGGCGCGCTCCTGACCGCCCGTGACCGCGCCCAGGACGAACTCTTCGCACCCCCGAACCGCAACTGACCACCCACCGGGCACTCCTCCGTCTGTCATGGGCGCTTGGGGTCGAGGGGCTCAGTCGGCCCGTTGTCCCAGGCCCTGGTCCGCTCGTGACCGGGTGTCAGGCCGGCCTCCGGTTCTCGGCTGTACGTCGATCGGTCCGCGCGAGACGGGGGCCGACGGGGGCCGCCCGCCCGGAGACCGGCGCGGCGGACGGTCTCCAGGGCGTCCTCGCGGGTGGCGCGGGCCTGGACGCAGAAGCGGCGCAGATCCCGCAGCGCCGCTGACCGTTCCTCGGCGTCGAGGGCCTCGAACCGGGCGATGCCCTCCGGCTCCCTCCCGTCAGCCGCCGAAGCGCCGCCCCAGATACTCCTCGAACGTCGTCTTCCCCACCGCCTGTTCCGGGGCCAGCAGGCCGCCCTCGCGGACAGCGCGATAGGTCCCGCCGAACAGCGGCACCCGCGCGACGGCCCGGCGCCGGCCGGTCGCGCGGAGGTAGGCGCGGGCCAGCGAGTCCAGGGACCGTACTTCGGGACCGCCCATGTCCGCCACCCGCCCGGCCGGCGCGGCGAGCGCCAACTCCGCCAGGCGCTCGGCGACTTCGCCCACCTCCACCGGCTGGTCCGGCACCCCGGCCGGGACCAGCATGACGGGCGGCTTGGCCAGCCCGCCGAGGATCGTGACCAGCAGGTCGTGGAACTGGGTCGTGCGCAGGATGGTCCAGCCGAGCCCCGACGCCTCGATCCGCCGCTCCACGGCCAGCTTGGTCTTGTAGTAGCCGAGCGGCACCCGGTCGACGCCGACGATGGAGATGTAGACCAGATGGCCCACTCCGGCCCGCCGTGCCGCCGCGATCAGGTGATCGGCGGCCTGCTCGTCGCCCCGCTGAGCGGTCGCGCAGTGCACCACCGTCTCCACACCGGCGAGCGCGGCATCGAGGCCGCTCCCGCCCTCACGCAGATCGACGGCGTACGGCTGGGCGTGCCGGCTGAGCACCCGCACCTCGTGCCCGTCCGCCCGCAGCCGCTCCGTCAGGCACCGGCCGAGCGTGCCGGTCCCGCCGGTCACCAGGATCGTGGTCATGCTGTTCGTGTCCCTTCGGACTCGTGTGCCCCCGGTCGGAGCACCCTCGTCGGCTGAGACCACGCAGCCCCCGGGAAATGTGACAAGCCCGGGCCGGCGCCGCTACAACCGCACCAGCTGCCGTTGCATGTAGGCCAGCTTGTCCGGGTTCACCACGGTCCGCACATGGGCGATCAGCCCGTCCCGCAGCTCGAAGGCCGCCACCCCGACGAGCACGTCGCCCGCCCACGTCACCAGCGCGCTCGCGCCGTTGACCTCCGCCACCGCGAAGTCCAGGCCTCCCGTGAACCGTGCGGCCCCGCCGACCAGGAACCGCACGACCTTCTCGCGCCCCTCGATCGGCCGCCGGGCCGCGGACACCTTGCCGCCGCCGTCGCCCCAGTACGTGACCTCCGCCGCGAGCAGCTTCTCCAGCCCGGCCACGTCACCCTCGCGGGCCGCCGCGATGAACGACGTGACCAGTTCCTCCTGCCGCTCCGGCGCCGGCTCGAACCTTCCCTCCGGCACGGCGAGGCGGGCCACCGCCCGCCGGTACAGCTGACGGCAGTTGGCCTCGCTCAGGTCCAGGACGCCGGAGATCTCCCGGTGGGCGTAACCGAAGGCCTCGCGCAGCACGTACACCGCCCGCTCGGTCGGCGTCAGCCGTTCCAGCAGGACCAGCAGGGCCAGGGAAACCTGCTCGCGCCGCTCCGCCGACTCCAGCGGCCCGAGCGTGCCGTCGGAGGTGAGCACCGGCTCCGGCAGCCAGGGCCCGGGATACTCCTCGCGGCGGGCTCGGGCCGAGGTCAGCCGGGTCAGGCAGAGGTTGGTGACGGCCTTGGCCAGCCACGCCCCCGGGTGCTCGATGGCCCTCCGATCGGCGCCGCTGAACCGCAGGTACGCGTCCTGCACCGCGTCCTCCGCCTCATGGGCGGAGCCGAGCAGACGGTAGGCCAGGCCGAACAGGCGGGGCCGGTGGGACTCGAACTCGTCGGCGGGCGGCGTGTGCGTCATGGGTGTCACCCTGCCAGACCCGCGGTGACGTCCTGACGGCCCGGCGGCGGGCAAGGGCCGTCGTCACCGCCACCGGGCCCGCCCGCACGATAAAAGGACTAGACCAGCATGGTCAATGGGTCTGGACCAAGCTCAAACCACCCCACCGGCCAGGCAGTTGTGCCTGGTGACTGCGCCGCGCAAGTCCGGCGACACGGGCTGTGAGGGAGCCCACACCCCTCGCCTGTCTGGAGAGCCGTGCGGCGTGGCACACTGGCCCTGTACTAGAAGCAGCGCACTCCGGGGTCGGTGAAAGTCCGAACCGGCGGTTACAGTCCGCGACCCGGTCGCTTCCAGCGGCCGGTTGACCAGGTGAAATTCCTGGACCGACGGTTAAAGTCCGGATGGGAGGCAGTGCGCGGCGAGCGGGCACGTCTCCGTGCGCGCCGTCGTATCTGGGCTCGTCCGTACCCGGACGGGTCCTTGTCGGCGTCGGCAGCGTTCACGGTGTTGCTCACTCGTCCATTCTGTCGTCATCGACAGGCCCCGGAGTCCGTGCCCGAAGAGGCAGGAGGACCCGGGAAGTGTTCACCGGAATCGTCGAAGAGCTGGGTGAGGTCACCGCCGTCGAGAACCTCGGCGACGCCTCCCGCTTCCGGCTCCGCGGCCCCATCGTGACCAAGGGCGCGCAGCACGGCGACTCCATCGCCGTGAACGGGGTCTGTCTCACCGTCGTGGAGCACGAGGGCGACGAGTTCACCGCCGATGTGATGGCGGAGACCCTGAAGCGTTCCAGCCTCGGCGCGCTCACCGCCGGCTCCCGGGTCAACCTCGAACGCCCCATGGCCGTGGGCGCGCGTCTGGGCGGGCACATCGTGCAGGGCCATGTCGACGGCACCGGCGAGGTGCTGGAGCGCAGGCCCTCCGAGAACTGGGAGATCGTGAAGGTGTCCCTCCCGGCGGACCTGTCCCGCTATGTGGTCGAGAAGGGCTCCATCACCGTCGACGGCATCAGCCTCACCGTCGTGGAGGCGGGCCCGGACTACTTCACCGTCAGCCTCATCCCGACCACCCTCGACCTGACCACGCTCGGCGTGAAGCAGCCCGGCGACCCGGTCAACCTCGAGGTCGACGTCGTCGCCAAGTACGTCGAGCGGCTCCTCGGCGACCGTGCCCAGGGAGCCGGCAAGTGAACTGGCTGAATTCCGAGGCCTTCACCCTCTTCGGCCAGCACATCATCTGGTCGGACATGGTCGGCAACATCCTCGGCCTGATCACCCTCGCCCTGGGCTGGCGCCGCTCGCTGATGACCTGGCCCGCGCAGTTCCTCTCCGGTCTCGTCCTGTTCATCGCCTTCTACGGCCACCTGGCCGGCAGCGCCGGCAAGCAGGTCGTCGTCATGGCGGTCGCCCTGTACGGCTGGTGGCAGTGGCAGCGGAACAAGAACCGCTCCGCGGACGGCCACATCGTGCCCCGGTTCGCCGGCTGGCGCGAGCGCGCGGCGATGCTCGGCGCGGCCGCCGCCGGCACGGTCGCGGTGGCCCTGCTCTTCACGGCCTACCCGTCCCTGTCCTGGGACCCCTGGCCCGACGCCTACATCTTCGTCGGCACCATCGTCGCCATGTACGCCCAGGCCAAGGGCATGGTCGAGTTCTGGTTCGCCTGGCTGCTCGTCGACCTCGTCGGCGTACCCCTCAACTTCGCCAACGGCTACGCCTTCTCCGGTTTCGTCTACGTCATCTACGGCGCACTCGTCCTGTGGGGCATGCGCGACTGGTGGCTGCGCTCCCGCCGGGGCTCGCAGCCCGTCCTGGAAGGAGCCCCGGCATGACCTCGGCACTGTCCCTGTACGACACGGACACCATCGAGAACTTCCGGCTCGACCCCGTCGAGCAGGCCATCGCCGACATCGCGGCCGGCCGCCCGGTCGTGGTCGTCGACGACGAGGACCGGGAGAACGAGGGCGACCTCGTCATCGCCGCCGAGAAGGCGACCCCCGAGATCGTCGCCTTCATGATGAGCGAGTGCCGGGGACTCATCTGCGCCCCCATGGAGGGCGAGGAACTGGACCGGCTGCGGCTGCCGCAGATGGTCGAGGACAACACCGAGTCGATGAAGACCGCGTTCACCATCTCCGTGGACGCCTCCGCCGCACACGGTGTGAGCACCGGCATCTCGGCCTCCGACCGCGCGACGACGCTTCGGCTGCTCGCGAGCGGCACGGCCGAGCCGACGGACCTCGTCCGCCCCGGCCACATCTTCCCGCTGCGCGCCAAGCCCGGCGGCGTCCTCGTCCGCAACGGCCACACCGAGGCCGCCGTCGACCTCGCCCGGCTCGCGGGCCTGCGCCCGGCCGGCGCCATCGTGGAGATCGCCGGCGAGGACGGCCGCATGCTCCGCCTGCCCGAGCTGATCCCCTTCGCCCGCAAGCACGGGCTGACGATCATCTCCATCGAGGACCTGATCGCCTACCGCCGCAGCAGCGAGCCCACCGTCCGCCGCGAGGCCGAGACCCGCCTGCCCACCCGGCACGGCACCTTCACCGCCTACGGCTACCGCTCCACCGTCGACGGCGTCGAACACGTCGCCCTCGTCCACGGCGAGATCGGCGACGGCGAGGACGTCCTGGTCCGCATCCACTCCGAATGCCTCACCGGTGACGTCTTCGGCTCCCTGCGCTGCGACTGCGGCCCCCAGCTGGACGCCGCCCTGGAGCGCATCCAGGAGGAGGGCCGGGGCGTGGTGGTCTATCTGCGCGGCCACGAAGGCCGGGGCATCGGCCTGCTGTCCAAGCTCCGGGCGTACGAACTCCAGGAGCGCGGCCGCGACACCCTCGACGCCAACCTCGAACTCGGCCTGCCCGCCGACGCCCGCGACTACGGCGCCGGCGCCCGGATCCTCGCCGACCTCGGCGTGTACGGAATCCGGCTGATGACCAACAACCCCGACAAGACCGACGCGCTGCTGCGCCACGGCCTGAAGATCACGGGCCGCGAGCCGATGCCCATCCAGGCCGGCGAGCACAACCTCCACTACCTGCGCACCAAGCGGGACCGGATGGGACACGACCTGCCCTGGCTGGACACGCCCGCCGTGGCGGCCTGCAGCAGCCAGTAGGCAGGAAAGCACTTCGAGCAAGACAGTACTTCGAGCAAGACAGCACTTAGGAGACACGTGAGCGGCAAGGGTGCACCGGAGTTGTCCGTACGCAACGCGAGCGACCTCAGGGTCGCCGTCATCGCGGCGCAGTGGCACGAGAAGGTGATGGACGGTCTGGTGAACGGCGCCCTGCGCGCCCTGCACGAACTGGGGATCGACGAGCCGACCCTGATCCGGGTCCCCGGCAGCTTCGAACTCCCGGTCGCCGCCAAGGTGCTGGCCGGGCGCGGCTACGACGCCGTGGTCGCGCTCGGCGTCGTCATCCGCGGGGGCACCCCCCACTTCGACTACGTGTGCCAGGGCGTCACCCAGGGCCTCACCCAGGTCAGCATCGAGACCGGCGTCCCCGTCGGCTTCGGCGTGCTCACCTGCGACACCGAGGAGCAGGCCCTGGACCGGGCCGGCCTGGAGGGCTCGAACGAGGACAAGGGGCACGAGGCGGTGACCGCGGCGGTCGCGACCGCGGCGACGCTCCGCTCAGTATCCGAACCCTGGCACTGAGGCAGCGGCCGGAGCGCGTAGGGTAAGGACCACCATGTCCAAGAAGACGTTCGAGGAGCTCTTCACCGAGCTCCAGCAGAAGGCCGCCCACGGCGACCCCGCCACCTCCCGCACCGCAGAGCTGGTCGGCAAGGGCGTCCATGCCATCGGCAAGAAGGTCGTCGAAGAGGCCGCCGAGGTCTGGATGGCCGCCGAGTACGAGGGCAAGGAGGCGGCGGCCGAGGAGATCTCCCAGCTGCTGTACCACGTCCAGGTGATGATGGTCGCCCGCGGGATCTCCCTGGACGACGTCTACGCCCACCTGTGACACGCCCGACGTAAAAGCCGTAAGAGCCGCAAAAACCCCTTCAAGCAAAGGAAGCCGACCTCATGCTGCGCATCGCCGTCCCCAACAAGGGTTCACTGTCCGGCCCTGCGGCGGAGATGCTGCATGAGGCCGGCTACCAGCAGCGCCGCGAGTCCAAGGAGCTGCGGATCGTCGACCCGGAGAACGAGGTCGAGTTCTTCTACCTCCGCCCCCGCGACATCGCGATCTACGTCGCCTCCGGCCGCCTCGACATGGGCATCACCGGCCGCGACCTGCTGATCGACTCCGGCGCCGACGCCGAGGAGATCCTGCCGCTCGGCTTCGCCCGGTCCACCTTCCGCTTCGCCGCCAAGCCCGGCACCGCGAACGGCATCGAGGACCTGAAGGGCAAGACGGTCGCCACCTCCTACGAGGGCATCGTCGCGGGACACCTCGCGGACAGCGGCGTCGACGCCTCCGTCGTCCACCTCGACGGCGCCGTGGAGACCGCGATCGAGCTGGGCGTCGCCGAGGTCATCGCCGACGTCGTGGAGACCGGCACCAGCCTGCGCAACGCCGGCCTGGAGGTCTTCGGCGAGCCGATCATGAAGTCCGAGGCGATCGTCATCCGCCGCACGGGCGCGGACGCCGATGAGACCGCCGAGCCGAAGGTCCAGCAGTTCCTGCGCCGCCTCCAGGGCGTCCTGGTCGCCCGGACGTACGTGATGATGGACTACGACTGCCGTGTCGAGCAGCTCGAGAAGGCCGTCGCGCTCACCCCCGGCCTGGAGTCGCCGACCGTCTCCCCGCTGCACAACGAGGGCTGGGTCGCGGTGCGCGCCATGGTCCCCGCCAAGGAGGCGCAGCGGATCATGGACGACCTCTACGCCATCGGCGCCCGCGCCATCCTGACCACGGCCATCCACGCCTGCCGCCTCTGAGGGGTGCGCACCGAGATGTCCGACACCCCCTCCCTCCCCGTCACCTTCCGGCCGGGCCACACCCGGGTGATCCTGCTCACCGCCGGTGTCGTGATCTTCCTGACCATCTCCACGATCGGGCTGCTGCTGGAGCAGCTCGGCCCGGGGGAGCGGCTCAGCTTCGTCATCACCGGGGCGCTGATCTTCTGGGTGCTGGCCCAGCTGGCCCGGGTGAAGGTCGTCGCCGACGAGTCCGGCGTCACCGTGGTCAACATCGCCAGCAAACGGCGCCTGGAATGGGCGGAGATCCTCCAGGTGAACCTCCGTCCGGGCGATCCGTGGGTGTTCCTCAACCTCAGCGACGGCACCAGCCTGCCCGCTCTCGGCATCCAGCCGGGCGTCGCCAAGCAGCGCGCCATCGCCGACGCGCAGGCCCTGCGGGCCCTCGCCGAGGCCCGCTCCGTGGCCCACCCGGCGGAGGGTCAGGGCTGACTCGGGGGCAGATCGGGGCCGACTCGGGGTCGCCCACCCTGCCCCAGCGCCCCATGTCTTGATTAATCTGGTGGCGGAGGCCCTTTCGCTGCGCCTCCGCCCCTGGACGCCACCCGGTGCACAGGGGTTCCTGCTACCCGAGGAGTGACTCCCTCCAGCGATGGACGGATCGTCCTGTAGTACCTGCGCCGCCCCGACCCGACATACCGGGAAGGCGGTGGCAGCGTGACCGTCTCCCTGCTGCTCCTGGGAGCGGCTTTCCTGCTGATCCTCGCCAATGGCTTCTTCGTGGCCGCCGAGTTCGGTCTGGTGACCGTCGAGGCCACGGAGGCCGAGAAGGCCGCCGCCGAGGGCGACCGACGGGCCCGCAGGGTCGCGGAGTCGCTCAAGGAGCTGTCCTTCCAACTCTCCGGCACCCAGCTCGGTATCACCATCACCTCCCTGGTCGTCGGCATGCTCGCCGAACCGGCCCTGGCCGAGCTGCTGCACGGCCCCTTCGCCGCGATCGGCATCCCGGACGGCGCCGTCTCCGGTGTCGCCGTGGTCGTCGGCATGCTGCTGGCCTCCGCGATCCAGATGGTGATCGGCGAGCTCGTGCCCAAGAACTGGGCGGTGTCCAAGCCGCTGCCGGTCGCCCGGTTCGTGGCCGGCCCGCAGCACCACTTCTCCCGCCTGTTCCGCCCGGTGATCGCCGCGCTCAACACGGTCGCCAACCGGCTCGTACGGGCCCTCGGCGTCGAACCCGCCGAGGAGCTGGCCTCCGCCCGCACCCCGGGCGAACTCGTCTCCCTGGCCCGGCACTCCGCCCAGGCCGGCGCCCTGGAACAGGACACGGCCGACCTGTTCGTGCGCACCCTCTCCCTGGGCGAGCTGACCGCGCAGCACGTCATGACCCCGCGCGTGAAGGTCAGCGCCCTGCAGGACTCGGCCACCGCCGAGGACGTGGTCAACCTCACCCGGGCCACGGGCCTGTCCCGCTTCCCCGTCTACCGGGAGAAGATCGACGAGATCGTCGGCATGGCCCATCTGAAGGACGCCCTCGCCGTCCCCGTGCGCGACCGTCTGCGCACCCCGGTGAGCCGCATCGCCCGCAAGGCGCTGCTGGTCCCGGAGACCCTGCCGGTCCAGCCCCTGCTCGCCCGGCTCCGCTCCGAGCAGCCCATCGCCGTCGTCGTCGACGAGTACGGCGGCACGGCGGGTGTGGTCACCCTGGAGGACATCGTCGAGGAGCTCGTCGGCGAGGTACGCGACGAGCACGACGCCAAGGACGTCCCCGAGCTGGCCCCCGCCCCGCCGGAGGACGGCCGGCCCGCCTGGGACGCCGACGGCAGCTGCCGCGTCGACATCCTCCAGCGCATAGGCCTCGACGTGCCCGAGGGGCCGTACGAGACGGTCGCCGGGCTGGTCGCCGACCTGCTCGGCCGCATCCCGGCCCCCGGCGACCGGGCCGAACTGCCCGGCTGGCGGCTCTTGGTCCGCCAGGTCGGCCACTACCGCGCCGAGCGGGTCCGTCTGGTCAGGACGGCCCCGGTGACGAACGTGATGGAGGCCGCACGATGAGCCTCCTCCAACTGCTCTTCGCCGCGCTGCTCGTGCTCGCCAACGGTTTCTTCGTCGGCGCCGAGTTCGCGCTGGTCTCCGTCCGCCGCAGCCAGATCGAACCGCTGGGTACGGCGCGGGCCCGCCAGGTGCTCTACGGCCTGGAACGCCTGCCCCAGATGATGGCCGCGGCCCAGTTCGGCATCACCGTCTGCTCGCTGACGCTGGGCGCGGTGGCCGAGCCGACGGTGGCGCATCTGCTGGAGCCCGTGTTCGCGGCGGTCCACCTCCCCGACGGCGTGGTCCACCCGCTGGGGTATGTCATCGCCCTCGCCGCGGTGGTCTTCTTCCACCTGGTCATCGGCGAGATGGTGCCGAAGAACCTCGCGATGGCGGCCCCCGAGAAGGCGGCACTGTGGCTGAGCCCCGGGCTGGTGGCCTTCGCCCGCCTGTGCAAGCCGATCACCGTGGCCCTCGGCGCCTGCGCCCAGGCCATCCTGCGTCTGTTCCGCGTCGAGCCGAAGGACGAGGTGGAGGCGGTGGTCACGAGCGAACAGCTCAACCGCCTGCTGGAGGACTCCGGCCAGGCGGGCCTGCTCGGCCCCGAGGAGCGGGAACGCCTGGAGGACGCCCTGGAGCTGGGCTCCCGCCCGGTCACCGACGTCCTGCTGCGCCGGGAGACCCTGGTCACGGTGACCCCGTCGGTCACCCCGGGCGAGATCGTCGAGCTGACGGCCCGCACGGGCTACTCCCGCTTCCCGGTCGCCGCCACGGACAAGGGCCCCTTCATGGGGTACGTCCACGTCAAGGACGTCCTGGACCTGGAGCAGTCCGACCGGGCCGTCCCGCAGCAGGTGTGGCGCCCGATGGCGACCCTGCGGGCCGAGTTGCTGCTCGACGACGCCCTGACGGTCATGCGCCGAGCCGCCACACACCTGGCCCAGGTAGCGGACGCCTCCGGCAAGGTGCTGGGCCTGGTGGCCCTGGAGGACGTCCTGGAGATGCTGGTGGGCGAGGTACGGGACCCGGCACACCGAGAGCTGCCGGACGTGAAGCTGGCGGAGCCGAGAGCGAGTGGGGAGCCGGAGGGCGCACTGATGTAGCTGCGGGCAGTCGTGCCGCTGGGGCGGCAACCCCCGCCCCAGCCCACCCGCACCTACATGGCCGACGGATCCTGTGGCCCCCGCCCCGACAGCACTTCCCCGTACGCCTGCATCAAGTCGGGCAACCGCAGCGTGGCCAGGTCCTCCCTGGACAGGGACTCCGCATACGTCGACAGCCGGAGGTCCCGGTACGCGCAGCTCTTCTCGTACAGCGTCCGCAGGAACCGCCCGTTGCCCAGCTCGTCGATCCACCCCTGCTCGACCACGTGCCCGGCGATCGACCGCAGCTCCTCCAGCGCCTCCTCGTCCCACACGTCCCCGTTCTCCGCGGCCAGCACCTTCCCGATCTCGGTGAGTTCCTGCGGCCGGTAGGAGGGGAAGTCGACACGGCTCGTGAACCGGGAGGACAGCCCGGGGTTCGCGGCCAGCAGCCGGTCCATGCCCTCGGGATAGCCCGCGAGGATCACCACCAGATGGTCCCGGTTGTCCTCGGCCCGCTTCAGCAGCACCTGCAAGGCTTCGTCGCCGTACGCGTCCCCCTTGCCGTACCCGGAGTTGGACAGCGAGTACGCCTCGTCCACGAACAGCACCCCGCCGATCGCGGAGTCGATCAGCTCGTTGGCCTTCACGGCCGTCTGCCCGAGGTACTCGCCGACCAGATCGGCCCGCTGGGCCTCCACCAGGTGGTCCCCGCCGAGCAGGCCCAGCGCATAGAAGACGCGCCCCAGAATGCGGGCCACCGTGGTCTTCCCCGTCCCCGACGGCCCCGAGAAGACGAAGTGCCGTTTCGGCGGCTGCACCGGCAGCCCCTGCCCGGCCCGCAGCCGCGCCATGTTCAACTGCGCGGACAACGCCTTGACCTGGCGTTTCACCGGTTCCAGCCCCACCATGCGCTCCAGCTCGGCGAGCGCCTCCTCGAGCAAGGCGGGATCGGTCGGCCCGGCCGGGATCGGCGAGGAGAGCCCGGTCCTCACCCGCACCGCAGGATCGCTGACCGACGGCAGCGGCCCCGTCGGCAGATCAGGCTCCGGCAACCGCAGATCACGGCCCTCGGTACCGAAGAGCGGATCGAAGCCGTCCGGCCCGTCCACGCTGTCCTGCCCGGCCCCGGTCAGGCTGATCGCGGCGAGGTCGGCGGCGTCGTCGTACCCGTCGCCCTCGGCGATCGCCGCCAGCCGCGCCGAGGTGTCCATGAAGGCCGGGTCGACGCGGTGCACGGCCCGGTACAGGGGGAGTGCCGCCGCCGAGCGCCCCGTGCCCTCGTGCGCCCGGGCCAGCCAGTAGCGCAGCTCCTTGCGCTGCGGCTGCTCGCTGCGGCACCGCATCAGGGCCGCCGACAGCAGCGGTTCGGCCTGGCCGTACATCTCCAGCCGGACCCTGGCCATGCCGCCGAACAGGCCCGCCTCGATGCCGAGCATGGGATCGTCCAGCAGCGAGTCGGTGTGCCGTACCAGCTGCTCCCAGTCCTTGACCAGATAGGCGCGGCAGGCGTGCAGGAAGCGGACCTGAGGGTCGGTGTCCACGGGCGGGAGCCCGGCCAGGGCACGGTCCAGCTCCGGTACGTGCCGGCCGTCCAGCCAGTGCGAGGCGTGCGCCAGCAGCAGATCGCGCGGGCTCTCCAGCACCGGCTGTACCCACCAGCCCAGCCAGTACCAGGAGTTGAGCGTCCTGCGGTGCCGGGCGCGCTGTTCGCCGAAGCGCTCGCGGTGCCGGAACATCCTGAGCAGCGAGGTCGTCGTGTCGACCCGGAGTGCGTGCAGCCCGAGCCAGCCGTCGGCCATCCCCGGGTCCATCCGCACCGCGGTGCGGAACTCCTCCTCCGCCTGCGGATAGGCGCCCATCGTGTAGGCGTCCACCCCCCGCAGCCAGGCCAGGTCGGCCGGGGCCTCGGGGCCCTGCGTGCCGAAGTCCATCCCGTCCCCCCACAGACCGTGCCCCCGTGGTTCACCACCAGGCAGTCGCCCGACGGCCGCCGCGGTCGAACCGCCGTGCCGCGGACCGGAGTTACCGGTGCGCCAGGCAGCCTGGAAGGTCGCACCGAGGGCATCGTACCCGCGCGACGTCCGCGTGCCGAAGGGTGCCGCACGGGCCGTTTGACGAGGTGGGAGCAGACGGGGCGCATTGCGTTTCGTGACCGAGGGTGAGCGGATCGGTGCGCGGGGCGCGTGGAAAAAGGTCACGCGGACAGAACGAAGCCCCCGGTCACGGGGGAACAACCGGGGGCCTCGCGTCGGTGGGCGGTCCCGAATGACCGCACATTGAGAACGTAAGACCTGTACGGCCCCCCGGTCAAGCGGAGTTGAGGCACTCGGGGAAGTTCCCCCACGAGGGTCTTCACGACTTCACCACAACGCGGAGGATTCGTCACTCTGGGTCACGCCTTGGTCCGGTCCACGGGTTGACCCGGGTCCCGGCAGCACCTCATACCCCTTGGGCGTCTGCAGTACCAGGAGATCGGCATGGGGGCGCGAGGGATCCTCGGCGAAATGCGCGCGCTCCGCCGCGACCCACCCCTGCCAGAACTCCCGCTGCTCATCCCCGTCCCGCAACCGGCCCCGGGTCCAGGACTCGTCCCGGGGTGTCTCCATCCACAGCAGCAGTGCCAGATGTGGCCGCAGCGCCCGGCGGCCGGCGCCGACCCCCTCGACGAGGACCACGGGTGCGGCCGGCAGCGGGCGCGGTGCGCCGAACGTACGGGCCCGCCAGTCGTAGGGGGCGTAGTGCGCGCTCTCGCCGCGGGCGAGCGGGCGGATCACCTGGGCCAGGAGCCGGTCGGTCCACTCGAAGAGCCGCTCATGGCTGGCGATGTCGTCGAGGTGCAGCACCGGGGCCCCGCCGAGGGCCGCGGCCAAGTGCCCGGCGAAGGTGGACTTTCCCGAGCCGGCATGTCCGTCGACGCCGATCAGCCGGACCGGCCCGAGGGAGGGCGGAAGCCCGCGCAGTCGGGCGGCGAGGTCGCGGATGGTGGTTCCCGGGGTGTGGGTCGGTGTGGGCGGTTTTCCGAAACAGTGTAGTAGTGACCCATAGTGGGCGGCCGGCCGAGGCCGCCGGGGTGAAAAGGTCGCTTTTTGAACCATCGGCTGGCGGCCAGTCAATGGCACGGATAAACATTCGCGAATCCCCTGACCGATATGTCGAATTCGGCGTTCCGGTGATGCCCACCGCTGAGTATGGTGCCTTCAGCGCAACCGCCGTGCGTCGTACGGGGACTGGCAGGGGGACATGGCCGCGGAGTTATTCGAAGGGCACTATGTGTGGCACCCGGCGGCCGACGACCGTGTCCTGGCGAGCGTGTGCGTCGATGTACGCGCCGGGCGTTATCGATACGCGTTCGAAGCCCTCGCCGAGACGCGTTCCGACTTCGCGCTGCGCGCCCACCGCTCGCTGGTCCTCGCCTCCGAGGCGGCCGACACCGATCTGGTCGAGCGCTGGCTGGCCGAGGAGCCGACACCCGAGGCGGCGCTGATGTGGGCCCGGGTCGCGGTACAGCGCGCCCTGCGGGCGGCCGACGCCCGCGACGAGCGCGCCGAGGCGCTGGAGCGGATCGCGCTGACCGCCTGCGACCGGGCCGCCACCGAGGCCCCCGAGGACCCCACGCCCTGGGTCGCCAAGCTCTCCATGGCCCGGCTGCACCGGCTGCGCGACCCCGCCCCGCAGGGCCTGCTCACCGCCCCGCCCGGCCCCTGGCGGCTGTTCGCGCACGTCCTGTCGCTGGACCCCTGGCACCGCGAGGGCCACCACCGCTTCCTGTCGTGCTTCTTCACGCGGTACGGCGGTTCGGTCAACGCGGCCTGGGACGTGGCCGCCTTCCTCAGCCAGCGGGCGCCGGCCGACTCCGCCCTCCGGCTGCTGCCCCTGGTGGCCCTGGTGGAGAGCTACAACCCCACCCAGCTGCTCGCCGACCGCGTCTGGGAACAGCCGCAGTGGCGCTCCACCGCGCTGTCGATCTACCACAACTGGCTGCCCGCGGTGGCCGGTTACCGCTTCACCCCGGTGCTCGACCTGGCCTACCTCGCGCACGCGCTGGTCATGGCCCAGCGCGAGTTCGAGGCCCGGGCGGTGTTCACGGCGATGGGCCCGTACGCCTCGCGCATGCCCTGGAGCGCCTTCGGTGACCCCGTCGAGCAGCTCTCCCGGGCCCGGCGCGCCTGCGGCCTGCCCGTCCCGCGACCCGACTGACCTGCACATGCTCTGCCCCTTCACTCGGATTCACTCAGAGAAAGGCCGAACTGTGTCGGAACGGACATCACCGTCCCGGGCGAAGGCCCGCGCGGGCGAGGAACCGGTCGTACTCGACGATGACGCGACCCTGCACGCGATGGGTTATCCGCGGAAACTCACCCGGCGCTTCCAGGCGTTCGACAATTTCGCGATCTCCTTCACCATCATCAATATTCTGTCGGGCATTTTCTCGTCGTTCGGATTCGGAATGAACGCGGGTGGCCCCCGCATTCTCGTATTCGGCTGGATCGGTGTCTGCGTCATGGTTCTGCTCATCGGCGCGGCCATGGCGGAAGTCGCCTCCGCCTATCCGACGAGCGGTGCCCTGTACTTCTCCGCCGGTAAACTTGCAAAGCGGCACAAGGGCGCCTGGTCCTGGTTCACGGGCTGGCTCAACTTCGTCGGCCAGATCGGCGGCACCGCCGCCACCGGCTATGCGGCCGCCACCTTCATCCAGGCCTTCATGAACCTGCAGTGGCCCTCCTACCAGCCGACAACCCACCAGACGGTCCTGATCACGGCCCTGGTCATCGTCGTACAGGGCCTCGCCAACACCTACACGGTCCAGCTCGTCGCCGTACTGAACCGCATTTCCGTGTGGTGGCTGCTGATCGGACTCGTCGTGATCGTGGGCGCACTCATAGTGATGCCCGATCATCATCAGCCGGCGTCGTTCGTGACGCATTTCGAGAACAACACCGGCTTCACGAACGGACTTTACGGCGGCATGCTCGGGCTGCTGGTCACGAGCTGGACGTTCACCGGGTTCGACGGCAGCTTCCACATGTCCGAGGAAACGGTCCGTGCGACGGTCAACGCGCCGAAGGGGATCACGCGCGCCATCGGCTATTCGGCGATCACCGGTCTGATCCTGATGCTGGCACTGGTCTACAGCATTGGTGACTACACCAAGGTGGCCTCTTCCTCCGCGCCGCCCGTCCAGATCCTCATCGACGGCCTCGGCCTCCGCACCGCCAAGGTCATGCTCCTCATCGTCATCGGCGCGATGCTCTTCTGCGGTCTCGCCAACCTCACCAGCAACACCCGGCAGATCTTCGCCTTCTCCCGCGACGGGGCCATGCCCGGCTCCCGCTGGTGGCACTCGGTCTCGCCGCGCACCCGTACGCCCGTGAAGGCGGTGTGGCTCGCGGTGATCTGCTCGCTGGCCCTGGTCGTGCCCGGCTGGTGGTCGCACACCGCCTTCACCGCGATCGTCAGCGTCAACGTGGTCGGGCTCTTCCTCGCCTACGCCGTGCCGATCTTCCTGCGGCTGCGGCTCGGCGGAGCGTTCCAGCCGGGGCCCTGGCACCTCGGCCGCTGGGGCCAGCCCATCGGCTGGCTCGCGGTGATCTGGATCCTGCTCAGCAGCGTCCTGTTCATGCTGCCGCAGGCCTCGCCGATCACCGTCGACTCGTTCAACTACGCGCCGATCGCGCTCGCCGCCGTCCTGGTCGTGGCGACGGTCTGGTGGTTCGCCACCGCCCGCCGCCGCTTCCAGGGCCCGATCAGCTACGGCCGCCCCGACGAGGTCGCGGCGATGGATCTCGTCTGACCGAGGTACGGATCGGGGGTTGCGCGCCGTGCCGGGGTTCGGGCGCGTGGGGGGCTGGTCGCGCAGTTCCCCGCGCCCCTCCGGGCGCGGGGTGCACCCCGACGGCCGTACCTCCAGTGGCCAAGACCAATATTCATGGGCGCGGCATGTGCGGAAGTGCTGGCAGGGCCATGCCGCCTGTTCCATAGTTGGCGCAACCGTGCAGCAGATCAGCCCCGACCCGGACACCTGGGGGTAATCGCGCCCATGAGCAGAGCCCAACAGCCGTCCCGCAGAACCGTCCTGACCGCCGCCGTCGCCGCGGCGGTGGCCGGCGGAACGGCCCCCGCTGCCGCTGCCGCTGCCGCCGCGCAGCGCCCCGCCTCCGACGCCGCCGACGACCCCGGCCAGGCGCAGGCCCGCCCGATCGACTACCACTCCTGGAGCACGTACCGCGAGTGGCGCCTCGGCGCCGCCCAGGGCGCGCGGGCCGTCCGCGGCGCCCGCCCCGGCGTCGTGATCGGCGCCCCCGCAGGCCGCACCGACTACACCGACCCGCACACCGGCACGACCGCCACCTGGGAGTACGCCACCTGGACCTCGCCGGCCCACGGGCTCACCGTCCCCGCCACCGAGGTCGTCGCCTCCTGGAACGCGCACACCCCCGAGGGCACCTGGCTCCAGGTGGAACTGGGGGGCACGTACTCCGACGGCGCCGAGACGCCCTGGTACGTGATGGGCCGCTGGGCGGCCGGTGACCAGGACATCAAGCGCACTTCGGTGGACGGCCAGACCGACGGCAAGAGCACCGTCTGGACCGACACCTTCGCCATCGACGACGCGAGCACCGGCCTGCGCCTGGCGTCGTACCGGCTGCGCCTCACCCTCTACCGCAGGCCCGGCACGCACCTGACCCCCACCGTGTGGCGGCTCGGCGCCATGGGCTCCGACATCCCCGACCGCTTCACGGTCCCCGCCTCCACGCCCGGCCTCGCCCAGGAGCTGGCCGTCCCGCGCTACTCGCAGGAGATCCACAAGGGCCAGTACCCGCAGTACGACAACGGCGGCGAGGCCTGGTGCAGTCCCACCTCCTCGCAGATGATCATCGAGTACTGGGGCGGCCGGCTCACCCCCGAGCAGCTGTCCTGGGTCGACCCCTCCTATGTCGACCCGCAGGTCGACAACGCGGCCCGCTTCACCTACGACTACCAGTACCAGGGCTGCGGCAACTGGCCGTTCAACGCCGCCTACGCCGCCACGTTCGAGGGACTCCAGGGCGTGGTCACGCGGCTCGCCTCGCTCACCGACCTGGAGACCCTGATCGCGGCCGGCATCCCGGTGATAACGTCCCAGTCGTTCCTGAAGACCGAGCTGACCGGTGCGGGCTACGGCACCTCCGGCCATCTGATGACGGTGATCGGCTTCACCGCGGACGGCGACGTGATCGCGGGCGACCCGGCCTCGCCGAGCGACGACGCCGTACGACGGGTCTATCTGCGCCGGGAGTTCGAGAACATCTGGCTGCGCACCAAGCGGTACAACGCCTCCGGCAAGGTCGTCTCCGGTACCGGGGGAGTCTGCTACCTCTACTTCCCAGCCCACCCGAGCCCGCGCCAGCGCAAGGCGCTCGCGGCGGTGGGTGTGCGCTGAACGTCGCGCGATGCTCGTGACACGGCTCGGCCTGCTCTGACGTGACCCGCTCACCTGTGCGGCATGTTCTGACATACTGCGGAGGTCCCGCCGACCGCCTGGAACAGGGTCGAAGTTGAATATGCCGCATCAGCGTGCCGCCGTCCGTCCCCGGACGCGCGGTACCGAGCGCTCCGTGGCGCGTCGCGCCGAACTCATCGCCATCGGGCGGAAGTTGTTCGCGGACACGTCCTACGACGCGCTGTCCATGGACGACATCGCCCGCCAGGCGCATGTCGCCAAGGGGCTGATCTACTACTACTTCCAGTCCAAGCGCGGCTACTACCTGGCGATCATCCAGGACTCCGTCGCCGACCTGGTCACCTCCGCCGCGAGCGGTCTCGAGCTGTCCGCCGTGGACCGCGTCCACCGCACCATCGACGGCTATCTGCGCTACGCCGAGCACCATCAGGCCGCCTACCGCACCATCGTCAGCGGCGGCGTCGGCTTCGACGCCGAGGTGCACGCCATCCGGGACGGCGTGCGCGCGGCGATCATAGCCACCATCGCCGAAGGGGCCTACGGCCGCAGCGACATAGATCCGCTGGCCCGGATGAGTCTGCTCTCCTGGGTGTGCAGCGTGGAGGGCGCGACCCTGGACTGGATCGACCACCCGGAGCTGTCCCGGGACACCATGCGCGCGCTGCTGGTGAAGACGCTCGGCGGCGCCCTGCGTGCCGTCGAGGAGCTGGACCCGGCCTACCGGGCACCGCAGCCGGCCCGCCGCGACGGCTGAGGCCCGACTGCCGAGGCGCAACCGTGTCGGGTGGGCGGGGCGCAGACGCCCCGCATCGCTTTCCGTTGTGCGTGCGTCGAGTAGTCGGGGTTTCCTGAAGTGAGCGGTCGTTAACTGGTGACGGGACGTCGCTGATCGGGCATACTCACAGCGCACAGCCGCTGGTCAGCCACTTCCGAGACCCGGGAGCGGGCGCCTTCGGCAACGGAACGACCAGGCGGAGCCGCCCCCACCCGACGGGCCAGACCGCCGGTGCCCGAACAGGGAGGAGACCGACGCCATGTCCGACCGCGACCCGCAGCCGGTGGAGCGTCAGCTGCCGACGGAGGAGGCGCGGGATCTACTCGCGCTCGTCCGGGACATCGCCCAGCGCGAGATCGCGCCGAAGGCGGCCGAGGAGGAGGACGCGGGGCGCTTCCCACGCGAGATCTTCACCCTGCTGTCCGAATCGGGCCTGCTGGGTCTGCCGTACGACTCCGAGTACGGCGGCGGCGACCAGCCCTACGAGGTCTACCTCCAGGTCCTGGAGGAGCTGGCCGCGGCCCGGCTCACCGTCGGCCTCGGCGTCAGCGTGCACACACTCGCCTCCTACGCGCTCGCCACCTACGGCACCAAGCAGCAGCAGGTCGAGCACCTGCCCGCCATGCTCGGCGGCGGCCTGCTCGGTGCCTACTGCCTCTCCGAGCCGTCCTCGGGCTCCGACGCGGCCTCGCTGCGTACGAAGGCCGTGCGGGAGGGTGACGACTGGGTGATCAACGGCACCAAGGCCTGGATCACGCACGGCGGCATCGCCGACTTCTACACCGTCATGGCCCGCACCGGCGAGGAGGGCCCGCGCGGGATCACCGCCTTCCTGGTCCCCGGGGACACGCCGGGTCTGAGCGGGGCGGTGCCCGAGAAGAAGATGGGCATGAAGGGCTCGCCCACCGCGCAGGTCCACCTCGACGGCGTCCGGGTCGGCGACGACCGGCGGATCGGCGAGGAGGGTCAGGGCTTCTTCATCGCCCTGTCCGCCCTGGACTCGGGGCGGCTCGGCATCGCCGCCTGCGCCATCGGCCTCGCCCAGGCCGCACTGGACGAGGCGGTCGCCTACGCCGCCCAGCGCCGGCAGTTCGGCCATCCCATCGCCGACTTCCAGGGCCTGCGCTTCATGATCGCCGACATGGCCACCCAGATCGAGGCCGGCCGCGCGCTCTACCTCGCGGCGGCCCGGCTGCGCGACGCCGGCAAGCCGTTCGCCAAGCAGGCCGCCATGGCCAAGCTGCACTGCACCGACGCGGCCATGAAAGTCACCACGGACGCCGTGCAGATACTCGGCGGCTACGGCTACACCGCCGACTTCCCGGCCGAGCGCTACATGCGCGAGGCCAAGGTCCTGCAGATCGTCGAGGGCACCAACCAGATCCAGCGGATGGTCATCGCCCGTCACGTGGCGGGACCCGAAGGTCGCTGAACTGCCCCGTGAGGACCGCCGGTGCCGCCAGCCTGATCCACTCCGGGTCGTGGCGGCCCGGCAGTGTCCGGCCCCGGTCGGCCCAGGTCCGCATGAGATCGCGGTAGATGGGCGGGTCCTGCGGCGCGGGCGGCGGAACCGATTCTGCGGGGCGAGGGACGAAGATGCGGGGCTGACGCCCGGTGACCGAGTACGTGGGGGTCATGCCTGGGCAACGCGACAGCGGCCGGACAGGTCACCGCCCGGCGGAATCGAGCGTCAGTTCAGGCACATCCGGTTCCCGCTCTGGCCTCCTCCGGTCATCTGACGTACCGTCAGCCGACCATCGCTCAGGGGGTGTCCGTGGCCGACGACCGTCCCGTACCGCTCGACGAGTACCCGGTGCACCAGGTGCCGCTGTCCATGAAACACGTGGCGACCGGCGACCGGAACGCCTACGACCGCTGCATCTTCCACGTCTTCGACCACGCCGGGCGCGCCCTGCTCATCCTCGGCCTCGGCGTCTACCCCAACCTGGGCGTGATCGACGCCTACGCCACCCTGCGCACCGGGGACATCCTGTACGCCGTCCGCGCCTCCGACGCCCTGGGGGAGGACCGGATGCGGCTCGCCGTGGGGCCGCTGCGCATCGAGGTCGTGCGGCCGCTGCGGGAGCTGCGCCTGATCTGCGCGGACGAGCAGCTGTCGTGCGACCTCAGCTGGACGGCCGCCTTCCCCGCCCTCTGGGAGCCGCACCACCTGCAGCGCCGGGGCGACCGGCTCACCCTGGAGGGTCGCCGCTTCGTGCAGGCGGGCACCGCGCAAGGCGTGATCCGGGCCGGGGACGAGGAGTTCCGGGTCACCGCGGACGACTGGACCGGCACCCGGGACCGTAGCTGGGGCGTGCGGCCGGTGCCGGGCGAGGACGGCGGGCGACTCGCCGCGGACCACCCCACCGAGGGCTTCCACTGGATCTGGTGCCCGGTCCGCTTCGCGGACCGCTTCCTGATGGTCATCACCCAGGAGGACGCCGACGGCTACCGCTCCCTCAACGACGCCACCCTGGTCCGCCCCGGCCACCCCGACCGCCAACTGGGCTGGCCGCAGGCCGAGATCGGCTACCGCTCCGGCACCCGCCACCCGGAACACGCGGTCATCCACCTGGGGGACGCCCGGGAGCCGCGGAGACTCGACGTCGAGATCCTCGCCTCCTCGCCGCTCGCGCTCGGCGCGGGCTATCCGCCGGCGGACGACTGGCAGCACGGGACGTGGCGGGGTCCCGGATGGACCGACCGGCGCAGCTACGACATGACCCTGCCCCACCCGCTGGCCGGTTACGGCGTCACCGACCACTCCGCCCGCTTCCGGCTCGACGGGCGGACCGGTCACGGCATCTTCGAGCACGGCTCGTTCGGCCGGCACGACCCGAGCGGCTTCACCGGCTTCGACTCGGTAGCACCCTGAGCATCGGTCGCACCCCGAGACATCGGTCGCACCCCGAGGGAGGAGCCCGGTATGGCCACGGCACCGCGTCCCCGCACCACCACGCGCGACCCCGAGGAGCTGGCCCGCCGCCTCACCGCCTGGCTCGCCGCCCGGCTGCCCGGCGCCAAGGCCACCGGCGTCACCGTCCCGGCCTCCAACGGCATGTCCAGCGAGACCCTGCTGTTCGACCTCGAGCACCCCGAAGCGCCGTGCACCGCCTGCGCGTTGCGGCTGGCGGCGGACCCGGCGGCCTACACCGTCTTCCCCGAGTACGACATGGCCCGCCAGTACCGCACGCTGCGCCTGGTGGCCGAGCACACGGACGTCCCCGTGCCCTGCGTGCTGTGGCTGGAGGAGGACCCCGGCCCGCTCGGGGCGCCGTTCTTCGTCATGGAGCGCGTCGCCGGGCGCGTGCCGCCGGACGTCATGCCGTACACCTACGAAGGCAGTTGGCTGCACGGGGCGAGCGACGCCGAACGCGAGCACCTGGAAGCCGCGACCGTCGGACTCCTGGCCCGCCTGCACGACCAAGCACCCCTTGCCGAGGCCCGGTTCCTCACCTCACCGGGCCCCGGGGACGCACTGCGCCGGCATGTGACGGCCCAACGCGCCTACTACGCCTGGGTGATCGACGGCCTGCCCCGCTCACCCCTCATCGAGGCGGCCTTCGACCGGCTGGAGCAGCTGTGGCCGCGTGAGCCCGGCGAACCCGTCCTCAGCTGGGGCGACGCACGCATCGGGAACATCGTCTACGACGGCTTCGACCCCGTCGCCGTCCTGGACTGGGAGATGGCGGCGCTCGCCCCGCGCGAGGTCGACCTCGGCTGGGCCATCTATCTGCACCGCTTCTTCCACGACCTCACGGTCGCCTCCGGCCGGCGCGGGCTGCCGGACTTCCTGCGCCGCGACCGCGTCGAGGCCCGCTACGCGCGCCTGACCGGCCACACCCCGCGCGACATGGACTTCCACACCCTCTACGCCGCCCTGCGGCACGCGATCGTCATGCTGCGCATCGCCTACCGGCAGGCGTACTTCGGGGAGGTCGCCGTACCGGCGGAACCGGACACACTGATCCTGCACCACGACAGCCTGCGCGCCATGGTGCAGGGCACGTACTGGACGCGGTGAGGCGGCTCAGGCGGCCTGGCGGCGCATCGCCGGCACGCGCATCGGGCGCGAGCCCGGGCCGCCGACGTGCGAGAAGGGCTGCGTCCGCCAGTTCAGCCCCTGGGGGAGCGTCAGCAGCAGGGCGGTGTCCTGCTCCTGCGGCTCGAAGGACTCGTCCGCGGGGCGGGCGTCGGCCGCCGCACGGCCCGTACCCGCACAGACCGTGAGCCCGAACGGGTTCCACGGCGAGGCGCACAGCGCGTGCTCCGGCAGGACCGCCTCGTCCGCCAGCAGGGCGATCGGCTGGGCGCAGTCCGGGCAGATCACCCGGTACATCTCGAAGGTGTCGTAGGCGTCCGGTTCGTCGTCGAGGGCGACGGGTTCGACGCCCTCCGGCTCGGGCTCGGCGACCGGCTGCTGCCGCTTGGACGCGGATCGACCAGGGCGATGGACACTCTGCATGGGACTCTCCCCCTAAGGCTGGGCCGTGAAGGCACTGCGGCCTCGACCACAGCAAGCACTTCCCGCCCGCTCTCGGCGGTAATCACGAGAACATCACGGAGCCTGTTCGGGGTGTGTGGCGTTCGTCACATGCCACATGCAGGTGCGCACTGCGGGCCTTATGCGGCGCTTTTTGTATCGAACCGGCGATGACCTGCGCTCTCGGCTATCCCAGGAGATCAAGCGCACTGTAGGTTTTGGCGCCATGGAGGAGCTGGACCGACAGATCGTGCAGCTGCTCGTCAAGGACGGGCGGATGAGCTACACAGACCTGGGCAAGGCCACGGGCCTGTCCACGTCGGCCGTGCACCAACGGGTGCGCCGGCTGGAACAGCGTGGCGTCATCCGCGGCTATGCCGCGGTGGTCGACCCCGAGGCCGTCGGGCTGCCGCTCACCGCCTTCATCTCGGTGAAACCGTTCGACCCCAGCGCCCCCGACGACATCTCGGACCGCCTTGCCGACGTCCCCGAGATCGAGGCCTGCCACAGCGTCGCGGGCGACGAGAACTACATCCTCAAGGTGCGGGTGGCCACCCCGCACGAACTGGAGGAACTGCTGGCGAGGCTGCGGAGCCTGGCCGGCGTGTCGACGCGCACGACGGTCGTGCTGTCGACACCGTACGAGGCACGCCCGCCGCGGATCTGATGACAGCTGTCCCGGGGCCCCGCAGGTGCCCCCGAGTGCAGCCCGCGTCGGCCGAGGCGGGAAACTGTCCGCTATGAGCGACCGCACCGCCGAGCCCCCCAACACCGTCCTCCTGCGCCGAGGCGAGGTGCACAGCCCCGCCGACCCCTTCGCCACCGCGATGGTCGTGGAGTCCGGCCAAGTCGCCTGGGTCGGCTCCGAGGGCGCCGCCGACGCCTTCGCCGAGGGCGTGGACGAGGTGGTCGACCTCGACGGCGCCCTGGTCACCCCGGCCTTCACCGACGCCCATGTGCACACCACCGCCACCGGCCTCGCCCTGACCGGCCTCGACCTGTCCGGCGCACCCTCCCTCGACGCGGCCCTCGCCCTGGTCCGCGACTTCGCCGCCGCCCGCCCGGACGACCGCGTCCTGCTCGGCCACGGCTGGGACGCGGCCCGCTGGCCCGGCGGCCGCCCGCCGACGCGCGCCGAACTCGACGAGGCGACCGGCGGCCGCCCGCTGTACCTCTCCCGCATCGACGTGCACTCGGCGGTGGTCACCACGGCCCTGCTGGACCTGGTCCCCGCCGGCATCCCGCGCGAGGACGCCCCGCTGACCCGCGACGCCCATCACGCCGTTCGCGAGGCCGCGTTCGCCGCCGTCACCCCCGCCCAGCGCGCCGAGGCCCAGCGCACCGCCCTCGCCCACGCGGCCTCCCTCGGCATCGGCTCGGTGCACGAGTGCGGCGGTCCGCAGATCTCCTCCGAGGACGATTTCACCGGCCTGCTCAAGCTCGCGGCCGAGGAGCCGGGCCCCCGCGTGGTCGGCTACTGGGCGGAACAGAACGTCGACAGGGCACGGGACCTCGGTGCCGTGGGCGCCGCGGGCGATCTCTTCGCCGACGGCGCGCTCGGCTCCCACACCGCCTGCCTGCACGAGCCGTACACCGACGCCGACCACACCGGCGCCGCCTACCTGGACGCCGAGGCCGTCGCGGCCCACGTCGTCGCCTGCACCGAGGCGGGCCTGCAGGCCGGTTTCCACGCCATCGGCGACGCCGCCCTGAGCGCCGTAGTGGAGGGCGTACGCGCCGCCGCGGAGAAGCTCGGCCCGGCCCGGATCCGCGCCGCCCGCCATCGCGTCGAGCACGCCGAGATGCTCACCCCCGAGACCGTCGCCGGCTTCGCCGAGCTGGGCCTGACCGCCTCCGTGCAGCCCGCCTTCGACGCGCTGTGGGGCGGCGAGGACGGCATGTACGCCCGCCGGCTCGGCGTCGAACGCGCCCGCACCCTCAACCCCTTCGCGGCCCTGCTGCGCGCGGGTGTGCCGCTCGCCTTCGGCTCCGACAGCCCGGTCACCCCGCTCGACCCGTGGGGCACGGTCCGCGCCGCCGCGTTCCATCACACGCCCGAGCACCGGGTCTCCGTCCGCGCCGCGTTCACCGCGCACACGCGCGGCGGCTGGCGGGCCGTCGGCCGGGACGACGCGGGCGTCCTGGTGCCCGGCGCGCCCGCCGACTACGCGGTCTGGCGCACCGAGGAGCTGGTCGTCCAGGCCCCCGACGACCGGGTGGCCCGCTGGTCGACGGACCCGCGCTCCGGCACCCCCGGCCTGCCCGACCTCACCCCGGGCCGCGACCTGCCGGTCTGCCTGCGCACCGTGGTGGGCGGACGGACGGTGTTCGTACGGCCGGGCGAGTGATCTACGGGCGGGGCGCGGCCGCGATCGGCTGCCGCCGCCCCGCCGCCCGACCTGCGCATCCTCTGCGGCAACCGCATAGTTCGGACTGTCTTCGCAGGTCAGAGGGCTGTTGACAGTCGACGGCCGCGGGCCGGTAGGTTCGTCCGAGTCCACCACCGGACGCCCGAGCGGGGAGCGTTCACGCAATGCGGCGCAGCGCCGCTGGGTCAGGGACGGTGTGCCGCACCGGGGCACCGTCGCTGGGAGCCAGGCTCAGTGCCCGCGCCGCCGAGGGAACGTTCCGGCCGGTCGGCAAGGTGTGACCCGGGTGGGGCCCGAGCGCTCAGTAGACAACGGCTTTCGGTCGATCCGCAGCCAGCGGGTCCCAGGTCGGCCCGAAGGGCGCCGGGCCCCCATCCGCCGTGGTGGGAAACCGAGGGCGACGAGCCGTTAAGGTACGTAAAAACGCATTCTTACCCCACTCTTGTGGAATCGACACCACCATACGAACGAGCTGTCACGTCTACCCATGCGGCGGCCACTATGGTGGACGCCTGCGTACGACCAGAAGGGGCATCTGTGAACGACGGCGACGGGACTCTCGCGGCCAAAGCCCAGGGGGGGCAGTTCGGTCCGCTCGGCACGGCCTTGGTGATCATTCCGACCTACAACGAGGCGGAGAACATCAAGACCATCGTCGGCCGGGTACGCAAGGCCGTCCCCGAGGCGCACGTCCTGATCGCGGACGACAACAGTCCCGACGGCACCGGCAAGCTCGCCGACGAACTGGCCGCCGAGGACGAGAACGTCCAGGTCATGCACCGCAAGGGCAAGGAAGGCCTCGGCGCCGCCTATCTCGCCGGCTTCCGCTGGGGCCTGGAGCGCGGCTACGGCGTGCTGGTCGAGATGGACGCCGACGGCTCCCACCAGCCCGAGGAACTGCCCCGGCTGCTCACCGCCCTCAAGGCCGCCGACCTGGTGCTCGGCTCCCGCTGGGTGCCCGGCGGCCGCGTGGTCAACTGGCCCAAGTCCCGCGAGTTCATCTCCCGTGGCGGCAGCCTCTACTCCCGGCTCGCGCTCGGCCTGCCGCTGCGCGACATCACCGGCGGCTACCGCGCGTTCCGCCGCGAGACGCTGGAGGGCCTGGGCCTGGACGAGGTCGCCTCGCAGGGCTACTGCTTCCAGGTCGACCTGGCCCGCCGCGCGGTCAAGGCCGGCTACCAGGTGGTCGAGGTCCCGATCACCTTCGTCGAGCGCGAACTCGGCGACTCCAAGATGAGCAAGGACATCCTGATCGAGGCGCTGTGGCGGGTCACTGCCTGGGGCGCGGCGGAACGGGTCGCCAAGCTCACCGGCAAGAAGAAGCGCACCGCGTAGTCTCAGCGGTTTCCCGTCGGCTCCGGTCGGTCAACCCCTTATCCCGTGCTGAGGCGCCGCCAGGCACACTGGGGGTATGACGACTGGCGCTCCGACCTCTCCGTATCTCGCCCGGCCCCGGCGCTCCCGGCTGCGCAGGTATCTGCCGCTGGGGGTCGCCGCCTGGCTGGTGCTGGAGATCTGGCTGCTGACCCTCGTCGCGGGCGCGGCCGGGGGCTTCGCCGTTTTCCTGCTGCTCGTCGCGGGCTTCGTGGCCGGTTCCGTGGTCATCAAGCGGGCGGGCCGCCGCGCCTTCCAGAGCCTGAACGAGGCGCTGCAGCGGGGCGGTTCGCCCGAGCGCGGCGGTGGCAACGGCCTGATGATGCTCGGCGGACTGCTGCTGATGATCCCCGGCGTGGTCTCCGACGTGGCCGGCCTGCTCCTGCTGATCCCGCCGGTGCAGAAGGCCGTGAGCCGGTACGCCGAGAACGCCCTGGACAAGAGGCTGCGCACGGCGGCCCCCGGCACCCTTGGCGACGCCTTCCAGCAGGCCCGTATCCACCGCCCCGACGGCAGGGTGGTGCAGGGCGAGGTCATCAGGGAGGACCGGCCGGGTCCGGGGGAGCCGGGGGAGCAGTACCCGCCGCTGACGCGGTGATCGCCCCACGCAGCCGCACTCGAACACGAAAAACCGCGGGCGCCGTACGTCGAGTTCACGTACGGCGCCCGCGGTTGATTGACGTGCGCTGTGTGTCGGTCCAGCCCCGCAGGGACTATGCCGACTTGCGGCTGTCCCGGGGATGAACCGCGATGTTCATCGCCCCCGAGCGCAGAACCGCCAGACGCTCCTCGAGGACCTCTTCGAGCTCCTCACGGGTGCGCCGCTCCATCAGCATGTCCCAGTGGGTACGCGCGGGCTTGGCCTTCTTTTCTTCAGGGCCGTCGCCGTCGACGAGGAGTGCCTGGGCCCCGCAGACCTTGCACTCCCACTCCGGCGGGATCTCCGCCTCGACCGAGAAGGGCATCTCGAAACGGTGCCCCTTCTCACATGCGTACTCCACGGCCTGGCGCGGGGCCAGGTCGATACCGCGGTCCGTCTCGTAGCTGGTCACCACGAGGCGCGTACCGCGAAGAGCTCGCTCACTCATGAATCGTGCCTCCCGGGCTTGTCGCCCACAGGACAGGTGTCGCTGTCGTCGTCATCCGGTCAACGTCCGGTCGGCGGTAAAGATTCCCGTTCCGTGTCCCGTTCCGGGTCGTGCGTCGCCGTCGTAGCCGCAGCCTTGCTGACCAATGTCGTACCCACCGGCGCCCGGTTTGTCACATCTGCTAGCAGATGTCACCCAGCGTTTCGGCATCTTTGACGCGCAGTAACGGTACGCCTGGCAGGCCAAAGGCGTACACTACCGCCCTTTCGGGTTGAGCGCTAAATCGGTCCTAGATCCTTTCCGGAACAGGGTTGCCCGCCTCGCTGATCGCCCGCCGGACCGGGACCCGGGCCAGCAGGGCGAAGCCGATCACGAAGAAGGCCACCAGCGAGATGATCGCGGACCGATAACTTCCGGTCAGCTGGTAGGTCATGCCGAACAGCAGCGGTCCGAGCCAGCTCATCCCGCGATCGCTCATCTCGTACGCCGAGAAGTACTCGGCCTCCTTGCCGGGCGGCACGAGGTGCGAGAACAGCGACCGGGACAGCGCCTGGCTGCCACCCAGGACCAGGCCGATCCCGGCGGCCAGCACGAAGAAGAACACCGGCGCCTTCGCGGGCAGGAAGTAACCGGCGGCCAGGGTGACCGTCCACGCCACCAGTGAGCCCAGGATCGTCCGCTGGGCGCCGTACGTCCGCGCCAGCCGCCCCATCGCCAGCGCTCCGGCCACGGCCAGCACCTGCACCAGCAGCACGGCCACGATGAGCGTCGACTGGCTGAGGCCCAGTTCCTGCGAGCCGTAGACGGAGGCCTGGGTGATCACCGTCTGGATGCCGTCGTTGTAGATGAGGTACGCCAGGAGGAAGGCGAGGGTCAGCGGGTAGCGGCGCATGTCCCGGACCGTCGCCGAGAGCTGCCTGAACCCGGGAGCCTTGGCGCGCTCCACGCGTGTGTGCCGGTCGCGCAGCCTGCGCAGCGGTACGAGCGTGAAGGCACCCCACCACAGGCCCGCCGAGGCAAGGCAGACGCGGACCGCGGCGGTCTCGGTCAGGCCGAAGGAGTCGTGCGCCGAGTACAGGACCAGGTTGGCGACCAGGACCGTGGAGCCCGCCGCGTAGCCGAAGGCCCAGCCCCGCGAGGAGACCGCGTCGCGTTCCTCGGGCGGGGCGATCTGCGGCAGATAGGAGTTGTAGAGCATCATCCCGACGGACTGGGCCGCGTTGGCCACCACCAGGAGCGCCCCGCCGAGCAGATACCGGTCGCCGTCCAGGAAGAACATGCCCGCGGTCGCGGCTGCCCCGGTGTACGCCGCGGCGGCGAGCAGCGGCTTCTTGCGACCGGTGCGGTCGGCCGCGCTGCCCACGAGCGGCATCACCACGACCGCCACGACAACCGACAGGGACACCGAGTAGGCGAAGAAGCTGCCCGCCCGCACCGGTATGCCCAGTGGATGCACATAGCCGTCGGCGTCCGCGGCCCGCCGGGCGACCGCGGTGAGGTAGGGCCCGAGGAAGACCGTCACCACGCTCGTCGAATAGACCGAGCAGGCCCAGTCGTAGAAGTACCAGCCGCGCTGCTCGCGCCGCAGACCGGCGGTCTCGTCCGCCGCCTGCGTCCGCAGGGTGTCGGTTTGCACCCGTGCCCTCGCTTTCCCCGCTTATGCGAAGGCTCGGACCAGCGGCGGCCGGGTGGTCAGACCCAGACGCCGCGCTCCTCCATGACCTTGCGCAACGTGTCGATGTGATCGGTCATGATGCCATCGACACCCAGGTCCAGGAGCCG
Source organism: Streptomyces sp. NPDC001709 (assembly GCF_053596375.1). Taxonomy (NCBI): domain Bacteria; kingdom Bacillati; phylum Actinomycetota; class Actinomycetes; order Kitasatosporales; family Streptomycetaceae; genus Streptomyces; species Streptomyces sp. NPDC001709. Next base: position 44,925 of record NZ_JBSFGB010000018.1, on the reverse strand, counting down.
GTGCATGCGCTCTGGTTCATTGATCGTCCACACGTGCACCTGCAGCCCGCGCGCGTGGGCGGCGCGGACGAAGCGGTGGTCGACCACCGGGACGCCCGACTGGGCCTCGGGCACCTGCGCGGCGACGGCCGACCGGCGCACCGCGGCCGGCAGCCCCCACGAGCGCAGCCGCAGACTCAGTACCCCGCGCGTGCCGAACGAGGTGGCCAGCCGGGGGCCGGCCAGCCGCTGGGCGCGCAGTACCCGCGCCTCGGAGAACGAGCCCACGCAGACCCGGTCCCAGGCGCCCGTGCGCTCGATGAGGTCGAGCGTGGGGCGCAGGGCGGGCTCCGCCTTGATGTCGACGTTCCAGCGCACCTCGGGGAAGGTCTCCAGCAACTCCTCGAACAGCGGCACCGGTTCACGGCCCGCCACACGCGCCTGCCGTACGTCCTCCCACGGCAGGTCGGCGATGCGGCCCGCACCGTCGGTGACCCGGTCCAGCGTCGAGTCGTGGAAGGCGACGAGCCGGCCGTCGGCGGTGGCGTGCACATCGGTCTCGATGTAGCGGTAGCCCAGCTCCACCGCGCGCCGGAACTGCGCCACGGTGTTCTCCAGCCCGGCGGCGGACCCGCCCCGATGGGCGAAGGCGATCGGGCCGGGATGGTCGAGGTAGGGGTGGCGCAAGGGCGGTGTCGTGATGCTCACCCGGGCAGTATGGCCCGTTCCGGTGTCGCGGTGGCAACGACCGTGCTGCCGCCCGGTGCCGGCGGGACGGCGAACACCCGCAGGAACAGCTGCGCCAGCGGTCCGATGGACACCGCGTACAGCACGGTGCCGACTCCGATGGTGCCGCCCAGCAGGAATCCGGTGATCACCACCGTCACCTCGATCCCGGTCCGCATCAGCCGGATCGAGCGGCCGGTGCGCCGGTGCAGCCCCGTCATCAGCCCGTCGCGCGGACCCGGACCGAACCGAGCCGCGATGTACAGGCCCGTCGCCGCGCCGTTCAGCACGATCCCCACGAGCACGAGCGGGACTTGTACGACGAGGGAGCGTGCGTCCGGGACCAGTGCCAGCGTGCCGTCCATGGCGAGGCCGATGGCGAAGACGTTGGAGACCGTGCCGAGTCCCGGGCGCTGGCGCAGCGGGATCCACAGCAGCAGCACGGCCGCCCCCACGATGATCGACACCACCCCGATGGTCAGCCCGGTCAGCTTCGCGAGCCCCTGGTGCAGTACGCCCCAGGGCTCCAGCCCCAGGCCCGCCCGTACGAGCAGTGCGGCACTCGCGCCGTAGAGCGCGAGCCCGGCGTACAGCTGGATCAACCGTCGTCCGAGACGGCGTCCTCCGGAGTGACTGGGAGCGGACATGAGATTCCCCCCTGGGTGGTGGAAGTGGCCTTGCGCATGTCACTCTGTGGCTTGGGATGAATCATCATCCATGGCCAATTCGGGGAAGGTGGACTGATCGTCATGGGCCAGTGGACTTCTGCAATGGGGGCCGCGCAGCTGGCCCGGCTCCTCAAGTCCCAGCAGGACCGCCCGGCCGGCCCCGGCACCCGCCGCCCGCCCGCCTACCGCGCCCTCGCCGACGGCATCCGGCTGCTGGTCCTCGAAGGGCGCGTCCCGGTGGCCGCCCGCCTCCCCGCCGAACGCGAACTGGCCCTCGCCCTGTCCGTGAGCCGGACCACCGTCGCGGCCGCATACGAGGCGCTGCGCGGCGAGGGCTTCCTGGAGTCCCGGCGCGGAGCCGGCAGCTGGACCGCCGTCCCGGCGGGCAACCCGCTGCCCGCGCGCGGTCTCGAGCCCCTGCCGCCCGAGGCGCTGGGCTCGGTGATCGACCTGGGCTGCGCCTCGCTCCCGGCCCCCGAGCCATGGCTCACCCGCGCCGTGCAGGGCGCCCTGGAGGAACTGCCGCCGTACGCCCACACGCACGGCGACTACCCGGCGGGCCTGCCCGCCCTGCGCGCGATGATCGCCGAGCGCTACACCGCGAGCGGGATCCCCACGATGCCCGAGCAGATCATGGTGACGACCGGTGCGATGGGCGCCATCGACGCGATCTGCCACCTCTTCGCCGGCCGCGGTGAGCGGATCGCCGTGGAGTCCCCCTCCTACGCCAACATCCTCCAGCTGATGCGGGAGGCCGGTGCCCGCCTGGTTCCCGTCGCGATGGCCGAGGGCCTCTCCGGCTGGGACATGGACCGCTGGCGCCAGGTGCTGCGCGAGGCCGCGCCCCGCCTCGCCTACGTCGTCGCCGACTTCCACAACCCCACCGGCGCGCTCGCCGACGACGACCAGCGGCGCCGCCTGGTGGACGCGGCACGCTCGGCCGGCACGGTGCTCGTGGCCGACGAGACGATGACCGAGCTGTGGCTGGACGAGGAGTGCGCGGGCGGTGGGATGCCGCGCCGGGTGTGCGCCTTCGATCCGGCCGGCTCGACCGTCATCACGGTCGGCTCGGCCAGCAAGGCGTTCTGGGCCGGCATGCGGATCGGCTGGGTGCGGGCGGCTCCGGACGTCATCCGCAGCCTGGTCGCTGCGCGAGCCTACGCCGATCTCGGTACGCCGGTACTGGAGCAGCTCGCCGTCAACTGGCTGTTCAGCACGGGTGGTTGGGAACAGGCGGTCGAGCTGCGCCGCGCCCAGGCCCGGGAGAACCGGGACGCGTTGGTGGCGGCGCTGCGCCGGGAGCTGCCCACGTGGGAGTTCGACATCCCGAAGGGCGGTCTCACCCTGTGGGTCCGCGCCGGCGGCCTGTCCGGATCCCGGCTCGCCGAAGCGGGGGAGCGGACCGGCGTCCGCGTTCCTTCCGGCCCGCGCTTCGGCGTGGACGGCGCCTTCGAGGGCTATGTCCGGCTGCCGTTCACCGTCGGGGGAGCCGTGGCGGAGGAGGCGGCGATCCGCCTGGCCGCGGCGGCTCGGCTCGTGGAGTCGGGCGCGACGGGCGGTGCTGAGGCGCCCCGCACGTTCGTGGCCTAGTCCGCCCACCAGCTCGGGACGCGGTTCGCCCACCAGCTTGGGCCGCGGTTCGCCCACCGGCTCGGGACGCGTGGTGGTCCGGCGGCCGCGGGTCCGTGGGGGCCGGCCGGGTGCCTACGGCGTCTCCGCCGCCACCGTCTCCGCGGTCACCGGCGCCGCATCAACCGCCGGCTTCGTCAGATCCGTCGGCTTCGGGGGATCGGTCGGTTCGGCCTCCACCGCAGTGGCCCGGGGCGGCAGCAACTCCAGCACCGCCTGCCGATCGGCGTCGCTGGTCGCGTCGTCGTACGGATCCGGCGTACGCGGCACCTGAAGCCGGTGCACCAGACCCGACCCCAGCCGCGCGAAGCCCCGCCCCGGCGGCACATGCCCCAGCGGCGTGGTGTGCGGCGGAGCCCCCAGTACCGCCTCCACCTGCCGCGCCGCCACGGGCCCGAGCACGACACGCGCGCGCGTGTGCTGCCGTACCGCGTCGGTCAAGGACTCCGCGCTGTCGAACTGCTCGGCCACCACGACGGTCACGTTCGCCGCGCGCCCGTGCCGCAGTGGCACCGCCAGCAGTGTCTGAGGGTCCTTGTGGCCGTCCGCCATGGCGAGGTGGGCGAAGACGGACGGCCGGTCCAGCATGATCCACAGCGGGCGCCGGGCGTCGGCCGGCGGCGGGTCGCCCGCCTGCCGGGCCAGGTTGATGGCGATGAGCCGCCGCTCGGTCTCCTGCGCCGCCCACTCCAGGCTCGCCAGCGCCCCGGGCAGCGCGCACTCCACGGCCAGCACGCCGTCCCGGCCGGTCAGGCACGCGTACTCACCGGTGCCGCCGCCGTCGACGATCAGGACGTCGCCGTACTGGAGGGCCTGCAGGGCGATGGAGCGCAGCAGCGTCGAGGTGCCGCAGCCGGGGTGGCCCATGGCCAGCAGGTGCGGCTCGGTGGAGCGGATGCCGGTGCGCCAGACGACCGGTGGGACGTCGATCTGTTCCTCCCCGTAGGAGAGGGGAAGCGTGCGCTGGACCTCGCTCGGGTCGGTGAAGCCGAGGACGGTCTCGCCGGGCGCGGTGACGAAGTGCTGGGCCGGGATGTCGGCGGGCAGCGGGGGGAGGACGGCGACGGTGAGCTGGTTGCCCTCCTCGTCCCAAGCGAAGCGGTACTCGCGGCCCCGCCCGGCCTTCGCGGTGAGCAGCTGCTCGATCCGCGCACGGACCTCGGGCTCGCCGTCCGGGAAGTAGGCGGGGTAGCGGATCACGAGGTGGGCGATGCGCCCGTCGTCGTCGAACTCGTACGCCAGGAACGCCTTCTCCCGCTCTCCGCCGTGCGCATACAGCGGCGCCGGGTCCTCGGGGCTGGAGAAGTACGGCACCAGGGCGTCGTAGAGGGACTGGAGCCGTTCGGCCTGGGACTCGTCGGGTCCCTCGGGAGCCGGCGGGGTGCGGTCGCGGCCCTGCCAGGCCGCCGCCGCCATCACGGTGATGACGGCGAGCAGCGGCCCGTACGGCACCAGCGCCACGACCAGGACTACGGACGCCACCAGGAAGAGCAGCGGCCCGCGCTTGTCCTTGGGCGTGTCCGCCCATCTGCGCCGCGCGGCCGAGGCCAGCAGGCGCAGCCCGCGCGTGACGGTGATCAGCGGGTGCAGGACGTCGGTGGCGCTGTCGGCCGCCGTCCGCGCCAGCTCCCTGCTCCGGGCGATCTGCATCCGGGCGATCTGGGCGCTGTCCTTGCTCAGAATGCGGGGGAGAGGGCGCCGGGCCACTGCTGTCTCCTGATCGTGCGTGCGTGCGGGGCGGACGGGATCAGAACTTGAGGCCGCCGAGGAGACTGGCCAGGCTCTCGCCGCCGGCCTTGATGCTCGGGGCGATGGCCGTGCTCGACAGGTAGAAGCCGAACAGGGCCGAGACGGTGGCGTGCGAGCCCTTCAGTCCGTCTTTGCGGAAGAAGAGGAAGACGATGATTCCGAGGATGAACACGCCTGACAGGGAGAGGATCATTTCGGGCCTCCTGGTGTCGAAGGTGGGGGACAGTCACCATGAGTTCTTCCAGGATCACAGGATGTATCCATATGATTAAAGGTGCAACTGGGTGAAATTCGGCTGATTTCCCCCGGTCGGGGGAATCTTCCCGGCCACCGGTTGACCTGGCCTCTTGCCTCCGGCGGGTGCTGTTGCTGATCTTTACCTCGGGCACATCGGGTCATGTGCCGCGCGAGCCAGTACGCTGGCGATTCACTCGTACGGCCGTGTTCCGCTCGCTGCCGTACGCTCCCTGCAGTACCCGAAGTTCCAGGAGAGGCGGTCCGCCGATGAGTGAAGCCCCCGACCCCGAGGTCGTGGAGCTGGCGACCAAGATCTTCGATCTGGCCCGGCAGGGCCGGACCGAGGCGCTCGTGGCGTACGTCGACGCCGGCGTTCCGGCCAACCTCACCAACGACCGCGGCGACTCCCTGGTGATGCTCGCCGCCTACCACGGTCACGCCGACGCGGTGCGTGCCCTGCTCGCCCGGGGCGCCGCCGCGGACCAGGTCAACGACCGAGGCCAGACCCCGCTCGCGGGTGCGGTCTTCAAGGGCGAGACGGAAGTGATCAAGGCTCTTCTGGAGGGCGGGGCCGACCCGGCGGCGGGGACGCCGTCGGCGCTCGACACCGCCCGGATGTTCGGCAAGACGGAACTTCTGGAGTTGTTCGGCGCGCTCTGACGCGCCTGTCCTTACCAGATACGGCACGGAAAACGGGGGAGGCGGTAAAGGGCCGCCGGAAATACGGTCGCGGCAGCACACACCGCGGGTCATCATGACGACGTGATTCACGGACGCGATGGCTGGGCAGGTGTTGCCGCACCGCGCGGGCCGTGATGCGGTCCGCATGGGCCACAGACGAGAGGCAGAGAGAGATGGTCTACAGCAAGCAAGAGACGGCGGGCGCTCCGACGTTGTGTCACGCGGCCAGGTAGTGCGTGTTCTCCGGTTGCGTCGACGCTTGATGTGAGGCTGTTTCCCATGTTCGATCCGGTCATAGCGCCCAGCGGTACGCTGCTCGGCCTGCTCCAGCGGGGCCGCGGCGACGGTACCCTGCACGCGCTCACCGCCCCGCGCGCCGAAGCGCTCGCGGCCCTGAACCAGTGCGTGCTGCGCGATCCCCGCCACGACTGGCAGGTGGAGAACCGCTCCCTTTACTACGCCCGGCTCTACCTCGACCTGAACGGCGAGCTGGACGCGATCGAGGCGCACCTCTTCGACCCCGAGGACGTCCTCGACACCGACGAGTCCCGTACCGGCCTGTCCCTGGCCGTCCTCGGGCACCTCGCCTCCTACGGCAGGCGGGACGCGCTCGAACTGCTGCGCAGGTACGCCGCCCACGGCTCCAACTGGGCCTGGGCCCTGGACGAACTGGCCCTCAGGGACGACGACGCGGGCCTGCGCGCCCTCGCCCCACCCGTCCTGGCCCGCTTCGCCACCGACCCCGAGGGCGAGGCCGAACTCGCCTGCGCCGTACGCGACGCCTTCGAGCCGAGGCCCTGGCGGCTGTGGGCCGAGGACCCGCGCGAGTCGATCGCCACGCGCGTGCGTGCCGCCCAGGAGACCGGCTGTTTCGACCGCTGGCAGCGCCAGCTGCGGCCCACCGGCCCACGGCCCGGATGGAGCGTGCGCGCCGTCTTCGAGTGGGCCCAGCAGGGCATGGAGCGCGGCGCCGCCCTCCATGTGCCGGCCGCCCGCTGCCTGGTCGCCGTGGCCGGCCCCGAGGACCGGCCGGAGATCCTCCAGGCCGCCCGCAGCGGCATCGACGGCGCCCGCTGCACCGCACTGCGCTACCTCGCCGACAGCAACGACCCCGACGCCCTCGGCCTGATCGAGGCCGCCGTCGCCGACGGGACGTCCGTCGTCGTGGAGGCCGCCGTCGACGCCTTCGAACGGATGCGCAGCGTCGCCGCCGTCGACCGCGCGCGCCGCTGGGCCCAGCGCCCCGACGTGCTCGGCGCCGCCGCCGGACGCATGCTCGCCTGCCGCGGCGGCGTCCAGGACCGCGACCTCGTCCTCGGCGCCCTCCGCGAGGCCGTACGTGGCGAGGGCCCCGACGCACCCACGCTGTGGACCCTCGTCGACGGCACCGGGCGCCTGGGCATCGCCTGTGCCGCCCCCGTGCTGCGCCACATCTACCGGGAGACGGCCTCCTCCCATCTCCGCGGCCGTGCCGCCCGCGCCCTGGCCGCCACCGACCCCTCCTTCGCCACCGGCTTCGCCGTCGAATGCCTGTGGGACTGCGAGGAGACCACCCGTGAACTCGCCGCCCGGCACGCCGAGACCGGTGACGCCCGGGTCGTGGAGCGCCTTCGCCGCCTGGCCGCCGATCCGGCCGAGGAGGCGGAAGTGCAGACGGCCGTGCGCAGCCGCTTCGGACCCGACGCCGCCACCGGCTGACCCCGCAGCCGTACCCGGCCCGGGCGGACGACCACCCGCCGGGTGAACACCGGGTATCTCGCAGGTCAGGCGGTCATGACGACCGTCTGACCTGCTCGGGTGTGCAGTACAACGCTCATGGGACGTTTCCCGGGCGGAAAGATCGAAGTTGACGCGGCCACGTCCGGCGCGGCGACAACACCCGTATGCGTGTCGTCATCGTGACCGAATCCTTTCCCCCCGATGTGAACGGCGTGGCCCACTGCGCGCTCCAGACCGCCCGGCACCTCGTAGATCGCGGTCACCATCCGCTCGTCGTCGCCCCCGCCCCCGCTCCGGGCAGCGGACGGGACACGGACGCCCCGTGCCCGGTCGTCCGGATCCCCTCCCTCCCGCTCCCCGGCTACCCCCAGGTACGCGTTGCCCTCCCCAGCCGACGGCTCGCCGCAGCGCTCGTCGAGCACCGCGCCGACCTGGTCCATCTCGCCAGCCCCTTCGTCCTCGGCGTCCGCGGCATGGCCGCCGCCGCCAAGCTCGGCATCCCCGCCGTCGCCGTCTACCAGACCGACCTGGCCGGCTACGCCCGCACCTACATGGGCGCCGGCGAGGCGGCCGCATGGCGGCGCATCCGCTCCGTGCACGCCGCAGCCGACCGCACCCTCGCCCCCTCCAGCGCCGCCCTCGGCGACCTGGAGGCACATGGCGTACCCCGGGTCCGGCTGTGGCCGCGCGGCGTGGACACCGTACGTTTCCGGCCAGACCTGCGTGACGAGGCGCTGCGCCGCGAACTCGCCCCGAACGGTGAGCTGATCGTCGGCTACGTCGGCAGACTCGCCCCCGAGAAGCACGTCGAACTCCTCGCCGGCGCCTGCGGCCTGGACGGCGTCAAGGTCGTGGTCGTCGGCGACGGGCCCAGCCACGCCCACCTCACCGAGGCCCTGCCCGGCGCCGTCTTCCTCGGCCGGCGCACCGGAGGCGACCTCGCGCGGATCTTCGCCTCGCTGGACGTGTTCGCGCACACCGGCCCCTTCGAGACGTTCTGCCAGACCGTCCAGGAGGCCATGGCCAGCGGTGTTCCGGTCGTGGCACCCGCCGCCGGAGGCCCGCTCGACCTGGTCGCCCACGGCCGCACCGGATACCTGGTCCCGCCGCGCGACGCCGACGCCGTACGCGAAGCCGTCCGTGAACTGGCCGCCGCCCCGGCGCGGCGGACCGCGTTCGGCGCCGCCGCGCGCGCGATGGTCGAGGGCCGCACCTGGGCCGCCGTCGGCGACCAGCTGATCGCCCACTACGGCGACGTCCTCGCGGCGCGCAGGACGGTGGTGGCGGCATGACCGGCCAGTCCCTGCGCATCGTCCGGCTCGCCAACTTCGTCGCCCCGGCCTCCGGGGGCCTGCGCACCGCCCTGCGCGAGCTGGGCAAGGGCTTCAAGGCGGCCGGTCACGAACCGGTGCTCATCGTGCCCGGCGAACGGCACACCGACCGCGACACCGAGCAGGGCCGCGTCATCACCCTGCCCGGCCCGCTGCTGCCCGGCACCGGCGGCTACCGCGTCCTCACCGACAAGCGGCGCGTCGCCGCCCTCCTGGAGGAGCTGGCCCCGGACCGCCTGGAGGTCTCCGACCGTACGACCCTGCGCTGGACCGGCCGCTGGGCCCGCCGCGCGCGCGTGCCCGCCGTGATGGTCTCCCACGAGACCGCCGACGGCGTGCTGCGCACCTGGGGCCTGTCCGAGAACCTCTCGCGCCGGGCCGCCGACGCCCTCAACACCCGTACCGCACACGTCTACTCACGGGTGGTGTGCACCACCGAGTTCGCCGAGCGCGAGTTCGTGCGCATCGGCGCCCGCAACGTCGTACGCGCCCCCCTGGGCGTCGACCTGATGGAGCGCCACCCCGCACTGCGCGATCCGGGGGTGCGCAGCCTGCACGCGCGCGGGGGCGAGGCGCTGCTCGTCATGTGCTCCCGGCTGTCCGTGGAGAAGCGGCCCGGCACGGCTCTGGACGCCCTGGAGGCGCTGCTGCGGCGCGGGCGGCGGGCGGTACTCGTGGTGGCCGGGGACGGTCCGCTCAAGCCCCGGCTGGAGCAGCGCGCGCGGGAGCACGGGCTGCCGGTGACATTCCTCGGCCACGTCTCCGACCGGGCCGCGCTCGGCGCCCTCCAGGCCACCGCGGACATCGCCCTCGCGCCCGGGCCCGCGGAGACCTTCGGACTCGCCGCCCTGGAGGCCATGGCGTGCGGCACGCCCGTCGTGGCGAGCGCGTCGTCCGCGCTGCCCGAGGTCATCGGCTCCGCCGGAGCGACCGCAGCCGACCGCGGCGAGGCCTTCGCGGACGCCGTGGAGCTGCTCCTGGACCGTGGCGAGCGAGTAAGGCGGGAGGCGGCACGCGCGCGTGCGGAGTGCTTCGGCTGGGGTACGGCCGTGGAGGCGTTCCTCGCGGCCCACGACGCGGAGCTGCTCCGCCCGACCGGCCTGCGCCGCGCCGTGCCGGGGGGCGTGGCATGAGATCCGTCCGTTTCGTCGCCCTCGGTGACTCGCTGACCCAGGGCGTGGGCGACCCCGTCGGGGACGGCTGGCGGGGCTGGGCCGCGCTGCTGGCGCCCTCCCTCGTCGAGGCCGTCGACTCCGTGGAGTTCACCAACCTCGCGGTCAGCGGCGCGCAGACGCGCGACGTGCTGGAGCGGCAGACGCCGGCCGCCCTCGAACTCCGCCCCGGCGTGGTGTCGGTCGTGATCGGCGTCAACGACACGCTGCGCCACACCTTCGACATCCAGGCGGTGGCGGCCCACCTGGACGAGGTCTACGCGACCTTCACCCGCGAGGGCGCCACCCTGCTCACCGCCTGCCTGCCCGACCCCGGCGCGATGCTGGGCCTGCCGGGCGCCCTGGCCCGTCCGCTGGCCCGCCGGCAACGAGCCGTCAACACGGTCGTCCACGCGCTGTCCGAACGCTACGGCGCCATCCACCTGCACGCCGCGGACGGTGCCTGGATCACCGACCGGGCGTTGTGGAGCGCGGACCGGCTGCACCCGGGCGAGCGCGGGCACCGGCAGCTCGCCGTCCGCTTCCACGCCCTGCTCACCGAGGCGGGCCGCGCGACGGGGCAGCCGCCCTCGCCCGAACCGGAGTTTCCCGCCCCGACCCGGGCGGCGAGCCTGCTGTGGCTGGCCACGGCCGGCACCGCCTGGGTGGTCCGGCGCTGCAAGGACCTGCTGCCCCAGCTGCTGCGCCTGGCCGCCGACGAACTGCACCACCGGGCCCGGGGCACCAGCGCCCGCCTCGACCTGAGTGCCTCGGCGGCGGTGACCGCGGCCCTGGCCCGCCTGCCGGAGGGCACAGCCGAGGACGCCGAGGCTCAGCGGCGCCCTTCCGGCACGAGCCGGCCGGCCCTGCCTGCTTCCGCCCGCGCGGCGGCGAATCCGGGCACGGCCCGGGCGGCTTCGCTGGTGGCTGGTGTGGGTTCTGGGGTGGCGGGTGCGGGTGCGGGTGCGGTTGGGCCGGGCTTGGTGACTGGTGCGGGTTCTGTGACGGTTGCCGGTGTGGTCAGGTCGGGCTCGGTGGCTGGTGCGGCCTCTGAGGTCATGGTTGCGGGTGAGGTCCGGTCGGGCCCGGTGGTTGGAGCGGGCCCTGAGGCCACGGTTCCGGTTACAGCCCCGACGGGCTCCTCCACCGTAGGTGCGGCCTCTGGGAGCGTGGTGTCGGGTGCCGCTCGCGTGGCTCCGGTTGTTGATGCGGGCTCTGAGGCGATGATTCCGGGTGTGGTCCGCGCGCCGTCCTCGGCCGCGGGTGGGGCCTCTGGGGGCGCCGTGCCCAGAGAGGTTCGCGTGGCTTCAGTTGCTGGTGCCGGGTTTGAGGCGGCGGCTCCCGGTGTGGTCCGGGAGGCCCCCTCGGTTGCGGGTGCGGGCCGTGGAGGAGCGATGCCGACTGCCGCCCGCGTGGTCTCGGTTGCCGGTGCGGCCTGCGAGGGCGCGATGCCGGGTTCCGCCCGCGCGGCCTCGGCTTCGGGTACCGATCTCGGCGCCACGGTTCCGGACACTGCCGACTCGGCCACCGTGCCGGACGCGGCCCGCGTTGCCATCGGGACGCAGGCGGCGCGGACCACCGCGGTCACCGGGTAGCGTCCTGCGGGCCTGGGGCCGCCAAGGTGAGGCCCGGACGCGCGTCCGGGCCGACCCGAACGCGCCGAGGCGCAGGTGTCGCCGGGGAGTTCACCGGGCGGGGCCCGTGTCCGGCGCGGGCCCCTCGGTGGCCGGCAGCCGTCCGGTGCCGTTGCCCTGGAGGAGGCCGCATACGCGCGCGTGGCCGAGGTCGGCGCTCGGTCCACGCGTCCTGCGCCGGTAGGAACCACGCGCCGCGCCCCCCCCGGCGAACGGCGTAGGCCCCCGTGGCCCCTCCCTGGGTGAGGGGCGCCCGGCGGTCTCAGACGACGCCCACCAGCCGGTACTGCTCGTCGCGGGCGTCGGTCAGGAACATCTGGCCCGGGGCGTGGGTGATGGCGAACGGCGGCCGGGAGGCCATCACCGCCGCCTGCGGGGTCACCCCACAGGCCCAGAACACCGGGATGTCACCGGGCTCGACGGTCACGGCGTCGCCGAAGTCGGGCCGGGCCAGATCCTCGATGCCGAGGGCCGCGGGATCTCCGCAGTGCACGGGACCGCCGTGCACGGCCGGCAACAGGCCGCTCTCCCGGATCGCGGCGCGCAGGTGCTCCGGCGGCACCGGCCGCATGGACACCACCATCGGCCCGCGCAGCCGGCCCGCCCCCCGGCACGCGCGCGTGGTCACGTACATGGGTACGTTGCGGCCCTCCTCGACGTGCCGGATCGGCACGCCCGCCCGGGCCAGCGCCCACTCGAAGGTGAAGCTGCACCCGAGCAGGAACGACACCAGGTCGTCCCGCCAGTGCGCGCGCACGTCGGTGGGCTCCTCGACCAGCTCGCCGTCCCGCCACACCCGGTAGCGCGGCAGGTCGGTGCGCAGATCGGCGCCCTCGGCGAGGACCGTCACCGGGGAGCCGGCGTCCGTGACGTCGAGCACCGGGCAGGGCTTGGGATTGCGCTGGCAGAACAGCAGCATGTCGTAGGCCCAGTCGGCCGGTACGGAGATGAGATTGGCCTGCGTGTGGCCCGCCGCGACCCCTGCCGTGGGGCCCGTGAGGCCCTCACGGAAGCGGGCCCGCACGGTTTTCGGGCTCCACGCGTGCGCGTGCTCGTCGACGGTGGTGACGGGACGGTCCCCGGTGTTCCGGGTCTGCAGGGAAGGGATCGTGCTCATGGGCGCCTCGCAGAAGGGACGTCGATGCGGGGAGGTGAGCAGTGCCGTAGGGGGCACGGTAGAGGATCGTTCAACGATCCTTCAATACCCATGTTGTCTCGTTCCGGTGCGTGCGATTGAATTCCCGGCATGGCAGAGCAGCTGACGGCACTGGCCGGCGATCGCGCGCTCCTGGGGCGCACGAGCACGGCGGAGCGGGTTTCGGACATCCTCCGCAGTCGTATCGCCGACGGGTACTTCCCGCCCGGCACCCGGCTCTCGGAGGACGGCATCGGCGGGGCGCTCGGGGTCTCCCGCAACACCCTGCGCGAGGCGTTCCGGCTGCTCACGCACGAACGCCTGCTGATCCACGAACTCAACCGCGGTGTGTTCGTCCGGGTCCTGACCGTCGAGGACGTCGAGGACATCTACCGCACCCGCTCCCTGGTGGAGTGCGCCGTCGTCCGCGGGCTCGGCGAGCCGCCGTACCGGCTGGACGGCGTCGCCGCGGCGGTCGCCGAGGGGGAGACGGCGACCGCGGAGAAGGACTGGAAGGCGCTGGGTACCGCCAACATTCACTTCCATCGGGAACTGGTCGCCCTGGCCGGCAGCGAACGCACCGACGAACTGATGCGCAGCGTCTTCGCCGAACTGCGCCTGGCCTTCCACGTCGTCGACGACGAGCGCCGGCTGCACGAGCCCTACCTCGCCCGCAACCGCGAGATCCTGCGGGCGCTGCAGGCCGGGGACCGGCGCGCGGCGGAAGGGCTTCTGGAGACCTACCTGGCGGACTCCCTGGAGCGCATCGTCGAGGTGTACCGGCGACGGGTGGGCGAGGAAAGCGCTCCCTGAGCGGGTGCGCCCCAAAGGGGCGGGGCTGTATCGGTACGCGGCTCCGCCGCGTGGGCGCGAGCGACCACGGACGGCCCGCGCCCGGACAGCGACCCGCAGTCCTGTCGGGCAAACCGGCGGAGCCTCTCGTTTGGGTCGATGTCAGACCGAGGACCTAGTCTGTGCACCGTGACTTCGCCTGCATCGACGGACAGCGTTCCGCCCCAGCTCAGCGCGGGGCCGCGCCCGGCACCGGGCCCGGCCGCCGACGAGGGGCTGGCGCGGCGGCTGCGCGCGCTCGCCTGCACCGCGCCGCTGCACGACCTCGACGCACGCAAGGCCAACCTGGCCGGTGAGTACTCGGTGTACGGCATGGCCGAGGTGGCCCTCGCCGCCATCGACCTGGTCACGCTCAACATGGACTTCGACACCGGCGCCGACCACGAGCAGATCGTGGCCCGCCTCGTCCCGCGCATCGCCGCCCAGGCCCCCCACCGCCCCACCGCCGAGCACGAGCGCGTGGCCCGCTGGGTCCTGGAGAACCTGATCAACGTCGGCAGCGTCGACCGCGGCTTCCGCGCCGTCTACGGCACGTTCGCCCCGGACGGCACATACGTCCGCAGGGACTACGACTTCAAGCTGATCGAAGAGGTCCCCGGCCCCGGCGGCACGGTCTATCTGCGGACGACGGACGAGGCGGTCAACGTCCTGGTCGGTGCCCTCGACACCGACGTCACCAGCGCCCAGATCGCCGCCGAGGTCAAGCTGGAGGTGCTGATCAGTCGCGGTCGGCTCGCCGACGCCCAGCTCGCCGCCGAGCAGGCCCGCTACCGCACGGTGCAGTACTCGGAGACCCTGCGCCGCGCCCTGGAGGCCACCCGGCGCAACGTCCGCGCGGTCGACTGGCTGAGCGCCGTGCCCGACATGATCGCCGAGGCCCTGGACCACGTGGCCGACCGCTACCGCCACGAGAACGCGATCCTCACCAACATCCGCAAGGCCCGCGACGAGACCGAGGAGCCGGAGCACAAGCGGCGCGCCGCCGAGCTGGTGGACATCGTCAAGGACTGCATCCGCCGGCACACTCAGCTCCAGTCGCGCCTGCTGGAGGCGGGCCCGCTGTTCCGCGCCGAGCAGGACCGGCAGGCCTTCGCCACGCCCACGACCACCTCCGGGGTAGACCTGTACGGCCATCTCGTGGCCCCCGTCCTGCCGCTGCCCCTGGAGCAGGCGATCCGGGTCACGGACGCGTTCTTCGCGCGCGGCACGGGGCTGCGTACGCCGGTGTCGGTGCGGGTCGGCGACCTCGTCGACATACTGCTGACACCGCCGGTGGAGCGGGAGCATCTGGGCGCGGAGATGCCGGAGCCGGATCTGATCGCCACGCCGGACGACAGCCGGTTCAGCGAGGAACAACTGGCTGCCGCGATGGAGTTGCTGGACCTTCCGGCCGACGCGCCGCGCAGGCTGTCGGGGCTGCTGGCCGCCGCCCGGCGCACCGGGGATCCCGATCTGGCGTACCTGGTCGCCCTGTTGGCGGTCCACGCGGCCAGTCCGGCTGTCGGCACCGCCTACCGGCAGGGCGAGGAGAAGCTGCTGTTCGCCGTGGACGACGGGGCCGAACTGGATGACCCCGAGTTCGGCGGTGCCGACCTGATCGTGGGAACCGCCCTGCTGGACGCGGCCGGGATGGCGGCGGACAGGACCGAAGCAGCATGAGCGAGCAACAGCGTGACAAGGAGCCCCGACCGTGACCGAGCACGTCGAGTGGAGTGAGGCGGAGCCCTCCGCCCCGTCGGCGCCCGCCGCCGTCACCCCCGCCGACGCCGCCGACGCGGCGCGGCTCGTCGCCTTCGGTCTGCAGCCCAAGCTGCAGCCCGCGCGGGACCAGGAGTACACGGAGCTGCTGCGCCGGTACCGGGACGACCCGGCATTCGCACGGCTCGCGGACGCCGTCGCCGCCGGTCTGGGACTCGTCGTGCTGGAGGTGTCCCCGCGTGCGGGCATGGCCGTGACGGCCGCCGAGGACTCGGTGTTCGCCGTCCGCATGGGTGACTACGCGCGTCGCACCGCCGCCGACTCCGGCGACCGCTTCCTGCACGGGCTCGCCCATCTCGCCGTCGCCGCACTGGCGTTCCCACGCCCGGAGGACCTGTCCGACGACTCCTACATCGGCCGCGTCACCGTCAACGGCGTCGACGCCTTCGTACGGCAGGCCTGCCGGCGTCTGGAGGAGCGGGCCGAGGAACTGGGCGAGAACACCGACCCGGCGACCGACGCGCCCGGCCTCGAGGCCGCCTGGCGGATCTGGGCCAGACGCAGCGCCACCGGTGCCACCAAGGACGCCCGCCGCCCGGCCGCCTCCACCACCGGCATCGTGGCCAAGGCCCTGGCCTTCCTCACCGACTCGGGCTTCCTGCAGCGCACCGGCGACGACGGCGGCGGCACGTACCGCACCACGGCCCGCTACCAGCTCCAGGTCCGCGACATGGCCGGCAGCGCCGCCATGGCCGAACTGCTCGAGCTGGGCGTCGTACCGGTGACCGACGGCACGGCCAGCCTGCTGCCCGCCGAGGACACCGAGGACCTGGAACTGGTGGCCGGCGCCGGGCTGCCGTTCCACTCCTGAGGGCCGCCGAGCTCCCGAAGATCTCCGAACCACCGCACTTTTCACCAGACTTACGAGAGTCCGCCATGTACGAGCTGTCCCGGGTCCGCCTCTACTCCATCGGTCCCGCCGGTGCGCGCTACGCCGACACCGTGCTTGACCTGCGGGGTGTCGGCGAGCCCGTGCCCGACCCGGCGCCCACGCAGGCGGAGTTCTTCGAGGAGGAGCCGTCCGGCCCGCCGCGCCGCCCCGCCCCCGCGGGCGTGCTCTTCCTGGAGAACGGCGGCGGCAAGTCCGTCCTGCTCAAGCTGATCTTCTCGGTGATGCTGCCGGGCCACCGCAACACCCTCGGCGGCGCCAGCTCCGGTGTGCTGCGCAAGTTCCTGCTCGCCGACGACTGCGGGCACGTGGCGCTGGAGTGGCAGCATGTGCAGACGGGCGAGTGCGTCGTCGTCGGCAAGGTGAGCGAGTGGCGCGGACGGCAGGTGTCCAACGACCCGCGCAAGTTCGCCGAGGCCTGGTATTCCTTCCGGCCCGGCCCCGGCCTGAGCCTGGACAACCTGCCGGTCGCCGAGTCCACCGCCGTACGGCCGCCCGTCGAAGGCACCTCCGGCGCCCAGGGGCGGCGCCGCACCATGAAGGGCTTCCGTGACGCCCTGATGGAGGCGGGCAAGGCCTATCCGCACCTGGAGGTGCACTGGGAGGAGATCCACGACCGCTGGATCGAGCACCTCGGCGACCTCGGCCTCGACCCCGAACTCTTCCGCTACCAGCGGGAGATGAACGCCGACGAGGGCGAGGCGGCCGGTCTCTTCGCGGTCAAGAAGGACTCCGACTTCACCGACCTGCTGCTGCGCGCCGTCACCGACACCCGGGACACCGACGGCCTCGCCGACCTGGTCAGCGGCTTCGGCAACAAGCTGGGCCGGCGCGCCGAGCTGATCGCCGAACGGGACTTCACCGCCGGGTCGGCCGACCTGCTCGGGCGGATCGTCGAGGCCGCCGAGGCTCGCTCACGCGCGCGTGACATCCACGCCGGCGCCGAGCGCCGTACCCGCACCCTCGCCCGGCGGCTGTCCGCGCGGGCGGTGCGGGAGCGGGTGCGGGCCGCCGACCTCGCCCAGCGGGTCACGGCCGCCGCCTACGCCGTCACGCACTCCGAGGGCGCCCGGGAGCGCAGCGCCCTGATCGCCGCCGAACTCGCCTACCGGCACGCCTCCCTGGCGCTCGCCGCCGCCGAGAAGTCCGCCGCCGCGCAGAAGCGCGAGCTGGCCGATGCCCGCACCCTGCACTCCGCCTGGCAGGCCGCCGAGGCCGTGCTGCGCCACCGCGCCGCCGCCGACCGCGTCGCCCGCGTTTCCGCCGCCATCCAGGAGGCCGAGCGGGACGCCGCGCCCGCGCTCGCCGCACGCGCCAAGGCCGCCGTGGACCTCGTACGGGCCCTGCACGCGGCCGCCGAGAGCGCCGAGGCCCTCGCCAACGAGGAGGAGGAGCGCTCCGCCGCGCTGCAGGAGGTCAGCGACTGCGCCCACCGCGACTCGACGACCGCCGCGACCGAAGCCCAGCGCGCCCGTAGCGAGTCTGGGCATCTGCGCCAGCGTCTCGCCGAGGTCGAGCAGGAGACCGCCGAGGCCGTCCGCGCCGGCTGGCTCGACGACAGCGCCCCGGACGCCGACCCGGCGCGTGCCGCGCTCGCCGCCAGCGACGCGGAGAAGACTGCCGTGGCCGCCTGGGACGCGGCCCGCGAGGCCGCCCGCAAGGTCACCGAGCACGCCCGCGAGGCGGCCTCCGCCGAGTCCCGCGCGGAACTGACCGCGGCCCGCGCGGCGGACGCCGCGACGGCGGCCGAGCGGGCCCACGAGGCCGAGCGGCGCCTCGCCGAGTCCCTGGCCGCCGAGGAGCGGCTGGCGGAACTACTCAGCCTGCCGGGCGCGTCCGGGACGGGCCGGGCCGACGTGCCCGGACCCCGCACCGGAGCCGACGACACCCCCGGCGGCCGGGCCGGTACGGCAATCGCCGGCGAGAGCGCGTCCGGTGCCCGTTCCGAGGCGGGTACGGCTCCGCACGGCCGTACCCGGGACGCGGCGGCCGACGCGACCGGCGCTGCCCGGCCCCCGGCCGAAGGCCCCCTCGCGCCCGAGGAACTCGACCGCTTCGCCGACGAGTTGCGCGAGCTGCTCGACGACGTCGTGTCGAGCGCCGAACGGCACCTCTTCGAGCTGCGCACCGCAGCCGCCGACGACTCCCGGATCCTCGGTGCCCTCGGCGACGGCGGACTGCTGCCGCCCGGCCCGGACGTCCTGGCCACGGTGGAGTTCCTCGGAGAGCACGGCATCCCGGCGCTGCCCGGCTGGCGCTATCTCGCCCAGGCCGTCGACCCCGCCGACCACGCGCGCGTGCTCGCCGCCCGGCCCGAACTGGTCGACGGTGTGATCATCACCGACCCGGCCACCCACGCGCGTGCCCGCGAGGCGCTCGGCGACGCCGCCCTGCTGCCCCGCTCCGCCGTCGCCGTCGGCACGGCCGCCGCCCTGCTCGCCCCGCCGCCCGCCGACAGCGCCGCCTCCGGGGACGTCTTCCTCGTGCCGCCGAACCCGGCCATGCACGACGAGCACGCCGCCGACGAGGAACGGCAGGCGCTGCGCGCGCGGGCCACCGAACGCGACGAAGAGATCCGCACCCTCGCCGCCCGGCTGGGCAAGGACCGCGAACTGGCCGCCCGGCTCGCCTCCTGGCGCACCGGCTGCCCCGCCGGCCGCCTCACCGAACTGGGCCGGACCGCCGAGGAGGCCCGCGCGTTCGCCGAGGAGGCCGAGGCGGAGCTGGCCGAGGCGCGCACGGTGCGTGCGGAGGCCGACGAGGCCGCGGCCGAGACCGCACACGTCCGCGACGAGCGGCAGGAGGCCGCGCAGAAGGCCCGCCGCGCCGCCGACGCCCTGGCCGGACTCGCCTACCGGCTCCGCGAGCGCGCCGGCTGGCAGGTGAAACTGCGTGAACTCGCCGACGAGGCCGCCGAGTCCGAGGCCCGCGCCCAGGTCTGCCTGGAGCGCGCCCGCGCCGCCGACGAGGACCGCCGCGCCGCCCAGCGCGCCGCCGACGACGCCCGCCGCACCGCGCGTGCCCTGCGCGCCGAACGCGCCGAGATCGCCGGCGCCCCGGACGACCTACCGGTCGAGGAGGCGGACGCCCCCAAGACGTCCCTGCCCGCCCTCCGCGAGGCCTACCGGGCCGCCTCCCAGGTGTACGAGAAGGTCGGCGTCGGCGCCGACCTGCGCGCCGAACAGGCCCGCGCGGAGAGCGACGAGAGCGCCGCCCGCGCCGAACTGGACCGCCTCAGCAACAAGGTCCGCACGCGTGCCGAGCAGCTGCTTCAGTCACCCGACGGCTCCGACGGTCCCTCCCGGCAGGCGGCCGCCGCGCGCGCGGAGGAGCTGGTGCAGCTCCTGGAGACCCGCATGTCCAGCGCGAGCGAGCAGCTCGGCCGGCTGCGCGGCGAGGCCGAGCGGCACGCCCCCGAGGACGGCGAGGCACACACCGAGCTGCCCGAGGAACTGCTCCCGCGCGACGCCGAGCACGCCCAGGCGCTGCTGCGCACCGCGACGGGCGAACTCGCCGCCCGTACCGAGGCGCTGGCCGAGGCCCGTGAGGCGCACGCCGAGCTGCTGGAGGCCCACCGGGCCGCCGAGGACGCGGCCGGCGGCTTCGACGAGATCGCCGCGATGCTCCGCGACCTGCTGCGCGAGCACACCCCCGAAGAGGAGCAGGAGGAGCCGGAGCCGTACCCCGGCAGCCTGGAGGAGGCCCGGCACTCCGCGGCCGAGGCCCGCCGCTCGCTGCGCGGCTGCGCCGCCGACCTGTCCGCCGCCGAGGCGGCCGTCCGCGAGGCGAG
Organism: Streptomyces sp. NPDC001709; assembly: GCF_053596375.1. Taxonomy (NCBI): domain Bacteria; kingdom Bacillati; phylum Actinomycetota; class Actinomycetes; order Kitasatosporales; family Streptomycetaceae; genus Streptomyces; species Streptomyces sp. NPDC001709. The sequence goes on along the minus strand of NZ_JBSFGB010000018.1, from coordinate 24,997 downwards.
CGACGTCCTCGTCCGGCACGCCAACTCCACGCGCTACGAGCAGGTCCGCACCCCCGCCCGGCAGCAGATCCGCGAACTGCCCGCGTCCGCGCTGCCGGAGCACGCGCAGAAGTGGGCCGACGCGTTCGCGCCCCGGCTGCGCGTCCTGACCGACGAGCTGGCCCAGCTGGAGCGCAACCGCGACTCGATCGTCGACCGCCTCCGCGGCCTGGTCGAGTCCGCCCTCGCCACCCTGCGCTCCGCCCAGCGGCTCTCCCGCCTTCCCGAAGGCCTCGGCGAGTGGTCCGGCCAGGAGTTCCTGCGCATCCGCTTCGAGGAGCCCGACCAGGCCACGCTCACCGAACGCCTCGGCGAGGTCATCGACGACGCCACGCGCGCGGCTGTGAAGAAGAACTCCGACCTGCGCCGGGACGGTATGTCCCTGCTGCTGCGCGGAGTCGCGGCGGCGCTCCAGCCCAAGGGCGTGGCCGTCGAGATCCTCAAGCCCGACGCCGTACTGCGCGCCGAGCGTGTCCCCGTCGGCCAGATGGGCGACGTCTTCTCCGGCGGCCAGCTGCTCACCGCCGCGATCGCCCTGTACTGCACGATGGCCGCCCTGCGCTCAAACGACCGGGGCCGCGACAAGCACCGGCACGCGGGCACGCTGTTCCTGGACAACCCGATCGGCCGCGCCAACGCCACATACCTGCTGGAACTGCAGCGGGCCGTGTCCGACGCGCTCGGCGTGCAGCTGCTGTACACCACCGGCCTGTTCGACACGACGGCCCTGGCCGAGTTCCCGCTGGTCATCCGTCTCCGCAACGACGCCGACCTCAGGGCGGGCCTGAAGTACATCAGTGTGGAGGAACACCTCCGGCCCGGTCTTCCGCAGGAGCCCCAGGCCGGGGAGGCGGTGCACAGCGAGATCACGGCGACGCGGATGTTCAAGAAGCCGGTCTCGAACACGCCGTAGCGGCGAGGCCCTGCAGCACTGCGGAGCACTGCGGGCCTTCCGCGGCCGGCGCGGCTCAGGGGTGGGACGGCTGTCCGGCGCGGCTCAGAGGTGGGACAGCTGTCCGGCGCCGCCCCGCCGGCGTATCCGGTCCTGCTCACGCAGGGCCGCCCGCTGCTCGCGCCGGTGGGCCCGCCGCTCGCGGCGCAGTGCCCGGGCCGTGCTGCTCGGCTCGGAGAGCACGCCGTACCGCTGGTTCCACACCTGGCGGGTCACCCACACGTCGACCGCGGCCCAGGTGGCCACCACCGTGCTCGCCACGCTGCTGATCACCATGGGGAACGCCAGCCAGGACCCGGCCAACGTGCACAGAAACGCCACCATCGCCTGAATCAGCGTCACCGCGATGATCAGAACCGCCCGCACCGCCGCCGTACGCACCGGATCCGGCAGCGGATGTCGTCGGGCGGGCTCCTCGATCCACAACGGCCGGTACAGCAGCTGCTGTTCGCCGGTGAGTTCCACGCCGCGTCCCCGCGCCGGAATGTCGCGATCCGGCGCCTCCAGGCCCCGCCGCGCCACCGAGCGCCCCGCCACGCTGTCCCCGGGCGCCTCGCGCCGCTCCGCCGTGCCCATCACCGTGTCACTCCCCACCGCCAGCAGTCCCCTCGCACCCCGGTGTCACAAGACTCCGACTCCCCAGTGGCTGCCCGGCTTGCGCTGGTTTACGCCGCCGGGTGGCGGGATGCGGCTCCTGTGGCCCATTCCGCCCCCATTTCCCGTAGAGAAGGACGCACGAGATCGCCAGAAGATTCCCACCTTGCGAAAAGATCCGGCCAACCGGCCGGCCGTGTGCTCACGGTCCGGCCGGACGCGGCTACCGGATCGCGGTGGCAATCTCCCGCAATGCCCGGACAACTCGCCATGTCTCGCCGTCGGAGCGGAAGTTCGCCCTCCGGACATGTCTTCGAGTTAACTGTGGGGCGGTAGTAGGCTCGCGCCGTTTGTTGACGGACATGTGCACCCCCGGCCGGCGGGGGTCGAGCTGGGGGAGGCCATGCGCTTTCGCGGGAAGTCGATCCGCCGGAAGATCGTGGCGCTGCTTCTCGTGCCGCTGGTGTCCCTGACCGCCGTCTGGGGCTTCGCAACGGTACTCACGGGACGCGAGGTCGCCCGGCTGTTCCACGTGTCGGACGTCAAGGAGGACATCGGCTACCCCGCCGAGGACACCGTCCGTGTCCTCCAGCAGGAACGCCGCCAGACCCTCGTCTACCTCGCCGACCCGCGGGCCGCCGACGCCCTCTCCGCGCTGCAGCGCACCCGCACCGCCACCGACCGGGCGATCGCCAAGATCCGGAAGAACGCCGGCGACCACGACGTCCTCGACAGCATGGACGCGAGCGACAGCGGGCGCCTCAGTGCCGTCCTGGACGCCTTCGACGGCCTCGGCTCCCTGCGCCGCAGCGTCGAGCAGGGCACGGTCACCCGCACTCAGGCCTACGGGCTCTACAACCGCCTCGTCGACCCCTGCTTCGCGCTGCTCGCCACCCTCGAGGGCATCGACGACGTCGGCCTGGACGCGCAGTCCCACGCGATGGTCAACGTCAGCCGGGCCCGCGAGCTGCTCTCCCGCGAGGACGCCCTGCTCGGCTCCTCCCTCGTCGTCGGCCGGCTCACCCACGACGAGACCCGGGACATCTCCGACCTCGTCGCCCAGCGCACGGTCCTGTACGACGTCAGCCTGCCGCTGCTGCCCACCGCCGAGCGCGACCGCTACGAACGCCTCTGGAAGGACGCCACCACCGCCCCGCTGCGCACGGCCGAACAGACCGTCATCCGCACGGACTCCGGCACTCCACGCGGTGTCACCGCGCAGAGCTGGGACTCCGCGGCCGCGAGCGCCCTGGACGCACTGGGCACCCTCGACGACGAGGTGGGCGACCGCTTCCAGGACCGTACGCGCCCCGTGGCCCTCGGCGTCATCCTGCAGGCGGCCGTCGCGGGCCTGCTCGGCCTGCTCGCACTCGTGGTCTCCGTCGTCCTGTCCATCCGGATCGGCCGCAGCCTCATCCGCGACCTGCGCCAGCTGCGCCTGGAGGCACACGAGGCCTCCGGAGTCCGGCTGCCCAGCGTGATGCGCCGTCTGTCCACGGGCGAACAGGTCGACGTCGAGACCGAGGTGCCGCGCCTGGAGTACGACAAGAACGAGATCGGCGAGGTCGGCCAGGCCCTCAACACCCTCCAGCGAGCCGCCGTCGAGGCCGCCGTCAAACAGGCCGAACTGCGGGCCGGGGTCTCCGAGGTGTTCGTCAACCTCGCCCGCCGCAGCCAGGTGCTGCTGCACAAGCAGCTCACGCTGCTCGACACCATGGAACGCCGTACCGAGGACACCGACGAGCTCGCCGACCTCTTCCGCCTGGACCACCTCACCACCCGTATGCGCCGGCACGCCGAGGGCCTGGTGATCCTCTCCGGCGCCGCGCCCTCCCGGCAGTGGCGCCGCCCGGTGCAGCTGATGGACGTCGTGCGTGCCGCCGTCGCCGAGGTCGAGGACTACGAACGCATCGAGGTACGGCGCCTGCCCCGGGTCGCCGTCACCGGCCCGGCCGTCGCCGACGTCACCCACCTCGTGGCCGAACTCCTGGAGAACGCCACGGTCTTCTCACCCCCGCACACCGCCGTCCAGGTGCTCGGCGAGCGGGTCGCCAACGGCTTCACGCTGGAGATCCACGACCGGGGTCTCGGCATGACGGCCGAGGCACTCCTGGACGCCAACCTGCGCCTCGCCGAGACCCCCGAGTTCGAACTGTCCGACACCGACCGGCTCGGCCTGTTCGTGGTCAGCCGTCTCGCCCAGCGCCAGAACGTCCGGGTCTCCCTCCAGCCGTCGCCGTACGGCGGCACCACCGCCGTCCTCTTCATCCCCGACGCGCTGTTGAGCGACGACGTACCGGACACCAACGGCCTCGGCTTCCGCCTCGACCGGGACCGCCCGGGGAAGGGGGCCGGGCAGGCGGCGAGCCGTGCCGCAGGACGGTCCGCGGCGCCGGTACAGTTGCCCGGTCTGCCGACCTCGCTGCTGGACGGCCCCGTCGAGCTGGAGGCGCCCGTGGATCTCGACGCCATCGAGGACTTCCCCGGCGTCCTGGAGGACGAGGACAGCGAGCGCGGCGGCCTGTTCCGGCACCGCCGCTCCGGCGCCCGCGCCGACGACCGGACGCCGTCGCCGTCCGCCGGCCGCGCGGCACACGACGAGGGCGGCGACCGCGGCCCCATCCCGCTGCCGCGCCGGCAGACCCCCAAACTGGTCAGCTCGCACGGCAAGCCCGTCACCGACCAGCGCTCCCGCCGCGACGAACCGGACCCGCAGACCTCCTCCGCCCCCCGCCGCCCCGACACCGGCGGCCTGGCCCCGCTGCCCGCCCGCCGGCGCGCCACGCCCTCCCGGCGCCCCGCCGAACTCACCGACCGGGTCGAGGAAACCGCCCCGGCCCTTGCCGACGCCACCACCACGCCGCCCGACGCCCCCGCACTGCCCCGGCGTACCCGACCCGGGTCTCCCGCCGATAGCGGCGCCGCGGGCAGGACCGGTGGCGACGCAGTGGATCCGACCGGCGACGGCTCCCGTCCCGGTGATGGCGGCACCACCGAGTCCGCCGACGACACGGCCCCGCCGAGCCGCGCCCTCGACGCCGACGGCCGCGCGACGACCGCACCGGCCACCGGGCCGGGCACCGAGCCCGGCATCGAGCCGGGCACCGACCCTGTCATGAACCCGGTCACGAACCCGGCCACGGAGCCACCCACCGGCCCCCTGCCCCGGCGCGTACGCCAGGCCAGCCTGGCCCCCCAGCTCAAACAGGACACCGTACGGCGCGCCGAGCGCGCGGCGGCGCCCGACGACCGGGACGCCGAGGAGGTCCGCAGCCGGATGGCCTCGCTCCAGCGCGGCTGGCAGCGCGGCCGGCAGGAGAACGCCGCGGGCGACGGGGCCCAGAACGGCACGGCACAAGGAACGACAAAGGGGGACGGTCGATGACCGCACCGAAGGCGACCGGCCACACGGCGACGAACAAGGGGGAGCTGGACTGGCTCCTGGACGACCTGGTCGACCGGGTCGCCAGCATCCGCAAGGCCGTCGTCCTGTCCGGCGACGGGCTGCCAACGGGTGTGTCCCAGGACCTGACCAGGGAGGACAGCGAGCATCTGGCTGCCGTCGCCTCCGGCTTCCACAGCCTCGCCAAGGGCGTGGGCCGGCACTTCGAGGCGGGCAGCGTCCGGCAGACGGTGGTCGAGCTGGACGACGCCTTTCTGTTCGTCACCGCGGCCGGGGACGGCAGCTGCCTGGCCGTCCTGTCCGACGCCGACTCCGACGTCGGACAGGTCGCCTACGAGATGACGCTCCTCGTGAAGCGGGTCGGCGTACATCTGGGCACCGCCCCGCGCACCGATCTCCCCGCGGGCGGGTAGTGGAATGTCATGAGCGCAGACGGTCAGCGAAGAAACCACTGGTTCGACGACGAGGCCGGACCGGTCGTCCGTCCGTACGCCATGACACGCGGCCGCACGACGAGTCCGGCCCAGCACCGGCTCGACCTGATCGCCGTGGTCGTCACGGAACCGGACGTGGGCGACCCGGAGACGGATCCGACGCTGGCGCCGGAGCATGTGGAGATCGTCGGGCTCTGCCGTGACGAACCGCAGTCGGTCGCCGAACTCGCCGCCGAACTCGACCTGCCGACCGGCGTGGTGCGGGTCCTCATCGGCGACCTCGTGCACGCGGAACTCGTCCACGTCACGCGTCCGGTGCCCCCGGCCGAGCTGCCGGACGAGAGCATTCTGCGCGACGTGATCAACGGCCTCCGGGCCCTGTGACCGGCGCGAGAACCGTCGCCCCACCCCATCCAGCAGAACCCTCGAGCAGGAGAAGAGACCGATGATCTTCGGGCGTTCTGAGCGCGGCAAGCCCCCGGTCGAGCCCGTCACGCTCAAGATCCTGGTGGCCGGCGGCTTCGGCGTGGGCAAGACCACCCTCGTCGGCGCGGTCAGCGAGATCAGGCCGCTGCGCACCGAGGAACTGCTCACCGAGGCCGGCCGCCCGGTCGACGACACCAGCGGTGTGGAGGGCAAGCACACCACCACCGTGGCCATGGACTTCGGCCGTATCACCCTGCGCGAGGACCTGGTGCTGTACCTCTTCGGCACGCCCGGGCAGGAGCGGTTCTGGTTCATGTGGGACGAGCTGTCCGAGGGCGCGCTCGGCGCCGTCGTCCTGGCCGACACACGGCGCCTGGAGGACTGCTTCGCCGCCGTCGACTACTTCGAGCGGCGTTCCATACCCTTCCTCGTCGGCGTCAACTGCTTCGAGGGAGCGGCGCGTTACCCGGCCGAGACCGTCCGGCAGGCCCTCGACCTGGACGAGGACGTGCCCGTGCTGCTGTGCGACGCGCGCGACCGGCAATCGGTCAAAGAAGTGCTCATCGGAGTCGTCCAGCACGCGATGGACCACGCGGCGGACCGCCGCCAGGCCGCCCTCGGCTGACCGGCGAGGCGGCCCCTTGGGCCGGAATCACGGGCACGGCCCGTACCCCCGCCGACCGGGGTACGGGCCGTGGTCCGTGAGGAGCCCTCACGCGCGCGTGCCGGGCACCGTTACGCGCCGTCCTCCTCCTCCAGCCAGCCGAAGCTCTTCTCCACCGCCTTGCGCCAGTTGCCGTACTCGCGGTCGCGTACCGACGCCTCCATCGCCGGTGTCCACTCCGCGTCCTGCCGCCAGTGCGACTTCAGTTCGTCCAGGTCGTTCCACACCCCGGTCGCCAGACCGGCCGCGTAGGCGGCGCCCAGGCAGGTCGTCTCCGACACCCGGGGCCGGATCACCGGCACGCCGAGGACGTCCGCCTGGTGCTGCATGAGCAGATTGTTCTTCGTCATGCCGCCGTCGACCTTCAATGTGGTGATCCGCACCCCGGAGTCCTGATACATGGCGTCCACGACCTCCCGGGTCTGCCAGCTCGTCGCCTCCAGCACCGCGCGCGCGAGGTGCGCCTTCGTGACGTACCGGGTGAGGCCGGTGACCACACCGCGCGCGTCGGAGCGCCAGTAGGGCGCGAACAGGCCCGAGAAGGCGGGCACGATGTACGCGCCGCCGTTGTCCTCGACGCTCGCCGCCAGTGTCTCGATCTCGTCGGCGCTGCGGATGATCCCGAGCTGGTCGCGGAACCACTGGACGAGCGCGCCCGTTATCGCGATGGACCCCTCCAGGCAGTACACCGGCGCCTCCCCGCCGATCTTGTAGCCCATCGTCGTCAGCAGCCCGCTCTTGGACGGCACCGGCCGGTTGCCGGTGTTCAGCAGCAGGAAACTGCCGGTGCCGTAGGTGTTCTTCGCGGTGCCCACGTCGTAGCAGGCCTGCCCGAAGACGGCGGCCTGCTGGTCGCCCAGCGCGGCGGCCACGGGCACGCCGGCGAGCTGCCCGACCGCCGTGCCGTAGACCTCTGCCGAGGACCTGATCTCGGGCAGGACCGCCTCGGGCACGTTCATGGCGGAGAGGATGGCCGGATCCCACTGGAGGGTGTCCAGGTTCATCAGCATGGTGCGGCCCGCGTTGGTGACATCGGTGACGTGCCGGCCGCCGTCGGTGCCGCCGGTGAGGTTCCAGATCAGCCAGGAGTCGATGGTCCCGAAGGCGATCTCGCCGTGTTCGGCCCGCTCCCTGAGGCCGGGCACATGGTCCAGCAGCCAGGCCGCCTTGGGCCCGGAGAAGTAGCTGGCCAGCGGCAGCCCCGTCTGCTCGCGGAAGCGGTCCTGGCCGTCCGCGCCGCCCAGTTCGTTGCACAGGGCCGCGGTACGGGTGTCCTGCCACACGATCGCGTTGTGCACGGGCTTGCCCGTGGCGCGGTCCCACAGGACCGTCGTCTCGCGCTGGTTGGTGATGCCGAGCGCGCTCAGCTGGTCGGCGCGCAGCCCGGCCTTGGCGAGCGCTCCGGCCACCACGGCCTGCACCTTGGACCAGATCTCGGTCGCGTCGTGCTCCACCCAGCCCGGCTTGGGGAAGATCTGGCGGTGCTCACGCTGGTCCACGGCGACGATCGCGCCGCCGTGGTCGAAGACGATGCAGCGGCTGGACGTGGTGCCCTGGTCGATGGCGGCGACGTACTTCTCGGCGGTGTCCGTCATGGCTGTCCCCTGGGTCGCTGGGTCGGGTCGCTGGTCAGCGGGGCGCGGTGCGGGGCGGTAAGGCGGCGTACGGGGTGGGGGAGAGATGTACGGGAGATCAGAAGGCCGCGTTGTAGATGACGCCGGCGAGTACCCCGCCGATCAGGGGCCCGGCGACCGGTATCCAGGCGTAACGCCAGTCGGACGTGCCCTTGTTGGGGATCGGCAGGAAGGTGTGCACGATGCGCGGGCCGAGGTCGCGGGCCGGGTTGATGGCGTAGCCAGTGGGCCCGCCGAGGGAGAGCCCGATGCCGACGACGAGCAGGGACACGATCAGCACGGTGGTGCCGGACTCGCCTAGTCCCTTGGTCAGCCCGAAGGCGAGGACGGGCAGCACGAGCGCGATGGTCGCGATGATCTCGGTGATGAGGTTGGCGACCGGGTTCCGGATCTCCGGAATGGTCGAGAAGATGCCGAGCGTCGCCACCGGTTCCTCGACCGTGCCCTCGGCGCCGCCCTCCTTGCGGACGTTGGCCTGGAACTGCGCGAGATACACGAGGTACGCCAGTACGGCCCCGAGCATCGCACCGACGAGCTGGCCCAGCAGATACACCCAGACCTTGCCCCACTTGCCGGTGTCGACGGCGATGCCGAGGGTGACCGCGGGGTTGAGCTGGCCCCCGGAGAGCGGGGCGGCGGTGTACGCGCCCGCCAGGACGCCGAAGCCCCAGCCGAACGCGATGACGACCCAGCCCGAGGCCCTTGCCTTGGAATGTCTGAGAGTGACGGCGGCGCAGACACCGGCACCGAACAGGATGAGGATCGCGGTGCCGATGACTTCGCCGACGAAGATGTCTCCGTTGCTCATGGCGGCTCCCTTGGCGCCGGTCGGGGCGCTCGGCCCCGGGCTTCCGTGCGGGCAAGTTTCCTTGGCGACGTCAGCCGTGGACAGGGAGCCCCGTGCCCCGCCCGGCGTCCGTGACGAGCGTGCCGTCGCAGCCGTATCGCCAGGAGGGACGGGCCGTGCAGCAGGACAGACCCGTGGCGCAGTGCCTGATAACGCCGCGAATGTACGGCGATGTCGGCTGACACCGGGAAGTGTTCACCGGTGCCACGGGGGCGTCAAGGTTGCCGACGGCGACGGTGACAGCGACTCGCCCGGCGGCCGGGTCACCGCCGCGAGCCACAACGAACATATCCGGCAGGGACGTTCACCACCCTGGCTCGGCGGCCGCGTACCCGGCCTGTGCCGGCGCCGCCCCCGAGCCGCGCCGGACCTCGTGCCCCGGCAGCCCGGCCCGCCCGAGCACCCAGCTCGCGCCGCGCAGCGCCTTGGCCGCCTTCTTCAGCGGAGCGAGGTGGGCGGCGGCGTGGCGATGGTCGCCGACGCTGCCCGGCGCGCACACGACGGTCGCCAGGGAGAGCGTGACCGGCTGGTCCCCCGCCGACCAGGGTGCGTCGAGCACGGCGGCGACCAGCGGATCGAGCGCCTCCTCCTCGGCCAGCACCAGGAAGTCGTCCCCGCCGATGTGCCCCACGCGCGCGTGCCCCGAGACCGCCTGCTGCAGCGCCCGCCCCACCGACCGGATCAGCTCGTCGCCCGCGGCGAACCCGGCACCGTCGTTGACGTGCTTGAAATGATCGATGTCCAGCCAGCTGAGCGCGAACGTCCGGCCGTCCGTGATCCACCGGTCCACCTCGCTCGTGATGCGGTCCGAACCGGGCAGCCGGGTCAGCGGATTGAGCCCGGCCGCCTCCTCGACCCGGCTCTCGGACAGGGCCCGCACCAGGTCCGCGAGTCGTACGACGCCCACGCACCGCCCGTGCCGGTCGACCACCGCGACATCGTCGGAGGTCCGGTCCCGGCCGCCGATCGCGACGACGTCCAGCACCTCCCAGGCGGTGGCGTCGGCCCCGACCGTGCGGGGCGGGTCACCCAGCTTGAAGGCCGGCCGGTCGGCGTACAGGGCGTGCCCGTAGCGGCCGGACATGGTCAGCAGGAAGCGTGAGCGGTGCACCGACCGCACGGGCCTGCCGGCCTGATCCACCAGCAGCACACCCGAGACGTCCGGCGACCCGGTCAGCAGCGCCCGCACCTGCCCCGCCGACGCGGTCACCGGCAGCACCGCGGCCGGGCGCACGAACTCCCGCACCGACGGCCCGGACCGGGGCATGCTGACGGCGCCGGGGGAGCGGGGCGGAACGTATACGTCGGCGGCGGGGATCCGGGCCGGCGGCGCGAACAGCTCGCCCTGGGCCAGCTGCGCACCGGCCGACAGCGCGGCGGCACACTGCAGTTCGGTCTCGACACCCTCCGCCGCGACCAGGGCACCCAGCTCCTCGCACAGCGTCCGCATCGCCCGTACCGCGGCCGGCCGGGACAGCAGCGAGGCGTCGAGCTTGACCAGGTCGGGGGAGAGATCGGTGAGCAGCCGCAGCGGTACGTCGCCGTCCCCGATGCCGTCCGCGCTGATCCGGAACCCCTGCTCGCGCAGCGCGGCCACCGCCTCCAGCAGTGCCCTTTGCGGCACATGTGTGTAGGGCGGGACCACGTCCAGCGTGATCTCCCAGGGCATGCGCCCGGCCGCGCGCACGGTGTCGTGCAGCGGGGTGAGGCCGCCGAGGTCGGCGAGGGTGGCCGCGAACACGTTGAGGTGCAGCGGCAGCAGGGTCTCCTTGTGTGTTGCGGCGCGCAGCGCCAACACCGTGAGCCTGCCGTCGAGTTCGGGGTCCCGGCGGGCCTCGGCCAGGATGTCACCGGTCTCCGGGCGGGCGAGTGTCTCCAGGGCGGCGACCGCGCCCGTCGTCAGGTTGACCACCGGCTGGAAGGCGAAGCGCAGAGTGTCCGTCCAGGAGTGCACGGGAGCATGATGTCGCCGCCCGCGTACGCCCAGGCCCAGTTCATGAGACGTTCACACAGGATTCCGGGGCGATCACGCAGCGTGGACAACCCCTGCTGTCACCGGTGCCACAGGACGGTCTCCTCCCGTTTTGGTCACCTCACCGCGACCACCGCCGATCCGTGCCCGAACAGCCCCTGGTTCGCGGACATCCCCACGCGCGCGCCGGTGATCTGCCGGTCGCCCGCGGCGCCTCTCAGCTGCCAGGTCAGCTCGCAGACCTGGGCGATGGCCTGGGCCGGCACCGCCTCCCCGAAGGAGGCAAGGCCGCCACTGGCGTTGACGGGCGTGCGGCCGCCCGGAGCGGTGGCTCCCACCCGCAGGAGCTTCGCCCCCTCGCCCTCGCCGCACAGCCTCAGGTCCTCGTACCACTGCAACTCCAGCGCGGTGGACAGGTCGTAGACCTCGGCCAGGGACAGGTCCTCGGGGCCGATGCCGGCCTCCTCGTAGGCGGCCCGGGCGATGGAGGCCCGGAAGGTCTCGTCCGCGGCCTCCACCGCCACAGCGGAGTCCGTGGCGATGTCCGGCAGGTCCGGCACCGTGTTCGGGAAGCGCGGGGTCACCGTCGACACCGCCCGGATTCGCACCGGCCGGGCCACACCGTGCCGGTGCGCGAAGTCCAGGCTGGAGAGCACCAGGGCCGCGCCGCCGTCGGACGTGGCGCAGATGTCGAGCAGCCGCAGCGGATCGGCGACCACCGCGGACGCGGCGACCTCCTCCGCGGTGACCCGCTTGCGGTAGCGGGCGTACGGGTTGAGCGCACCCATGGCGGCGTTCTTCACCTTGACCAGGGCGAAGTCCTCCGGTGTGTCCCCGTGCACCGCCATCCGCCGCCGTGCGTAGAGCCCGAAGTACGCCGGATTCGTCGCGCCCAGCAGACGGAAGCGCAACCAGTCCGGATCGTCGGGGCGCTCCCCGCCCGCGGGCCGGAAGAACCCCTTGGGCGCCGCGTCGGCCCCCACCACGAGGACGACGTCCGCGAGCCCGGCGAGGATCTGTGCCCGTCCCGTGGCGATCGCCTGCGCCCCGGACGCGCACGCCGCGTACACACTCGCGACCCTGGCTCCCTGCCAGCCCAGGGCTCTGGCGAACGTAGCTCCCGCCACATACCCGGGATAGCCGCCGCGCACCGTGTCCGCGCCCACGACCGAGCCGACGTCCCGCCAGTCGACGCCGGCGTCCGCGAGCGCCGCGCGGGCCGCCGCCGTCCCGTACTCCACGAAGGAGCGCCCCCACTTGCCCCATGGGTGCATGCCCGCGCCGAGCACCGCCACGTCCCTCGTCATGCCCTCACCCCCGTCGGCCGCCAGTGCCAGGTCGTCCAGGTCGTCTCCGCGTCCTCGTGGAGCACCCCGGGGACGACCTCCACCTCCATGCCCACCGTCAGATCGGCGACGGTGACCCCGGGAGCCGCCTGTCCCAGCACCACGATCCGCTCGGCCTCCAGCTCCACCGCGATCAACGCGTACGGCTCCCACGGAAGTTCCGGATTACTCACATAGGGTGACGGCGGACGGTATCGACTGTCCGTGTACGACCAGATTCGCCCTCTTCGTGACAGGCGTACCTCCTCCAGTGAGTCACCGGCGCAGTGCGGGTTCCGGCAGTGGACGTCCTCGCGCGGGAAGAACACCGTGGCGCAGGACGAGCAACGGGTGCCCAGCAACCGGAAGCCGTCCCCCTCGCCGGCGAACCAGCCGGCGACCGCGGGCGTGCGTGTCCGAGACAAAGCCCCTCCCTGCCCCTAAAGATCTGACGGATCGTCAGAAGTGTGTCACGGGCATCCGGAAATGGGCAGGGCGCAGACATGACACGACTCACCAGTGCAGTCCGCGGTCTCGTCACCGCCCTCGCCGCCCTGCTGGCCGTGACCGCCGCCTCCGCCACCGCGCAGGCGAAGCCGGAGCCCAAGGCGCCGAAGGACTTCGTGGCCCTGAGAACCGTGGACCCGACGATCATCCAGGAGATCCGTTACTTCACCCCGCACAACTTCGTCGGCGAGCGCATCGACGGCTACGAGCAGCCCATCTGCATCCTCACCCGTCCCGCCGCCGAAGCCCTCCACAAGGCGCAGCTCCACCTGCTGCGCATGGGCTACACCCTCAAGGTCTACGACTGCTACCGCCCCCAGCGCGCCGTGGACCACTTCGTCCGCTGGGCCAAGGACCTCGGCGACCAGGCGACGAAGGGCGAGTTCTATCCGAACGTCGACAAGACCCGCCTGTTCGCGGACGGTTACATCGCCGAGAAGTCCGGCCACAGCCGCGGCTCCACCATGGACCTCACGATCGTGAAGCTCCCCGCGAGGCCGACCCGGCCGTACTACCCGGGGGAGCCGCTCGTGCCGTGCTACGCGCCCAAGGATGAGCGATTCCCGGACAACTCCGTCGACATGGGCACGGGATTCGACTGCTTCGACACCCTTGCGCACACGCTCGACCCACGGATCCAGGGGGAACAGCGCGCCAACCGCCTGCTGCTCAAGAACACCCTGGAGGACCTCGGATTCGTGAACCTCGCCGAGGAGTGGTGGCACTACACGTACAAGCCGGAGCCCTATCCGGACACCTATTTCGACTTCCCCGTCTCCCGGAAGTCGCTCATCAACGGAGACTGAGCCGCCTGCACAAGACGCCCCTCTTCTGATCGGATACAGTCCGCGCGTGTCCGAAACTCAGCACTCAACTGCCAACTCCGCACCGGACTCGCACTGTTCCGGTTGCGGAGCGCCCTATGGAGAGGGCGTCTCCGGCTGGCCGCGCACCTGCCCGTCCTGCGGGACCGTCGCCTACCGCAACCCGCTGCCGGTCGCGATCGCGCTCCAGCCCGTGTACGACACCAAGGGCACGGCCCTGGTCGTCATCACCCGCACCATCGCCCCCGCGCGTGGCGGCACGGCACTGCCCGGCGGCTACATCGACGACCGGGAGGACTGGAAACACGCCGTCGTCCGCGAGCTCAAGGAGGAGACCGGCATCGACGCGGCCGCGCGCGACGTGCGCCTCGTGGACGCCATGAGCTCGCCCGACGGGCACCTGCTGCTGTTCGGACTCCTCCCGGAGCGCCCGGCGGACGGACTCCCGCCCGCCGATCCCACGGACGAGACCGAGGGCTGGCGGCTGCTGCGCAGGCCCGAGGAACTCGCCTTCCCGCTGCACACCATCGCCGTACGGGCCTGGTTCGAGGGCCGGTACGTCTGAGCCGCGCGGCTCAGCCGAGCCCCCGCACCCGCACCAGGTAGGGCGGCGCGGCGGAACCGCCCTCCCGGTCCCGGGTGACCACCACCTCACGGCCCTGCCGGCGGGCGACGTAGCGTTCGATCTCCGGTTCGTCCCACCCGTCGCCCGCGTCCGGCACGACCAGGCCGCCTCCGGTCCGGCCACGCGCGGGTGCCCACACCTCCAGCTCCAGGCCGCCGTCGGCACCGCGCACGGGGATGACCGCACCCGCGCGCGCGAACACCGGTATCCGCGACAGCGGTGCGTCGACGAGAACCCGGGCCGGCCCCTCGTACGCCTCCTCCGTCACCGTGTCGTACCAGCGGCCCCGCGGCAGCTGCACCGCCCGCCGGTCGGCACCCGGGTCCAGTACCGGAGCCACCAGCAGACCGTCCCCGAGCAGAAACGTGTCCTCGCAGTCGCGCAGCGCCCGGTCCTCCGGCGACCCCCACCACAGCGGCCGCACATAGGGCGCACCCGTCCGCCGGGCCAGATGCGCCAGCGTCATGAAGTACGGCAGCAGACGCCTGCGCTCGAGCAGCGCCACGCGCGCGTGCTCCAGCACCCCGGCACCGAACTCCCAGGGCTCCCGGCGCCCCGCCCGCAGACTCGCATGGGTGCGGAACAGCGGCAGATAGGCGCCGAGCTGGAACCACCGCAGATACAGCTCCGGTGACGGACTGCCGTCGAAACCGCCCACGTCCGGGCCCGAGTACGGCACCCCGCACAGCCCGAGCCCCAGCACCAGCGACAGCGACGCCCGCAGCCCGGGCCAGCCCGTCGCCACGTCCCCGGACCAGGTGCCCCCATAGCGCTGCATCCCGGCCCAGCCCGACCGGGAGAACAGGAAGGGACGCTCCCGGGGCGACAGCTCGCGCAGCCCCTCGTAACCCGCCCGGGCCATGCAGAGCGCGTACACATTGTGCGCCTCCCGGTGATCGCCCCCGCGCCCCTCCAGGGCGTGCCGGGACGAACGCGGCAGGGTGGGCTCGCCGAAGGCGTTGAACGACGTCGGCTCGTTCATGTCGTGCCAGAAGCCCGCGAAGCCCTGCCCCAGCCGCTCCTCGTACAGCCCGCCCCACCATGTGCGCACGCGCGCGTGCGTGAAGTCCGGGAAGACCGACTCCCCGGCCCACACCACACCGCGCACCGTGCGCCCGGAGGAGTCCCGCACGAAGGCGTCCACGGCCGAGCCGCTGTCGTACACGGGGTTGCCCGCCGCCCCCCTCACCGCCGGATCGATGATCGACACCATCCGGATCCCGTCCCGGCGCAGCTCCTCGGCGAGTTGCGGCAGCTTGGGGAACCGCTCCTGATCGACGGTGAACACCTGGTGGTCGTCGTAGTGGTCGATGTCCAGGTGGACGGCGTCCAGCGGCAGCCCGCGTTCCTGGTAGCCCGCGACGATCCGGCGCACCTCCTGCTCGCTGCCGAAGCCCCACCGCGCGTGGTGGTGACCGAGCGCCCAGGCGGGCGGCAGCGCGGGCGCCCCGGTCAGCGAGGCCCACGTGTGCAGCACGCGCGCGGGGGTGCCCACCATCACCCAGCAGCGCAGCGGACCGCCGTCCATCCGCACCTCGCAGCGCCCCGCCCGGTCGTGCCCGGACCCGGCGCCCTCCTCGCCCTCCCGCAGGACCACCGTGCCGTCCCAGGTGGTGTCGTGGAACACCAGGTGCGTGCCGGCGTCGGCCACCACGAGCTGCACCGGCATCGTCACATACAGCGGATCGTCGCCGCGGCCGAAGGCCCGCCCGGGATCGGTGTTCCACAGCCGGTACGTGCCGTCCCGCAGCCGCGGCCCGGACGCCCTGCCGCCCAGACCGAAGAAACGGGCGTCCGCCGCCACCTCCGACCGCTGCATCCACCGCGCCGTGCCCCCGCCGACCGGTTCCCACCAGCGCGGCGGCAGATCCCGCCGCAGCATCACCCCGCCGGGTGTACACACCTCCACCGCGCCGTGCCGCGAGACGGTGACCGTCACCCGCTCGGCGACCACCCGCCAGCCGCCGTCCTTGTCCGGCTCCAGCACCGCCCGCGGATCCGGGTCCGGACAGCTCCCCGCGAGCGCGTACGAGGGCTGCGCAGCCGCCCCGTCCCAGCCCCAGAACACGGCCCCGTTCACCGCGACGGTGATCCGCAGCTCGGACCGGGCGAACCGGATCAGGCCGCCGCCCGGCCCCGGCTCCACACCCACCACCTGACCTGGGACCCGCGCCCGCTCGGCGCCCCGGCGCGGCAACCCGGCGGCGTCGATCCGCCGCCTGCGCCACGCGGCCCGTACGGTACGCAACCCCTGAGCCGCCTTCCCCGAACCGACCACACTCACCGAACGCACCAGGTCACGACCGTCCATGCTGCTCACCCTGCCACTGCGCACCCCACGCGCGCGTGTCGTTCAACTGCCGTTCACCCGTGCCGGGACCACATCTTCACGACACTCACTATGTGGGGTGCACCCTGGTGTAGAAGTCGATCACATGGCATCGTCCCTGTCAGCCGCGTCACGCGCACACCCCAGCCCGTGCGCGGACCGACGCCCACGACGCGCACAGCCCGGGAGCCGCCCCCATGTCGACCGCGAACCCCCAGCCGCTCTGGCAGCCCGATCCCCAGCGGATCGCCCAGGCCCGCATCACCCAGTTCCAGGCGTGGGCCGCCGAGCACCACGGAGCCCCGGCCGAAGGCGGCTACCCCGCCCTGCACCAGTGGTCCGTCGACCAGCTGGACACCTTCTGGAAAGCCGTCACGGAGTTCTTCGACGTGCGGTTCTCGACGCCCTACGCGCGCGTGCTCGGCGACCGCGCCATGCCCGGCGCCCAGTGGTTCCCCGGGGGCACCCTCAACTACGCCGAGCACGCCCTGCGCGCAGCGGCCGACCGCCCGGACCAGCCCGCCCTCGTGTACGTCGACGAGACCCACGAACCGCGCCCGGTGACCTGGTCCGAACTGCGCCGCCAGGTCGGCTCCCTCGCCGCCGAACTCCGCGCCCTCGGCGTCCGCCCCGGTGACCGTGTCAGCGGCTACCTGCCCAACATCCCGCAGGCCGTCGTCGCCCTGCTCGCCACGGCCGCCGTGGGCGCCGTGTGGACCTCCTGCGCCCCCGACTTCGGCGCGCGCAGCGTCCTCGACCGCTTCCAGCAGGTCGAACCCGTCGTCCTGTTCACCGTCGACGGCTACCGGTACGGCGGCAAGGAGCACGACCGCCGCGAGATCGTCGCCGAGCTGCGCCGCGAGCTGCCCACGGTGCGTGCCGTCGTCCACATCCCGCTGCTCGGCACCGAGGCGCCCGAGGGGGCCCTGGAGTGGTCGGCGCTGACGGCGGGGGACACCGAGCCCGTCTTCGAGCAGGTCCCGTTCGACCACCCGCTCTGGGTGCTGTACTCCTCCGGCACCACCGGCCTGCCCAAGGCCATCGTCCAGTCCCAGGGCGGCATCCTGGTCGAACACCTCAAGCAGCTCGGCCTGCACTGCGACCTCGGCCCCGAGGATCGTTTCTTCTGGTACACCTCGACCGGCTGGATGATGTGGAACTTCCTCGTCTCCGGCCTGCTCACGGGCACCGCGATCGTCCTCTACGACGGCAGCCCCGGCTACCCCGACACCGGCGCCCAGTGGCGGATCGCCGAGCGCACCGGAGCCACCCTCTACGGCACCTCCGCCGCCTACGTCATGGCCTGCCGCAAGGCCGGCGTCCACCCGGCCCGCGACTTCGACCTGTCCACGGTGAAGTGCGTCGCCACCACCGGCTCGCCCCTGCCGCCCGACGGCTTCCGCTGGCTGCACGACGAGTTCGCGGAGAGCGGGGCCGACCTGTGGATCGCCTCCGTCAGCGGCGGCACCGACGTCTGCTCCTGCTTCGCCGGCGGCGTGCCGGTCCTCCCCGTCTACACCGGCGAACTCCAGGCGCCCGGCCTCGGCACCGACCTGCAGGCGTGGGACCCGAGCGGCAAGCCCGTCATCGACGAGGTCGGCGAGCTGGTCGTCACCAACCCCATGCCCTCCATGCCGATCCGTTTCTGGAACGACCCCGACGGCAGCCGCTACCACGACAGCTACTTCGACACCTACCCGGGCGTCTGGCGGCACGGCGACTGGATCACGGTCACCTCACGTGGCACCGTGATCATCCACGGCCGCTCCGACTCCACCCTCAACCGGCAGGGCGTGCGCATGGGTTCGGCCGACATCTACGAGGTCGTCGAGCGCCTGCCCGAGATCAGGGAATCCCTCGTCATCGGCATCGAGCAGCCCGACGGCGGCTACTGGATGCCGCTGTTCGTGCACCTCGCGCCGGGCGCGGTCCTTGACGAGGCACTCCTGAACCGCATCAAGCAGGCCATCCGCGAACAGCTCTCGCCGCGCCACGTACCCGACGAGATCATCGAGGTACCCGGCGTGCCGCACACCCTCACCGGCAAGCGCATCGAGGTCCCCGTCAAGCGCATCCTTCAGGGCACGCCTTTGGAGAAGGCGGTCAACCCGGGCTCCATCGACAACCTCTCGCTGCTCGGCTTCTACGAGGAACTCGCCCGCAAGCGCGCCTGACCCCCCCGGGGCGGATCACCCCCCGTAGGTGGCCTCGGACTCGCCCAGCACGGCGGCGAAGTCCGAGGCCAGCCGCGCGGCGTCGGCCGGCTCCAGCCCCGCGGCCGTGATCCGCACCCCCGGCCCGGAAGCCAGGCGGAACCGCGCCCCGGCCGCGACCCACCAGCCGTACGACCGCAACCCGTTCACCACCGCCGACTCGTCGCGCACCGGCACCCACAGGTTCATTCCGCTCGCGGCATGCGCCGCGACCCCCCGTTCGGCCAGCTCATGGGCCAGTGCCGTGCGCCGCAGCGCGTACGTCTCACGCGCGCGTGCCACCAACGCGCGCGTGCCGTCGTCCGTCATCAGCCCGAGCACGGTCTCCTGCAACAGGT
Organism: Streptomyces sp. NPDC001709; assembly: GCF_053596375.1. Lineage (NCBI taxonomy): Bacteria > Bacillati > Actinomycetota > Actinomycetes > Kitasatosporales > Streptomycetaceae > Streptomyces > Streptomyces sp. NPDC001709. The sequence goes on along the minus strand of NZ_JBSFGB010000018.1, from coordinate 5,871 downwards.
GACTGACCCAGCCCGAGGTCAGCAGCAGCCGCCCGTCGTGCCGGGCGAGCGTGACCGGATCACAGGCCGCGGCCGCCCAGCGCAGATCCGTCCCCAGGAACTTGCTGACGGTCCGCACATGCACCCAGCGGGCCGGCCCGGCACCGGTCACCGTGTGCAGAGCGGCGTCGGCCACCTCGGAGGCATGGTCGTTCTCCACGACCAGCACATCGGGTGCTTCCCGCAGCACCTCGGCCAGCGCATCGCGACGGGTGACGGAGAAGGACCCGCCGTACGGATTCTGCGCCCGCGGACTGAGCACCACGGCCCGTACCCCGGCCCTGAGCGCTCCGCGCAGGGCCTCCGGCCGCATCCCCTCGTCGTCCACGGCGACCGGGACGGTGCGCAGCCCCAGCGCCGCGACCAGATCCAGCAGGTGGTGATAGCCCGGATCCTCCATGGCCACGCCGTCGCCGGGACGCAACTCGACCGACAGCACCCGCCCGATCAGGTCCAGCGCCCCGTGCGCGAACGTCACGTGCTCCACCGGGACGCCCTCCGCCCCCAGCCAGTCGCGCACCGCGTCCTCGAGTCGCGCCAGCCGGGGAGCGGAGCGATGGGAGTGGGCGCCGGGGGAGAGCCGCGACGCCGGCAGCAGCGCGGGCAACAGGGCCGGATCAGGGTGTCCACCGGCCAGGTCCCGCAGCCCTTCGGGCACCTTGGGCGGCCGCCGCGACGCGACCGCGGGGGCAGGCGCGATCACCGTGCCGCCACGCCCGCGCGTGACGACGATGCCGCGCCGCCGCAACTCCTTGTACGCGGTGGCGACCGTGCCCGGACTCACCCCCAGGTCGTCCGCGAGCCGCCGCACGGGCGGCAGCGCGGCCTCCGGGGCCAACGCCCCCTCCGCCACGCCGCGTTCCACGGATGCGGCAATTCCCTTGGCCGTCGTACCACTGATCTCATATTGTGTTGCCACGTTAATGATTATGTATCAATACATAACTGGCGGCAAGTTCCGCCCGAGGGGGAAACAGTGGATGCCAAGCCCGAGGCCGCGATCCGGCCGACGCGCATACCAGGAGGCCGCGACGGACACCGGATGCTGCTCGTCACCTTCATCGACCGCATCGGCAGCGGCCTGTGGGCATCCGTCTCCGTCCTGTACTTCACCTACGTCTCCGGCCTGTCCGTCGCCCAGGTCGGCACCCTCGCCGCCGTCTCCGGCGCGGTAGGCATCGCGGGCGCCCCCCTCGGCGGACGCATGGCCGACCGCTTCCCCCTCACCCGGATCCTGGTCGCGCTCCAACTTCTGCGCGCACTCGCGTCCTTCGGCCTGCTCACGACCGACCACTACCTCCCGCTGCTCGCGATCTCGGCCGTCGGCAGCCTCGGCGACCGGGCCTCCAGCGTCCTCACCAAGCTCTACGCCGCCCGCGTCGCCGGACCCGAACGCGTCCGCTACCAGGCCGTCAACCGCACCGCCTCCAACGCCGGCTGGGCCCTGGGCGGCCTCGGCGCCGCGGCCGCCCTCACCCTCGGCACCACCACCGCCTACCGCTGGCTCCTCACCGGCGACGCACTCTCCTTCCTGGCGATCGCACTCCTCACCCTCACCTGCGCGGAACCCCGCGCCGCCGGCCGCATCGCCGCCACCGCCGGCGCCACACCCGGCAACACCAGGCCGGCCAACCCCTGGCGCGATCGCACCTACCTCGCCTACGTCGCGACCGAGACGGTCCTCTTCCTCGACGACTCCGTCTTCCAGATCGGCCTGCCCCTGTGGATCGCGCACACCGAGGGCGTACCGCACGGTCTCGCACCCCTCCTGCTCGTCCTGAACAACGTGCTGGTGGTCGCCCTCCAGGTACCGCTCGCCCGCTACGGCACCACCACCGCGGCAGCCCGGAAACTGCTCGTCCCGCTGTCCGCCGCCTCCGCCGCCGGCGGCATCACCCTGGCCCTCTCCGCCACGGGCAGCACCCTCCAGGCGATCTGCCTGCTCACCGCGTCCGCCGCCCTCTTCACCCTGGCCGAGATGCTGCACGCCGTCGTGTCCTGGGAACTCTCCCTGGCCCTCGCCCCCGACACCGCCCAGGGCGCCTACCTCGGCGTGCACGGCCTCGCCCAGGCGGGCCAGCGCAGCCTCGGCCCACTCGCCGTCACCGCCGCCATCGCCACCGGGCCCCTCGGCTGGACCGCCTTCGGCGCCACCATCGCCGCGACCTGCGCACTTCAGCACCGCCTGGTCCGCGACCGTCTCCGGCGGAGCCCATTGTCAGTGCCGACGGTTACGGTGAGTGAGCATTGATCGACTGCACACCCAGGGGGAAACATGGCGCACACCGACCACCAGACCATGCGACGCGTCCTGCGCCGGGAGATCGCCGGCACCATCGGTCTGCTCACCGACGAACACGACTTCAGCGCCATGCGGCGCTACCGCAGCTTCACCTTCGACGACCACGCGACCTACCTCCGGCAGGTCGAGACCGTCCTCAAGGCCCGCGCCGCCCAGGGCACCCACACGACACTCGCCCTGTTCGACCCCGAGGACTACGCCGCCTACTGCGCGGAAGCCGACCTCGACCCGGAAGCCCCGGCCAGCCGGACCCGGTTCACCGCGGAACTCGCGGCCACCGGCCCCACCATCCCCTACGACGGCCGGCCCCTGGCCACCCTCGTGCCGGCCCTGGTGGACGAAGCCGTACGACAGGCCACCTGGGAGTACGCCACCACCCTGCTCTCCCGCCTGGGCCCCTGCCCCACCTGCGGCGAGGACATCGGCAGGGCGGCCTTCACCCGCGCCTCCGACCTCCTGGTCCGCATCCTCGACACCGCACCACCCGGCGACCGGCACCTGGTCTGCAGCGTCTCCGGACCACCCGACACCCTCGTCTCCGTCCTGCACGCCGACCAGGACGGCCACGACGGCATCCACCTGGACGAGGCCGAGGCCCTGGAATTCACCACCGTCCTCGCACTCGGCCTCGCGACCCGAAGCCCCGGCGGCCTCGTCCTGCGCACCAGCGCCCCGGACACGGCCGACCGCGTCTACGGCTGGCGACTGCGCTCCGGCGGCCTCGAACCACTCACCGCCGCCGAAGTGTTCGATGCCTACTGCACCGACGTCGAATCCGGCGACCTCATCTCCCCGGAGACCGGCGTCGACTACTGCGAGCCCCCCGGCCTCGGAGACGAGCGCACAGATCCGGGCCACCACCACTGAACGCACCAGGGGCGTCCCACCCGAAGGCGGGACGCCCCTGCACCCGGCACACGCACCGCGCCGCCGGTACGGCTACTCGCCGGACAGCACCGCCTGAGCCGCGCTGCGCGCCTCCTCGGCGCTGTCCGCGGCACGCGCGGCCGCCGCGGCCCGCTCGCACTGAGCCAGCGTGTACTTCGCGAGCGTCGCCCGGACATAAGGAATCGACGCCGCACCCATCGACAGGGAGGTGACCCCCAGACCGGTCAGCACACAGGCCAGCAGCGGGTCGGACGCGGCCTCGCCGCACACACCACAGCTCTTGCCCTCGGCCTTGGCCGCCTCCGCGGACAACGCGACCAGGTCCAGCAGCGCCGGCTGCCACGGGTCCTGAAGCCGGGACACCGCGCCCACCTGCCGGTCGGCCGCGAACGTGTACTGCGCGAGGTCGTTGGTCCCCAGCGACAGGAACTCGACCTCCTGCAGGATCGAACGCGCGCGCAGCGCGGCCGACGGGATCTCCACCATCGCGCCGAACTTCGCCCGCAGCCCCGCCTCACGGCAGGCGTCCGCGAACGCCTTCGCGTCCGCACGGTCCGCCACCATGGGCGCCATGACCTCGAGATAGACGGGCAGCCCCTCGGCGGCCTTCGCCAGCGCGGTCAGCTGCGTACGCAGGATCTCGGGGTGGTCCAGCAGGGTGCGCAGACCCCGCACGCCCAGCGCGGGGTTCGGCTCGTCGGCGGGAGTCAGGAAGTCCAGCGGTTTGTCCGCACCCGCGTCCAGCACCCGCACGACCACACGGCCCTCGGGGAACGCCACCAGCACCTGCCGGTAGGCCTCCACCTGCTTCGCCTCGGAAGGAGCCTTCTTGCTGTCGTCCAGGAACAGGAACTCGGTACGGAACAGACCGACACCCTCGGCCCCGGCCGCCACGGCGGCCGGTACGTCCGCCGGCCCGCCCACGTTGGCCAGCAGCGGCACCTTGTGACCGTCCGCGGTCGCGCCCGGTCCGGTCGAGGCGGCCAGCGCGGCCTTGCGCTCGGCTGCCGCGGCCTCCAGCTGCGCCTTCTTCTCCTCGCTCGGGTTCACGAAGATGTCGCCGGTGCTGCCGTCGACGGCGATCACCGTGCCCTCGGCGAGCTCACCGGCACCCGGCAGCGCCACGACCGCCGGCACACCCAGCGCCCGCGCCAGGATCGCGCTGTGACTGGTCGGCCCGCCCTCCTCGGTCACGAACCCGAGCACCAACGAGGGATCCAGCAGCGCGGTGTCGGCGGGAGCAAGATCCCGCGCCACGAGCACGTACGGCTGGTCGCTGTCCGGGACACCCGGCATGGGAACGCCCAGCAGCCGGGCGACGATACGATTCCGCACGTCATCGAGGTCGGCCACACGGCCGGCCAGGTACTCACCGGCACCGGCCAGCAGCTCCCGGTACGCCGCGAACGCGTCGTACACCGCACGCTCGGCCGTGCTGCCGACGGCGATCCGCCGGTCCACATCCGCCATCAGCTCGGGGTCCTGGGCCATCATGGCCTGCGCCTCGAGCACGGCCTGGGCCTCGCCCCCGGCCAGATTGCCGCGCGCCATCAGATCGGCGGCCACGGCGTCCACGGCCTGGCGGGCGCGCCCCTGCTCCCGCTCGGCCTCCTCCGCCGGGATCTGCTTGGCCGGCGGCTCCAGCACCGCCGTACCCATGTGCCGAACCTCGCCGACGGCCACGCCGTGGCTCACGCCGACGCCTCGCAGCGTTGTCTCCATCTCACCCGTCTCCGAGTAGTGCGGCGGGTCCCGCCGCCGCGGTGGTTGTCCTGATCGCCGTCCGGGGACGGCACTGCCGTCAGTTCCAGGCGAAGAGGCTGTCGCCGGCCTTCACGTCTCCGCTGTCACGGAGGTCGGAGAGGTTCTCGGCGGTGGCTTCCAGTGCGACGACCGGGCAGATCGGGGACTTGCCGGCGGCCTCGACGGCGGCCGGGTTCCAGCGCACGACGGCCTGGCCGCGCGTCACGGTGTCGCCCTTGCTGACGAGCAGTTCGAAACCCTCGCCGTTGAGCTGCACCGTGTCGATGCCGAGGTGGGTGAGCACGCCGTGCCCGTTCTCGTCCACGACGACGAAGGCGTGCGGGTGCAGCGAAACGATGACGCCGTCCACGGGCGCCACGGCCTCGGAGGGCTCACGCACGGGGTCGATCGCGGTGCCCGGGCCGACCATGGCCCCGGAGAAGACCGGATCCGGCACGGCGGTCAGTCCGATGGCGCGTCCGTCGAGCGGGGACGTCACGGTGGTCATGGGAAGCCTCCCAGGAGTGGAGCTGCTTACGGGCCGTCACTGAGCAGCAGCGTATGTCATATGAAGTGGCGGTTCCGTTTAGAAGCTACCAGTTAGTGGTCTAGACCACCAGCCCCCTGGATTTGCACCGCGTTCAAGGCCCCGTGTACAGTCGTACTCCTGCTTGGGACGGAAGAACGCGAGAGCGCCCCTACCAGGCAGAAACCAAACTCGTCAGATCCTGTCTCTGGATCCGCTTCTGCATGTTCGCAGGAGGGTGGTCAGAGAGACGGAAAAACCCTGGTAGAGTGTGAAACACCGAAGGGAAGCGCCCGGAGGAAAGCCCGAGAGGGTGAGTACAAAGGAAGCGACCGTTCCTTGAGAACTCAACAGCGTGCCAAAAATCAACGCC